>NZ_JQBD01000018.1 GCF_001437255.1 Pediococcus damnosus | reverse complement strand
TTTCCTACATTTTACGGGTGCCTTTTACAACCGGCATCAGCATAGTAGTTAGTGAAAAATAAGTAGTTAGTATCGCGTTGTTTAACCGTTCCGCGATGTAATTCACGGCTAATCGTACTAGGACTTCTGTGAAGCTCTCTAGCGATTTCACGAACGGGAACATTTTGGCGATTTAAAGTTTGGATCATACCTCTTTCTTCGGGTTTTAGTTGTTGATAAACAGACATAGTGCTATTCTTGGTTTGGGTCATGGAGACTCCTTTCTTGAGCTTAGTCACTTTAAGTCTAGGTCTCCATGGCCTATTTTGTCTATTTTTGGTCTAGCTGATCAGGTGTTGCACTTGAATTGTAAATTCGGCTGGTATTTTTAAATGAAACTTTAAAAAAAGACTACTGCATTCGCCATGTTATTGGTGGAAGCAGTAGTTTTTTTATCAGCTTAACTTTTTCAATTTGGTTTTTGTCTCACAAATATTTTTTTGAAGAATCAAGAGATAGCTTAAAAAACAAGGTTGATAACCATTTAAAGATTAAGTTATAAGTTCATATCTTGTTTAAAGTTTAGTGGTGATAAATCAGTCATTTTTGTGATTAGTTGGGCCGTCAATTGTTGCATGGCTTGCAGACCTAGATCTGCATTTTGGTTGCTTTGACTAGTTAAATAATTTTCCAGTTGTTTGCCCTCAAGTTTGCGGGCCATTTTATCACTGATCTGCAAATTTTGATTGAGTTGCTGACTAACTTTATTTTGGACATCTTCAAGTAAGGAGCCAAAGTCTAAATAGTTGGTATCTACCAGAACACCAGCCTGCTTGTAAATCCAGTAGGCAGAGTCAGGTTGGAAAGTTTTGTTGCCACGCTTGTAACTGGCAGGGGTGTCTTTAATGCCTGCGTAAAACGGAATATAAAGGCTCTGAGCAGCAACACCCATAGCCAGCCAATGAATTCCAGCAATTTCTGTTGGTAGGGTTGGCCGAATTTGCAAAATATGTGATTCTTGCGTTTTAGCTAAACTGATTGGTCGATATTGAGTTCGTTCTCGAGAGTTGCCAACGCCAATTGGATCAAAGGGAGTTCCTTGAAAATGGGAACTTAAAATCTGTTTGGCATCAGCTACTTGAATTAGTTTTTCGGCATGACAAATGAAAGGCAATTCATGGCTTTGAGGTTGCTGCTCTGTGTGAGGGTTCAATAGCTTTTGCCCGTACCAAACCCGCGGATTATTGTAAAATTCATCGGACAGATCATTAGTTCCAAAAATATTTCGGAAGTTAAAGCCACTAGTTTGTGTGTTTAAATGATTTTGGGCAACGAACTCAGTCAAACCTGGAACGGTCATGAAGTTATCGTCATCATCAAAATCAATTTCTTGAATTGAAAGCTGATTGGCCACGACTGCATAGGCATCATCAGGAATTCGTTGAGCCACCCATTGATGACCAGCAGCAGTTTCCATATACCAGACTTCAGTTTGATCGGAAAAGAGAATGCCATTTGTTTCAGACGTTCCGTACTTTTCGACAATGTTTCCTAAATAAGCGACGCCTTCACGAGCAGTTTTGATATAGGGCAATGTAACGGTGACCATTGCTTCTTCGCCAATCCCATTTTCTACAAGGGGATCGGCACCCAACGCTTGGTTATTTGTATAAGCACTTTCAGTGGCACTCATTGCAACGCCATATTCGTTGATGCCATCTTCTTCAAATAAGCCGAATTTATCGGTCCATTCGGGAGTTGCCGTGTATTTAGCGGAAATTTTAGGAAGGTTAAGTGTGAAGCCATTATCCGTAGATTTAAAGATTTGCGGTTCAGAATATTCATGATGGGGGTGGACTACAAAATGTTTGGGCCAGGCAGCTTGTGAGTCTTCATTTCGGCCAATTAAAGTAGAACCATCGGTGGTTGCCAAACGGCCAGCTAGAAAACTAGTGCAGGCTGAATAGGGATTGGATTGATTTGTCATTAAATTTCCTCCTCGAAAAATACGTTTATATATATGACTCTCATTTTAGCATAAAATATTATTTGAAATTTATGGAAAAGATTGCGACAATGGATAAAACAAATGAGGAGGTATCATAATATGCCATTAGTACATATTGATTTGATTGAAGGGCGTTCTACTGATCAGTTACGCAACTTAGTGAAAGATGTTACCAGTGCTGTATCGAAGAACACTGGGGCTCCTGCTGAACATATTCACATTGTGTTAAACGAAATGCGTCCAGACCGTTATAGTGACGGCGGTATTTTGAGAAGTGATGAAAAATAAATTGCCTATCTAAAAAGGAGTGACCGTCGCGGGTTACTCCTTTTTAAACAAAATTTAATTAGCTAAATACAAATAATTTTCTAGATATCTTGCCAGACCGTCATGATCATTATCAAACTCAGTAACGTCATTAGCAATCCCTTTGATGATGGGTGTTGCATTTTGCATGGCAACCCCACGACCGACATAATCTAGCATTTCAGCATCATTATGCTCATCCCCAAAGGCAATAATATTTTGACGATCAATATGATATTGGTGAGCAATATAAGCCACAGCTTTAGCCTTTTGAATACCTTTTGAGACAACCTCTAAGACACTGTTAGGACCACCCCAAACACCAATATCGACTTGGGCGCCATAGTTATGCATCACAATGTTTCGCACAACCTGTTCTTGATGAGGGGCCACAAAAAGGATCATGGAGGTAGGATTTCTTTTGAGTGAATTTCGGGAAAGATGCTGATTCTGATTCAAAGTAGTTGGAAAGAAATCTAGAGATGATGGGGGTAAATGATCAGCCAAATAAGTATGTTTACCTTCAGCAGCGATCATTTCTAATTGTAATTTTTTTCGATTAGCCATCATATCAAAAACAATCGCTTTATTGATGGTTCGTTTATACTCACCAGCCCAATGTTGATGGGGAATATGAGTTAGAGCACCGTTAAAATTAACCATGGGCGTCTTTAATTGCAACTGGTCATAAATATTCTCAGAAATTCGGTAAGGACGTCCAGTTACAATACTTACTATATGACCGGCAGCACTTGCCTTTTTAATTACTTGAATTGTTTTTGGGGAAACTTGATTTTGATTATTAAGGGTGGTTCCGTCAAGATCGATTGTGATTAATTTTTGTGGCATGTTATTCAACTCCAATAAGCTTTATAATAAAAGTAATGTATCTTAATTTAAACTAACATAGATTTAAGATGGATGCTATCAATTTTAGAAATGAGTGGAATTATGCAATTACCAGAAGCTTTTGTTCAAAAGTATACAAAACTATTAAAAGATGAAGCTCCAGCTTTTTTTCAGGCTTTAAATGGTGAGCCAACTAGAGGTTTTCGAGTAAATCCTTTAAAAAATAAGATTCAACCAACTGATCATGATACGACTGACCCGGTTCCTTATTGTCAGTTTGGTTATTATGGAGCTGTAAGTGGGAAAACAATTGATCATCAAAGCGGGCTGATTTATAGTCAAGAACCCAGTGCCATGTATGTAGGTGAGGTAGCCCATCCTAAACCTGGTGATCGCGTTTTAGATCTTTGCGCAGCTCCAGGTGGGAAAACAACTCATTTAGCAAGTTATATGGATCAGGCGGGTCTGTTGGTTTCAAATGAAATTAATCGAAAACGAGCTGGAATTTTAGCTGAAAATGTGGAGAGATTTGGTCTACAAAATACAATTGTGACAAACGAGTCTCCAAATAGTTTGGAAAAACATTTTCCGGAATTTTTTGATGTCGTAGTTGTTGACGCGCCCTGTTCTGGGGAGGGAATGTTTCGTAAGGATCACGAAGCGGTACAATATTGGACACTTGAATATCCACTATCTTGCGCTAGTCGGCAAAGAAAAATCTTAAAGAGTGCATTGTCAATGTTGAGGCCTGGTGGCCGTTTGATTTATTCAACATGTACATTTGCACCCGAGGAAGACGAACAGAATATGGCTTGGTTGTTACAAGAATATTCAGATTTAAAACTTTTACCAATCAAAAAGTATCCGGGAATGACAGATGGTCGTCCTGAGTGGGCGGATGGTAATTCTGAATTGACTAAGACCCTCAGAATATTTCCTCATCAAATGCGAGGGGAAGGCCATTTTATCGCTCAGTTACAAAAGCAAGTTACAGATTCTGAGATTAAAGAGCCTAAGCCGCAGAAGAGTAATGTGACGAGACCACAACGACAGGATTGGCATAAAGTTGCTGATCAATTGTTGTCAATTAAGATTGATGATTCTCGTTTGTTGGCATTTGGCGATCATTTGTATGCAATGCCAGCTGGCTTACCAGATCTTACCAAATTACAGGTAACACGGCCAGGAGTCAATCTTGGGGTGTTTAAGAAAAATCGGTTTGAACCCGCATTACCTTTAGCTTTGGCATTTCAACCAAAAGATTTTCAGAACCCAGTTTCAATTACTGAAACACAATGGGCAGACTATGTTCACGGTGATACATTTACCATCTCAGAAATAGCTAATGGCTGGCATGTTTTAACTTGCCATAAATTAACGATTGGTTTTGGAAAAGTGGTTAATGGCGTAGTTAAGAACTTTTATCCTAAAAAACTACGCTTTAGTGTCAATAAATAAATTTAAAATTAAGAAAAAAAGCGTCAGACAAATGTTGTCTGGCGCTCTTTCGAGTTAGAAGAGTTTAATTTGACGCTGCTCACAATAGTGACTTAGTGAGGTATCAAAAATAAGATTTTTAAAGTTTAATTGTTGAATGGTTTGGACACCCTGAATCGTTAATAAATCTTTGAGTTGCGACTGCCAGCTGGTAATGAGGGTAATGGTATCGTCCTCACCATTTCTTAAGAGCGAATGCAGAATAGCACCAGCAACACCAACCATATTAGCACCTAAAGCAAAACTTTTAACCATGTCCAAAGGTGTTCGAATGCCACCGCAGGCAAAGATTTTTAACTCATTTTGAAGTGCTTGTGATTCTAACAAGGATTCCACCGTTGTTAATCCAATATCCTGTAAATAGCTATAGGCTTTATCATGGCGGCGAGCATTTTCGATCTTGGCAAAATTTGTTCCACCACGGCCAGCAACGTTTATAAACTGAACTCCAACGGAATTAAGTTTTTGCATTGTTTCTCTAGTCATACCGAAGCCGACTTCTTTAACGATAACGGGGACGGAAACATGTTGGACAATTTCACCAATATTTTGTAACCAATTAAAGGCCCGGTCACCTTCAGGCATGATTATCTCCTGAATAGCATTTACATGAACTTCAAGAAGATCGGCTTGAATCATATCAACAGCCTTTTGTGCCTCAGTAGGTGAATGATTAGCACCAATATTTGCGAGGATCAACCCATTGGGATTAATCTGACGAACAACTTGAAAAGTGTCTTGTAATCTGGGTTCCCGAATTGCAATACTTTGTGAACCCACAGCCATAGGCAGGTGAGTTGCTTTTGCAATTCTGGCTAAACTGGCATTCAGTTTACCAGTATAGTCACTTCCACCAGTCATTGCCTCAATATAAAAAGGGTAATCTGTAACGATTCCCCCGATTTGGCTTTTTAAGCTGACTTGTTTTTGACTGATCTCTGGAAGTGTATTCGGTAACAAACGAACTTGTTGAAATCCAGCTGTGGATTGCGTTTGGTAGAAGTGTTCTGCTAAAGAAACATGTTCATCTTTTCGGTGAGATTGAATATCTTTCATAGGTTGCTCTCCTTAAAGTTCGGTCACATTATGCACATTGAAGTTTAATTGTTTGATTCCCTTTTTTTGCCATGTGGTTAATAACGTTTCTGTTGGGCGATTTTGATCGATTAAAACGATTCCACAATCACCGCCACCAGCGCCAGAACTTTTAGCAGCTCCACCGGCTGTTTCGGCATCATTAATCATTTCTTTCAACGTTGGCGTCTCAATTAAAACGTTACTAAAGTCGCTAAGCTTCTTTAAAACTTTTCGGTTAATTCGTAATTGATTTTGAATGACGGTAATTGATTGATCATGAAATCCCTTGATCATTTCTTTAAGACAAGCTTTACTTTCTTTAAGAAAGACTTGGTACTCGCGATGGTCTTTTACTTTGCCCATTGCCACTTTATCAACTAAATGGGAAGTGGAAGCGGGGGAGCCCGTCCAACCAATCATGAGTTTAAGACCTGCGGGAGGTGTCAAAAGTTCGATATCAAGACCAGGCCATTTTTTCTCTAATAAATCCATTAACGTGGTCTGTCGTCGTTGGACAGCGAGCCAGTCACGATTAAAGGAGTGATAGGCAATCCAACCACCATAGACACTGGCTGCAATATCACCCAATGATCCGTTTCCTTGAACATCAAAGTGGGCAATTGCAGATAACTTAAAGAGAATATCTTTAGTTAATGGTAGATGGTAAAATTTCGCCAATGCTTTAATTGTCGCAACGGTAACTGCTGCAGAACTGCCCAAACCGTATTTTTTACCATCTGCACTGTCAAGGTCGCTATTGATGTATAAATTATAGAGGCCGAGATCTTTGTGAAGGTTGCTTGCATATTCTTCAGTGATCGCAATCGCCGAAAGAATGTAATGGAATGGATTATCACGATTATCAAAAACCATTTTAGAACCTTCGCGTCGCCAAATAATAGAATTCTCATGGTATTGTTCAGAAACGATCCGACCAATATTTTTAGTTTTTTCAATTGACGCTGAAACAAATTGGTTTAGCGCCACAATAATCGCTGGATATCCTGACTCTACAACCGCATATTCTCCTGCGATATAGAGTTTTCCAGGTGCTTTCACCGTAATCAATGGATCATGTCCCTTCAACATTAAAATTAATTTTATAGGTATGTGATGCCTGGACCGGGTTTGCAAACTAGCAATTGGTCTTGATGAACGATTTTGGAAAGTTTGTGCATAATCAATTCGTTATCAGAAGAGGCACAAATAATCTTAACGTTGGGCCCGGCATCCACAGTACTATAACATTCTACACCTTGTTTTCGCATGTTGCGAACGGCGGTTAAAATTGCAAGCGTTTGAGGTTGGAAATAGGTAAAACTAGGAACAGCGCCAAACGTTGTTGCGTGCATGCGCATCGCATTTTGTTCGGCAAGCTCTCCCAAAGTTGCTAAGTTTCTGTTAAGGATCGCTGTTTGCATTGGTTTAACGTCTGCTTGGGCGCTCTTAACCCATGCTGGATAGAAGGGCGAAGTTTCAACAACCGATTGCATTCCGTTTGTACTACTAATTTTTTTCTGAGAGGTGTCAACGAGAACCGTAATAAGATTGATATCCCAGTCTACATTTCTTTGAATAGGTTGTGCGTAAGAACTTTGATCATCATGACCCGCATGCCATTGCACAAAACCACCAAAAATGGAGCGTGACGCAGAACCAGAACCATGACGAGCAAGAATTGATAATTCACGTTCGGAAAGATTGAGACCAGCTGCTTTTGCACCTGCGCTTGCCAGAGCTGCAAATGCCGAGGCTGATGATGCGAGGCCAGCAGTTGAGGGAACGTGATTGGTAGAGTGGACACTTGCAAACATTGTTGAATCGCCAAGTTTGCGAATTAAATTCAAAACGCGTTTTACACGTTTGGCACCTGATCCAGCTGAAGGTTGTTGGTCAACTAAAATTTCGTCTGTTTTTAGTGATGGGTCAAATTCGACTGAAGTATCTGTATAAAAATGATCAAGAGTCAGCGAGATACTGTCATTATAGGGAAGGATTAAATTGATATCTTTTTTTCCCCAGTATTTTAGAAGTGCAATATTAGTGTGTGCACGAGCTGTTACCATCTTGGACTCCTTTGTGATCTGTACTTTTAAGTGGTTCAATCCACGTTTTAACTGCACCGTTTTTGGTTAAAATGGTCGCAACTTTTTGAGCGGTTGCTATATCTTGAGTTAATGCAATTAAGCAGCCACCCATGCCACCACCAGTCAGTTTAGCTCCCAACGCTCCGTTAGCATTTGCCAATTGGGCAAAAAGATCTAAGGTTGGATGGCTAACGCCTAATTTTGCTAAAAATGATTGAGAAGAATTCATTAAATCACCGAGAGTTTTAAAATCTCCGGTTGTTAAACACTTGCGCGCAAACTTTGCATTTTCTCCTAACATTTCGATTGCCGTTTCGGCATCGGGGGAAGAGGCTAATTGATTTTTGACATGCTTAACTGCTAAACCTGTTTGACCTAGAATTCCCGTATCTGCAATAACTAAGAATCCATTTTGGGCAATCGGAACTGTTTGGAGGCGACGACCACGCACAAACCAGATAGGCGCCTTGGCACTGACCGTTGCTGCATCCAAGCCACTCGGATTTCCATGAATATATTGTTCTGAAACATCTGCCAAGCGGAGCAATTCAGAATGTGAAAGAGGTTGTTCAAAAAAGTGAAATAAGGCTCGAGTAATGGCAATGGCCGTTGCTGCAGAAGATCCCATTCCCCGTTCAGAAGGAATGTCACTTTGGACTTTGATGTTAAATGGTGCCGTTTCTTGTTGAAGTTCAATGAGGATGGTTTTGATGAGTAATTGAATGCCGGTTTCATTATCGGGCATGTCGGTCAATTCACCTGTGAAATAACGACTTTGAAACGTTTGACCAGTTTTGGTTTTAGTAATAGTTACTTTGGTTTTTATTTTCGAGATGGGTAAGCAGATAGCTGGTTGCCCGTAAACCACACTGTGTTCACCAAAAAAAATGATTTTTGCATGGCTTTTCCCAATTGCAGATTTTAACAATACGATCGCTCACTTTCAAATTTTTAAGTTATTATCAAAACATGAGTAAATTAACAACTTTTATTTAAACTCGCCTTGGATCGGTTGAGATCAGAAATGTTTTCCAATTTAATATTAAGCTTTTACATTTTTTTAAGCTATAAACAAGGTTATATCTTAACATATTTTTTAGTAATATCAGGATTACTTGCTGAAGGTAAGCACCACGTCACGTTTTTGAAAGCTTTTTTTTAAAAAATGAATGGAAATTCAGATAACTTCTTTTAAATTCCGGTAACAAATTCACAAGGCGTTTATGAGATGACGTTAATGTAGTATTATAAAAGGTATGGAACAAACATCTTATGAGTTAACTGGTGAGAATATGGATTCAAAAACAACTTATGCAGTCGTAGATATTGAAACTACTGGTACTAATTTGAATGCTAATGAAAGAGTTATCCAGATCGGCTGTGTATTTATTAAACATCATAAAATTATTAATACTTTTTCAACTGATATTAATCCAGAAATGGCAATTCCAAATGCTATTCAACAATTGACAGGTATCACCAACCGACGGGTTCGCAAAGCACCGCTATTTGATGACATTGCGCCAACTTTATTTGGGCTCCTTTCAGATACAGTTTTTGTGGCTCATAATGTTAATTTTGATTTTCCTTTTTTGAATTATGAGTTTGAACGGGTTGGTTATCCGCCTTTAACCATTGAAGCGGTGGATACTGTAACCCTTAGTCAAATTCTTTTGCCTAGTGTGAATGGCTACCGATTGCGTGATTTATCTCGTTATTTTGGGATCAAACATGAACATCCCCATTCCGCAGATAGCGATGCGCTAGCAACAGCAAAACTATTTATTATGCTTCAGAAACGTTTATCAGAATTGCCACTTTTAACTTTAGAGCAGTTAAACAAACTATCAGGAAGCTTACCTAGACAAACAGCAAACTTAATTACAGCGGCTCTTGTGCAAAAGAGAAAAGTACCTGGTAAATTGCCAGACTTTTTAATGATTAAAGAGAATCTGGTACTTCGGGTACAACGGACAAAAATCGTTGATGATACTAATGAACAATTAGCCCATTATCCCCAATCAAAAAAAGCAAAGCTGGCTTTATTTAAAAATGATCTAGGGTGGCGTAGTGCGCAGTCTCGGATTATGAATGCCATCTATGCAAATTATCAAAATTCTTCACCAAAAGCAATGGTGATTGAAGCGCCTACTGGGATTGGGAAAACATTGGGTTATTTATTGCCGTTTGTATATTTAGCGTTTCAGAATCATTTACCTGTTGTTATTAGCTCAACGACGACATTGCTGCAATCCCAATTAATGGAAAAAGCGATTCCCATTTTGAGTAAAATCCTATCTGTTCATTTGGATGCCACTTTGGTAAAGGGGAGTAATCATTACATCGATCTGGCAAAATTTTCACAGCAATTAACTGAAAGTGATCCTGCCAATCAAAGTCGTTTGATTAAAATGAAGGTGCTCGTTTGGCTAACCTATACGAAAACAGGCGATCTTGATGAATTACATATTAATAATCATAAAATTCCTCTGTTAAATGAAATCCGTCATCAAGGAATTGCAAGTTTGGATGCGACAAATCCATTCTATGATATTGATTTTTATCAAAGAGTTATTCGGAAGGCCCATATTTCTCAAATTGTGGTAACTAATCATGCGTTTCTTACCCGTCATGCAGATTTATTGGGAGACAAGCAACACCCGCCTTATCTGGTTATTGATGAAGCTCAGCGATTCGTAAATACGATTTTACAGGAAAATCGATTAACTCTGGATTTTAATCATTTGATGAGTATGGCTCATAGTGAAGTTAGTCACTTGAAAATGAGTAAAGGGATTGACCGTTCTCCAGCTGTGAAAGCTGATCCAATGGGAAGTTTCCATGTTTATCAAATGGCAGATGAACTTGAGGCGATTAATCAACAAATTAGTGAGCTTCAAGAGCAGCTTTATAAACGGTTTCTAGCTCATCAAATTCCAGCCGAATCTGAAAGTTTGCCTTTTCAACGTTTAATTAATTATTCTGAGTTATCAAAGTTTTTTGAAACAAATCAAGAGACAATTCAAGATTTACAAGCACATTTTGTCTCAGAGATCTTGTCGTTTGAAGCTCTTAATAAAATTCTTGAAAAACAGCAGCAGAATTTGGTGGAGACGGAAGTTCGGACATGGATCAAATTAAATAATAAACAATTAGAGATTGAAACGCAGTCACAAATTTTTAGACAAATTTTTGGTTCTTTGTTAAGTGGTGCTAAGCATATTGATAATGAAACTAAGTTTTATTGGGTTCAGGTGGGACCGCAGCACGATGCCGGGAGTGTAAGTCTGTCACAAGGCATTATCGAAAGCGCCAATTTTATCAAACAAAACGTTTATCCATGGTTCCAAAAACCAACTTTAATTGGAGCAACATTATTTTCAAATAGCCGCTCGAAATATTTCTTAAATCAGGTAGGCCTAGCAAGCGATACTACGACTGTTAAAAAATATAGCAGTCCTTACAATTTTGCAGAAAATGCACTTTTGGAAATTGCTAACGATGGCCCATTTATCAATGAAATCAGTACGGATGATTATGCACAGTATTTGACTAATGCCATTTATCAGCTGGCTAAATCAACCCCTGGAAAGATATTGGTCCTCTTTAATTCGTTAGCTACCATCAAAGATGTATTTAATCGGATTCAAAAAACAGATCTTGGTCGGAAACGTCAGGTTCTTGCGCAAGGTGTGAACGGGACAAAATCTAAATTAACACGAGAGTTTTTGTCTAGTTCCACCGGAATTTTGTTTGGAGCGGCGAGCTTTTGGGAAGGGATGGACCTATCAAATGGACAGTTGGATTTGCTTATTATTACGAGGTTACCATTTGATTCCCCCGATGAGATTTTTACAAAGGCGGAAACGAGAATTCAACGGCAAGCCCATCGCAATCCATTTATATCGGCCTTGTTACCACGAAGTATTCTGCGGCTTAAACAGGGAATTGGGCGTTTAATTCGGTCAGAAAAAGATTATGGAGCGGCAGTTATTTTGGATCGGCGAATTATTGATAAGAGTTATGGTAAAACAATGTTACATAGTTTACCTAAAGGGATGCCAGTTCAAAAACGACCTTTGAATCAGATTAATGGGGCGCTTAGTGAATTCTTTAGAAAACATCGCTAGTCTAAATGGATTTATTTGCTATAATTAATGAGGTTATGAATTCAAGAGAAAGTGGGCTGTGAATGTGAAACGTTCAAGAAATCATACTAGTCATTGGTTTTTAATATTTGTTGCAGCAGTGATCATTTTAATTGGTGGGACATCAATTATTTATCATGAGGTACGCCAACCAGTTGATTCTGCCAAGAGTCAATCTTTAAAAATTGCTAAAAAGTATGGACATTTAAAAAAAGAAACAGCTTTTTCATGGGCTAGTTATGACCAAACTTACTATACGGTTACGGGAACAAACCAGCAAAACACGCCGATATACGTCATTATTTCAAACAATGGTAAAAAAGTTAGAATATTTAAGCAATCGGCGGGGATCAACCGGAATGATGTTTTGAAACAAGTTTGGAATAATGATAACCCTAAAAAGGTTACAACGATTTCAATGGGAATTTTTAAAAAAAAGCCAGTTTGGGAAGTTGGATACATGAATGCCTCTGGACAATTATGTTTGAAAACTTTAAACTTTAAAAATGGTGAGGTTGTTCGACACGTGAATAACATCTAAATGGAATAAACTAGAGGAGGATATTAACTTGGAACAAATTAGTATTGTTGATTCCAAAGATCATGTAGACGAACGTGTTAAAATTGGCGTTTGGTTAACAGATAAACGATCTAGCGGAAAAATTAGTTTCTTACAATTGAGAGATGGTACAGCCTTTTTTCAAGGGGTTGTAATAAAAAATGTCGTTGGTGAAGAAATTTTTGATTTGGCTAAAAAGCTGCGTCAGGAAACCAGCATGTGGATTACTGGAACGATTCATCAAGATGATCGTTCTCATTTCGGCTATGAAATTGAAGTGGACGGAATTGAAGTAATTGGGGAAAGTGAAGATTATCCTATTACACCTAAGGAACACGGAATTGATTTTCTATTAGATCACCGTCACCTTTGGCTACGTTCTTCACGCCCACATGCCATTATGAAAATTCGTAATGAAGTTATTCGCGCAACGTATGAATTCTTTAACAACGAGGGGTTTATTAAGATTGATGCACCTATCTTAACTGGTAGTGCTCCTGAAGGAACCACAGAGTTATTTAAAACAAAATATTTTGACCGAGAGGCTTACCTTTCACAGAGTGGCCAGCTTTATGAAGAGGCCGGTGCTATGGCTTTTAAAAAGGTCTTTTCATTTGGACCTACATTTCGGGCAGAAAAATCTAAGACCCGTCGTCATTTAATTGAATTTTGGATGATTGAGCCTGAAATGGCATTTATGCATCAAGAGCAAAGTTTAGAGGTTCAAGAAAAATTTGTGGCCTATTTGATTCAAAATGTTATTGATCATTGTAAGTACGAGCTAAATATACTGGGTCGTGATATTGAAACTTTGAAAAAGTATACTAAGCTTCCTTATGCACGAATTACGTATGATAAAGCGATTGAAATGTTACAAGATTCTGGTAAGTTTCCAGATTTAAAATGGGGTGTTGATTTCGGATCTCCTGAAGAAACATTTTTGGCTGATCAATTTGAACAACCAGTCTTTGTTTTGAATTATCCCAAAGCAATAAAGGCATTTTACATGAAGCCACATCCAACTCGTGATGATTTGGTGATCTGTGCTGATTTGTTGGCACCTGAAGGCTATGGTGAAATTATTGGGGGTTCAGAACGAGCTACCGATTATGATTATTTAGTTGAACAAATCGAAAAATCTGGACAAGATCCCAAAAATTACGATTGGTATCTAGATCTTCGTAAATATGGATCAGTTCCGCATTCAGGATTTGGACTAGGATTGGAACGGACTTTAACCTGGATAACAGGTGAAGATCATGTGCGGGAGACCATTCCATTTCCAAGAATGTTACATCGACTTTATCCTTAAAATGATTGGGAGGGGTCAACTTTGGATGATAAAACACGAAAATTTCTCAAAGCTGGCAACACAGCGGTTTCTAATTACTTGCTGAGTAATTTTCATCAAATTGGATTGACTAATGATGAATTGGTTATTTATTTAATTATTGAAAAACAAAGTGGTCAAGGTGATTTGTTTCCAAGTTCAAAACTAATTTCGCAAGAATCAGGCTTGAGTGAAAGCAAAGTTTATGAATTACTTCATGAAATGATTCAAAATAAACTTATGGAAATTCAAACTGTCAAACACGCAGATGGCAAAAGCTATGATCAATACAGTTTTGATCGTCTTTTTGAAAAATTGTTGCAGTCTGCCGATAATGAGACCGTAACTAAAAAAGAACAAACTGATAAAACTGATCGTAAAACCATTTTTGCTCAGATCGAATCAGAGTTTGGACGGCCACTATCACCAATTGAATTTGAAACTATTAATCAATGGCTGGAAGATGATCATTATGCTCCAGAAATGATATCGTTAGCATTGAAAGAAGCGGTTTTAAGCCAGGCTTATAGTCTGAGGTATATGGATCGCATATTATTAAATTGGGAAAAGAAGCATTTAACAACCGTTGCGCAGGTTCAAAAAGAAACTGAGCGTCAAAGAGGAAATTCTTCTCGAGAAGGGCGTGATTCTTCTGCTAGTCAATCAAGCAAAGCAGATCTAACAGGTCCCAAAATTCCAATTTATAAAATTTCCGATCAAAATAAGTAAAATAAAAGCTCGTATTCTCGTTTGCCTAATCAGAAATGACTAGGTAAACGAAGATACGAGCTTTTTTAATAATTAATTTTTACTACTTGATGAAGATTTGGTGCTAGAACTTGAACTTGAGCTAGACGAGGAGCTGGCACTAGAACTAGAGCTTGAACTACTTGTAGAACTGTTGTTAGAGCTACTGTTACTACTGTTGCTATTACTGCTACTTTTTGCTGAAGTATCACTGCTAGTAGCTGCTGGTGTAGAAGCAGTGCGTGATGAGCTGGAAACACTAGTTGAATTGTTTGTAGAATAATCATCACTGGTTCCAGATGTGTCATAGGTTGAATTGGTTTTAAAAAGTTCTTTCACGCCATCAACGGTTCTTTCTGTGACACTTGAAGGTTTTACCCAATTTTCATTTGTTACAGAGGAGGATAGATAGCTCATCATACTTTTATAAATCGATTGAGAAATGAGAGTTTCTTGTTGACTCAAAAATCCTGAAGCCGTATTTTGCTGATCATAGCCAGTCCATACAGACATACTGTAATGCCGGGTATAGCCGGTAAACCAGGCGTCCATTGAAGCTGTACTAGGGTAGTTACTTGCAATATCAGACGGATAAGCTGTAGTTCCGGTTTTTCCGGCCTGATATAAGCCAGGAATGTTGGCCGTTGTTCCACTTCCCGTAGAGCTTGACATAACTCCCTTAAGCATATCGGTAATCATGTACGCAGTGGCCTTACTCATTGCTCTTTTGCCCTGACTAGAATAACGATAAGTTTTACCACTTTGCGTCACAATCTTATTAACGTAGTAAGGTTTGTAATAAGTTCCACCATTCGCAAATGCTGCATATGCAGCGGATTCTTGAAGGGGAGAGATATATAATCCGATTCCGTTTTGCAGTGTATAGTTCGATTTTTGAGAAATGCCTAAATTACTTAGGAAATTCGTAGCTTTACTGATTCCGACGTCTTGTAAGGTACGAACTGCAGGTATATTACGTGATTGAACTAGAGCTTGACGCATGGTTATCTTACCTTGATATTGTCTGTCGAAATCATATAACTTAATATTAGTACCTGGATATTTGAAAGCTTCATCTTTTACTTTGCGACTGGTTGGCCAGTTCAAATATTGAATGGCTGGTCCATAATCCATCAGTGGCTTAGCGGTTGAACCGCTACTTCGATCAGTTTGCACCGCTCGATTTAAGCCATACGTCACATTTCCGGTTTGCCGACCACCTAACATGGCAACGACTTTACCATTATTTGGATTTGTAATTGATGCACCAAGTTGGAACTTTGAGTCAGGATATTGCACATAGTCGTTTGTGTTCCCAATTTTGTAAAGTTGTTTTTGGGCATCTAGATCTAAATTAGTGTAAATCTTCATGCCATCAGTATATGGATCAAAACCTTTTGCCTCAACGCTACTAATTACTTGTTTTACATATGAATCAACGACTTTACTGTTAACCGTTGACGAGCCAGCAATGCTTGGACTTTTAACCAATCCAGATTTGATACTTGTTTTTGAAGCTTCATTAGCTTGTGATTTAGTAATTACATTGTTATTGACCATAGCTTGTAAAACGGTATTTCTTCGTGACAGTGCATAATCTGGGTACTTATTTGGATCATATGAAGTGGGAGCTTGCGGCATGCCTGCTAAAAGGGCTAATTGACTAAGTGACAAATCAGAAAGAGATTTTCCATAGTAGTATTTTGCCGCTGTGCCCATGCCGTAAACACCATTACCCATGTACACCTTATTAATATAAAATTCCAGAATTTTATCTTTTGAATATTTTTTATCAACTTGAAGTGCTAACCAGGCTTCTTGAGACTTAACACGTAATGTCCGGTCCTTAGCAGCGATTGAGAAAACTGATAGTTTAACTAGCTGTTGCGTAAGGGTGCTGGCACCTTGTAACCCCAAAGAAGAACCAGAAACATTTGCAAATGTTGCACCTAATATTCGAACTGGGTCAACGCCGTTATTCTTATAGAAACGTTTATCTTCTATAGACACAACAGCACTTTTAAGTGTTTTAGGAATTTCGTCTGCTTTCACGTAATCTCGGTCTTGTGCCCCAAGTCGACTAATTGTTTCGCCGTTCTTATCATAAATAACAGTCGCCTCATCGCTAGAAAGTTGTTTTTCAGAAATACTAGGCGCGTCTTTAGCATAATACATAAACAAACCGGCTCCTGCTATTAAGACAATCACAAAAATGCCAACGATCCATAACAAGATGCGAATAAAAATAGATCGTCGACGGTGAGGGGGGGATGTTAACTGTGAATGTTGCGTCCGGCGTGGCTGATTATTATCAGAGTTGTGATTATTACTTTGCATTGTGTTCTCCTTCATGTTTCTTAATCAACAAATCGTCCACAGCATCTAAATAAGGAATAAGCGGATTTAAATGATAGTTAATTAAGTAGCCATTTTTTTTAACATAATTGAGTGGAATGGACTTTCTACCACCCTTTTTTTGTTGATCCCAAAAATAGAAAAGATTTGTAGCTGAAAGTAAAAAGATTTGATCGAGTTCCACGAACTTAATAATTGTAAAGCAAATTCCATCAGCGGCCAAACATGCTTTCATATGATTAATTTGGTGTTTATGAAAATTATCAAGTGGAAAAGCAGTTTTGTTTTTAGTTTCTTTGGCATCAAAGTCAAGGTAATAGCCTTGGTAGACACCGTTATAATCCGTTGTAGAGGCTTGCCGAAAATAAGCTTCTTTAATAACTGCAGCACTTCGTTTAGGATAATCTACCTTAACAATTTGAATCGGAGTTGGTTTTTTATGCACAACCGCTTTGCCATGTGAGAGATAATACTGATTACTCTCGTTTAGTTCATCTTCTAAAGACATACCGCGTTTACCAAATTGAGTGGGACTTTTTTTAATATGTTTTTTTGACGTTGAATCAACAGTCACATATTTTTTTCCAGATGGATAATGAAAGTTCACTTACATCACTTCCTATTTTCTATATTATACTATAGATGTAAAGTATAAACTTACTTGAAATGTATTCTTAAAGTTTGGAGGATTCAAGATGAGTCGCATTTGGATTACAGGATACCGTAGTTATGAATTAGAGATTTTTAAAGATGATGATCCAAAATTGAAAGTTATCAGTAGTGTCTTAAACGACACATTGAAAAATCAAATTGAATCTGGGGCTAATTGGTTAATCACTGGTGCACAGCTGGGTGTGGAACAGTGGGCAGTTAACACTGCTTCAGAATTAAAATCAACATATCCTGAATTTAAAATTGCGGTTATGTTACCTTTTACTGAGTTTGGTAACCAATGGAATGAAAGTAATCAGGCTAAGCTTTCTCAAATCTTAACAAAAGCAGATTTTACTGATAGCGTGAGTCATGCACCATACCAGTCACCCCGGCAGTTGCGGGCCTATCAACACTTTATGTTAACCCATACTGATCAGGCTATTTTGCTTTATGATCCTGAGCATCCAGGGAAGAGCAAATACGATTATGATCTTATTCAGAAATGGCGTGAGAATCATCCTTATCCATTAGATTTAATTGATTTTGATGATCTTCAGGATGCGGCGAATGAATATGCAGAAAATCAGAACAATAGTTTTAATTTGGATTAAAGTCTGATACAATAGAACACGTGTTACGCGGAGATTACAATAATTATGAGGTGTTAAATATGGATAACATGAATCTTACTCCAAAAGATATTTTGCAAAAAGAATTTAAACCTAAGATGCGTGGCTACGATCCAGCTGATGTTGATACTTATTTAGATAGTGTCATCAAGGATTATGAAAGCTTTCAAAAAAACATTCAACAGTTACAGGATGAAAATGAAAGACTACATGACAAAATTGATGAACTAACAAAACAAGTTTCAGTTGGTAAAACAACTTCTAGTGCCCAACCTTCGAATGGCGCAACTAATATGGATATTCTAAAACGTCTTTCTAACTTGGAACGACGAGTGTTTGGTTCTCAGCTTGATAATGGCGAGAATGAATCACATCGAATTTAATTACAATTTGTAAATCTCGGGTAATTGCGGTCTACTTTTGTAGGCTGAGGAAAGTCCATGCCCGCACAAGCTGCGATGCTTGTAGTGTTCGTGCTTGGTGAAAAAATAAGCTGAGGTATCTCTTTGGAGATAACGGCGGAATACAGAGCTAAGGTTTCGACTATGTTCTCATGTTCCCTAAGGTGCCACAGAAACGTTGCAATATAAGAAATTATATTGATGGAACGCGGTAAACCCCACGAGCGGGCAACCCAAACTTTGGTAGGGGCGCTTCACATCTGGAATTGAACTAAATGTGGGGGCAAGCGCTAGCGCTTGGAGATAGATGATTACCCAAATTTGAATTGAACCTGAAAATTCACTTTGGACAAAACATGGCTTATAGAGGTTTACATTTCAGGAAAACTAGGGTAGAAGTTCGCTTTTATCCTAGTTTTTTTTAGATTAAAAAAATAAAAGGTGAAAATATGCAGAAATTTGAATTAATGGCAACATGTGCGAGTGGGATTGAGGCATTGGTTGGCAAAGAGTTACGTGAATTAGGTTATAAGGTGAAAGTAGAAAACGGACGCGTTCGTTTTGAAGGCACAATTGAGGATATTTTACGTACTAACTTGTGGTTGAGAACGGCAGATCGCGTTAAAATTGTTGTGAGCGAATTTGAAGCTAAAACGTTTGATGACTTGTTCGAACAAACAAAGCAAGTAAATTGGGATAAATTATTACCAATCGATGCAAGCTTTCCAGTTGAAGGACGATCAAGGAATTCTCAATTACACAGCGTTCCAGATGCACAAGCAATCGTAAAAAAAGCGATTGTTAACCAACTTTCAGAGACTTATCATCGTCGAACTAGATTGCCAGAGACTGGGGCTTTATTTCCTATTGAAGTGGCAATTAACAAAGATCAGGTTCAATTAACTCTCGACACAACCGGTGATAGTTTGTTCAAACGTGGCTACCGAGTTGGCAAAGGTGGTGCGCCAATGAAAGAAAATATGGCGGCCGCCTTGGTGATGTTGACCAGTTGGAAGTCGGATATGCCCTTTATAGATCCAGTTTGCGGTTCTGGAACAATTGCTATTGAAGCTGCACTTATTGGCCAAAATATTGCCCCGGGATTTAATCGTAGTTTTATCTGTGAAAACTGGGATTGGGTTCCTGCAAATGTGAGTGAGCAGTTACGCGACGAAGCTGATGCAAAAGCTGATTACGATGCTAAACTTGATATTACAGGTTTTGATATTGATCAAAATATGGTTGATATTTCAAAAAGGAATGCGCTTGAGGCTGGATTAGCAGATGTCGTATCATTTAAACAATTGGCTGTTAAAGATTTTAAAACCGATAAAATGAATGGTGTGATCGTGGCCAACCCACCTTACGGGCAACGTTTGAGTGATCAACAAAGTGTGCGTAAGTTATACCGTGAAATGGGTCAAACGTACAAGCCGTTGCCAACCTGGAGTAAATATATTTTAACGAGTGATTTAGAATTTGAAAAGTTTTATGGATCTCGGGCAACAAAACGACGAAAACTCTATAATGGTGCTTTAAGGACAGATTTATTCCAATACTGGGGTAAACCAATATGGCATCATGATGGAAAGCGTGAAACAAAATAAAATGAAAAAAGTTGCCATTATCGGCGGTGGTATTGTTGGTGCCACTGCAGCTTATTTATTAAGTAAAAATTCAAATTACGTTACAACGCTTTTTGATTCGGGAAAAGGCCAAGCTACAAAAGCGGCAGCCGGGATCATTTCGCCTTGGCTTTCAAAGCGTCGCAATCAACAATGGTACGCCTTGGCTAAGGATGGCGCTGCTTATATTGATGATTTAGCACAAGAAACACAAATGACAGCTGACACTTATTTACAATCAGGCACTATCGTGACTAGAAAACGATCAGCTGATTTGGATGAACTCGAACAACTTGCCCTTAAACATCGACAAACGGCTCCAGAAATAGGCGAAATTCAACGAGTTAGTGCTGAAGAGATTCAAAGTCTTTTACCGCTTGTTACTGCCGACCTTGAAGGAATATTTGTCAGTGGTGGAGCAAGGATTGATGGTAATAACTTTGTTAACCATTTAGTAAAACTGGGCGAGAAAAATGGATTACGGTTTGTACATGCAGAAGTGCAACTTAAAGATGAGCAAACGGTTTTGGTAAACGAAAAGCTTGAAAATTTTGATTTCGTTTTGGTTTGTGCAGGGGCAGGGATTAAAAGATTACTTTCTCCGTTAAATTACGAAGTTCGCGTGCATTCTCAAAAAGGTCAATTAATTGAATTGAAAGTTCCTGCTTATTCGAATGATGTGTCTGCGCCTGTTCTCATGCCTGAAGGTGAAAAGGATTTTATGCCAGTTGGAAATGGGCAGTTAATTATTGGTGCTACACACGAAAATAACCCAGAAAATACAACAGCTTTTACTGATTCGGCTTTACATGAACTATTAACTAGCGCAATTCGAATAGATAGCAGGTTAAGTGAGAAAAATCTTGTTGCCAACAGAGTCGGAATGCGCGCGTTTACAGATGATTTTGCACCTTTTTTTGGATGGTTACCAGATAGTCAACACATTATGGTAGCATCTGGACTAGGATCATCAGGACTAACTACCGGGCCTTTGATTGCTAAATTGATGGTCTCACTTATAGAAACACCGAACCATTTTTCTAATTATCAAAAAGAAATTTCAAATTATATTCATAAGAAGGGATAGTGAGTGATACGCAATCTTCTAAATCTCGTTTTTATTATCAGCCAACCTTTTTAGCAAGTATCTCATCATGGTCATGGACACTCTTAATTCTTGTCATGGGAGTGATTTTTTGGCTTGAAGTAACTCACTTTAACTGGATTACAGCGCTATTTTTTATATTATTCATTGTTGTGTTGTTGGTTCAAGGCTTAACACGGACAATTTTAATTCAGGATCATCAACTAATTATTAACCGAACCCTTCAGAAAAATTGGTTGGTTATTAATATTTCTGACTTGCGATCATTACAAGCAACGAAAACGGGGATTAAATTTATCTATAATTCAGGGTCACGCCGTTTTTACCTAACAAAAAAGCAACGACAACAACTCTTTCAAACGATCGGTGAAATCAATAAGAATCACGAGGTAAACAAATGACAGACATTGAAATTGCACAAAACACAAAAATGGATAAAATTGTTCATGTTGCGGCTCAGGTCGGATTAAATGAAGATGATATTGAACAATATGGATCATATAAAGCTAAAATTAAATTACCTTTGAAAACAACAAAGGCTACCAAAAGAAAGTTAATTTTAGTGACTTCAATTAATCCCACTCCAGCTGGAGAAGGAAAATCAACGGTCTCTGTTGGGTTAGGTGATGCTTTACGTAAATTAAATAAAAATGCCATGATTGCTTTACGTGAGCCTTCACTAGGACCGGTAATGGGTATGAAGGGTGGTGCAACTGGTGGCGGTTATGCGCAAGTTGTGCCCATGGAAGATATTAACCTGCATTTTACTGGTGATATGCATGCATTGACCACGGCCAATAATACTTTAGCGGCTTTAATTGATAATCACATTCAGCAAGGAAATGCTTTAGGTATTGATCAACGACGCATCGTTTGGAAACGGGTTTTGGACATTAATGACCGAGCATTAAGAAATATCGTAATTGGCCTCGGTGGTCCTATGCAAGGAGTTCCCCGTGAAGATGGGTTTGATATTACTGTAGCTAGTGAATTAATGGCAATCTTGTGTCTATCTGAAAATTTACATGATTTGAAGGCACGTATTAATCGAATTGTGATTGGCTACACAACAGATCGCCAGCCCGTCACTGTCCAAGACTTACAAGTTGGTGGAGCGATTGCTACGCTTTTGAAAGATGCCATTAAGCCTAATTTGGTGCAGACACTGGCACACACTCCAGCAATTGTTCACGGTGGTCCATTTGCAAACATTGCTCACGGATGTAATAGTGTCTTAGCAACTCAAACTGCTATGGATTTAGCAGATTACACAGTTACGGAAGCTGGATTTGGTGCAGATCTTGGTGCAGAAAAGTTTCTTGATATTAAAGCTCCAGTTTTAGGAAAAACGCCTGACACGATTGTTATCGTTGCAACAGTTAAAGCTTTGAAATTAAACGGTGGTCAAGCATTAAAAGATCTTGATATAGAAGATTTAAAGGCATTAGAAAGTGGAATTGTTAATCTAACGCACCACATTAAGAGCATGGCGCAGTATGGCATTCCTGTTGTAGTTGCAATTAACCGATATACTCAGGATACAGAACGGGAAATCTCTTATATCAAAGAAGTCTGCGAAAAGATTGGTGTTCAAGCGATTGACACAGATGTCTGGGCAAAAGGTGGAGATGGTGCATTGGATTTGGCACAAGCTGTTGTAAAATCAGTTGAAGAGCCAGCTAATTTTAAGCCTTTGTATTCAAATGATGCTGAGATAACTGAAAAAATTCAAACAATTGTTACAAAGATTTATGGTGGGGCTCATGTGGAGTATTCCAAGAAAGCTCGTAATCAGTTAAAACGGTTTAAGAAAAACGGTTGGGATAAATTACCAGTTTGCATGGCTAAAACACAATACTCGTTGTCAGATGATCCCAAAAAACTGGGCGAACCACATGATTTTACAATTCATGTTAAATCTCTTATTCCAAAATTAGGAGCGGGCTTTATTGTGGCAATGACAGGAAATGTGTTGACCATGCCT
Source organism: Pediococcus damnosus (assembly GCF_001437255.1). Classification (GTDB taxonomy): domain Bacteria; phylum Bacillota; class Bacilli; order Lactobacillales; family Lactobacillaceae; genus Pediococcus; species Pediococcus damnosus. The sequence continues at coordinate 5,722 of NZ_JQBD01000018.1, read as the reverse complement.
GGACTGCCAAAGCATCCCGCAGCGCTGGATATTGATATTAGTGATGATGGAAAGATAAGCGGGTTGTTTTAATGAAAAAACGGAATCATAGAATGTTGTTTATTATAGATGCTTTAATTATTCTATGTGTAGTTGTTCTCGATCAATTAGTAAAATTCTGGACCACTACGCATGTCGGCATGAATGCAGTTCATCAATTCATTCCAGGGATATTGTCTTTGACTAATCTTCGCAATGATGGTGCAGCATGGAGTATTCTCCAAGGAAAAACAACTTTTTTTTATTTAATTACGGTTGTTGCTTTGAGTGTATTGATCTACTTTTTATACCAAACTCGAGGACACTGGCTTTACCAAGTTAGTTTAAGTTTCATGATTGCGGGTGCATTTGGTAATTTTGTAGATCGAATTAGATTAAAATACGTTGTAGATATGTTTCAGATTGATTTTATTAATTTTCCGATCTTTAATGTGGCAGACTTTTCTTTAACAATCGGAGTGATTTTACTTTTTGTAGCAATAATTAAAGAAGACAAATTGGAGGGCTAATATGTTAACGCATGAACTTACGATTCAAGATCAACAGGGCAGAATTGACAAGGTACTTGCAGAAGCTTTCCCAGATTTAACGCGCTCTCATATCCAATCCTTGATCAAAAGGGATCGTATTTTGGTTAATGGCGAAAAAATCAAAAATAAGTACCAAGTGAAAACTGGAGATCAAATCGAAGTTCAGGATTCAGACACACAGCCAACAGAATTAGAACCGGAAGATATTCCTTTAGATATTGTCTATGAAGATGACGATGTTATTGTGGTCAATAAACCTCAGGGAATGGTTGTACATCCTGCGGCAGGGCATCCTAACCATACGTTAGTTAATGCTCTGTTGTTTCATAGTCCGTTAGCTACAATTAATGGAGAATTTCGTCCAGGAATTGTTCATCGAATCGATAAAGATACTTCGGGTTTGTTGATGGTAGCTAAAAATGATAAAGCCCAACAAAGTTTATCGGCTCAATTAAAGGCCAAGACAAACACGAGACTTTATATTGCCCTTGTTCACGGGAATATTAAAGAAGATAATGGAAAAATTGATGCTCCAATTGGTCGCTCACCAAAGGATCGGAAAAAGCAGGCTATTGTGGCTGATGGCAGACCAGCGGTGACTCATTTCAAAGTTTTGAAACGTTACGGCGAGTATACCTTAATTCAATGTAAGTTAGAAACTGGAAGAACGCATCAAATTCGAGTTCATTTGAAATATATTGGCCATCCTGTAGCAGGCGATCCTCTCTATGGTCCTCGAAAAACATTGAAGGGAAATGGACAGTTCTTGCATGCCAGTGTTCTGGGATTCAAACAGCCTACAACTAATAAATATTTAGAGTTTGAAGCACCGCTGCCAGCCATATTTCAGAAGACATTGAAATGGCTTGACACGCAAACTGAACATGGTTAAAGTTAATGCGTAATTAGTGGACTTAGAACTTTGAAGAGATAAATAATAATAAAGTCTCCTCAATTGGATGGATGCGAAGCAAATGTAAATTTGGTTCGCCTTTATTTTAGAAAGGAAGGGTGTAACTTTGGAAAAAGAAATCATGGATGCAATGGCAATGAAACGGGCACTAACTCGGATTACATATGAAATTATTGAACGAAATCGTGGCGTAGAAAATATTGTTATTATTGGAATAAAAACGAGAGGTGTATTTTTAGCTCAACGGATTGCAGAAAGACTAAAACAACTTGAAAATGTTGAAGTCCCAGTTGGAGAACTAAATGTGACTGCCTATCGTGATGATATCCACCAACTAGATGATGATTCAAAAATTTCTGAGAAACCTCATTTTGATTTTAGTTTAGAAGAAAAAAAAGTTATTCTAGTGGATGACGTATTATATACTGGACGGACAATTCGTGCGGCGATGGATGCAATCATGGATATTGGGCGACCAAAACGCATTAATTTAGCTATTCTGGTAGATCGCGGTCATCGAGAATTACCAATTCGAGCAGATTTTGTTGGAAAGAATATTCCAACGGCTCAAAACGAAAAAATTGAAGTGTTTGTTTCGGAGATTGATGACGAAGATTCTGTAAAAATTGCAAATGACAAATAGTTTATTGAGGTGAAAGCTGTGGGGGATAGATATTTAATTTTAGACGATGGCAGTGTGTTTCGCGGACAAGCTTTTGGATCACCCGCGACCACTTTTGGCGAAGTTGTCTTTAATACAAGTGCTACCGGCTATCAGCAGATTATTACTAATCAAATTTATCATAATCAAATCATTGTTTTTTCACAACCGTCAATTGGTGGATATGGGGTTGACCGGGCTAGTTATGAGTCAATTGAACCAACGTGTAAGGGTGTCATTGTTCGTGATGTTGCGGATGTTTCAACTAATCGACAACGCAGACTATCATTAGATGAGTTTCTAAAAATCCAAAACATTCCTGGGATTAGCGGAATTGATACACGTGCATTAGTGCATAAATTACGCGCAAAAGGAACTATCAAGGGTAGTATTGTTGATCCAGTAAAAGATCTAGCGCATGCGTTTGACCAATTAAATGCAATTGTGCTTACTAATCAGCAGGTAAATCAGGTATCGACGCCCAAGGCTTATCCAAATCCTGGATCTGGATTAAATGTTGTGGTGGTTGATTTAGGACTTAAGCATGGCATCTTGCGACAGCTTAGTCAAAGGAATTGTAATGTGACGGTACTACCATATACGTGTACGGCGGAACAAATTTTTGATTTAGATCCTGATGGGGTCATATTATCAACAGGGCCTGGAAGCCCAACTGATCTGCCAGATTCGTTAACGATGATGATTGCAGAAGTTGAACAACGAATTCCGTTATTTGCAATTGGATTGGGACATGAATTATTTGCGATGGCAAATGGTGCACAAATTAAGCCACTTCAATATGAACACCATGGTGATAATCATCCCATTTTATCAGTTATTACGGACGAAATCTTTTATGCTTCACAAGGGCAAGGATACACAGTGGAACGTGATTCAATTGATCGAGACAAAATGTTGATTACCCATGTGGATTTAGTTGATCAATCTGTACAAGGCTTACGTCATCGAGATTATCCGGCGTTTAGCGTTCAATTTTTCCCAGATGGCGCTCCAGGTCCATTAGAAGCCTCAGAGCTATTTGACGAATTTGTCGATGTAATGACTACTCGAATGGAGCGGTAAAATGGCACGAACAAAGTTACAAAAAATATTAATTATTGGCTCAGGGCCAAACACTATTGGTGTCGATACGGAACTTGAAGCGGCAGCTTTACAAACGATCCAAGAACTGCACCAAGTAGATAAAGAAGTAACATTTATAACCAATAACGCCAATTCAGTTATTGGCAATTATTTAGATTCTGATCACTTTATTATTAGTAATTTAGATGCTAATTCATTAATTGCAATTCTTAGAAATAATGAATTTGATGCACTTATTCCAACACTGGGTGGGGCACCGGTTTTTCAAGTGTTACATCAGCTCGATGAAGCTGGAATCTTTGAGCAATTAAATATCCGGCTATTAGGTGTCAGTTTGCGAACTATCGCCAATACCCAAAATCCGGAATCACTTAATCGGATTTTAAAAAATATTCATGAACCATATATTCCTACAAATATTTTGAATGACGCTGATGCAGTTTTGAAATTTGTTCATCGAATTGGCTATCCTGTCATTTTGAAACCGGTGGCTGCAATTAGCAATTCTAGTCGAATGCGTTGTGAAAATGAGCATCAACTTAAACAGATGTTGGCCTCCGCATTTCGAATTTCGACGACCCATCAAGTGGCCGTTGAAAAAAGTATCGTGGGATTTAAAAAAATTGAAATGACATTAATTAGAGATAATGAAAATACACGGATGTTGATTTGTGCGGCGGAAGACTTTAACCCGGTGGGTGTCCATGCGGGAGACTCAGTGGTGTTTACACCTACGCAAACACTCACGGACCAGGAATTTCAGGCCATTCGTACTTCGGCTTTAAGAATCGTTCAAGAATTCAAAATTCGTGGAATTTGTCATATTCAATTTGCTTTAAATACGGTAACCGGCAACTATTACGTTATTCGTGTAAATCCTTATTTTGATCGAACAACGGCTTTTGCGGCACGAGCAACTGGATATCCTGTAGCACTGGTATGTACGCAGATTAGTTTTGGTCGAAATCTTCGAAATATCAAAATCCCTGGGTTAAGGCAACACGACTCACTTGCACTTATTGAGCCCACTCTTGACCATATTGCTGTACGATTTCCAACTTTCTCATTTGCCAGTTTTGCCAACGCTAATCAAGAGTTGAATACACGAATGAAATCAACTGGCTCAGTAATTGCCTTTGGTCGAAGTACGGAAGAAGCCCTTTTGAAAGCAATTCGATCGGTAGATTCAACGACGACCTCTGAGCAAGCTGCATTGGACGAATCTAGATTAAATGAAGGACAACTGATCAATGTGTTAGTCCATCCAACGGCGGGGGAAATGTTTTATTTACTTGAAGCAATCCGGCGTGGGTATCAAGTTGAAGAGTTGTCTGAATTAACTAAAATTGACGCTTTCTATTTCTATAAGCTTATTCATATTGTCCAAATTGAGAAAAAGCTTCGTAAGAATCCATTTGATGCTTCAATTTTACAAAATGCAAAATATTATGGTTATGGTGATTCACAAATTGCTAGATTATGGAAATGCTCAGATAAAAAAGTACGTGAATTTCGACATACCAATCATATCGAGCCAACGTTTAAAGGAATTGAACCAACGGCCGGAGAATTTCCTTACAATAATCGTAGTTATTACACGACGTTTGAGACCGAAAATGAAGCACAAATAAGTGAACAACCAAAAGTGTTTATTTTAGGAACAGCTAACAGCCAAGTTGGAACGAATTCAGCAGCTGATTATGTGACGGTTCACACAATTGAGACTTGCCAGAATCTTGGCTATGAAACTGTTTTGATTAATAATAATCCAGGGGCAATTTCAATTTTGCCTAAGTTAGCTGATAAGCTTTATTTAGAACCACTTACCGTTGAAAATTGTTTAAATATTATTAATAGTGAACAACCCGATTTTGTGATTGCACAAGGGAAATGGCAAATTGTTACTGATCTGAGTGAAGCAGGGGTAGATATCACGCAACTACCTCTTTCACGAACTTCGCGCGCGGAAAACGTTGATTCTCATTACTTAGTAGTAGGTAGAAAATCAGGTGATACAGAGCGTAATTTAGGGTGCTTTCAAACGGATCAGGATGACAGTTTACGTTTTCCATCGCAAGCTGATCCACAAATACTAAAGAAAATTGAACATATCTCGCAAAGTGAGCTGCGTAAACAAAGTGATGGTATTTATCAAATCATGTTTAAACAAGAAGGGACTCATTTAATTGTGACGGGGACAATTCCCTTAGCTATTCAAGATATTCCTTTCATGACTGGGGTTTTAAATTATGATTTAGTGGATGATCTTGTGAGAATGGCTCTGGGAAAGCCAGAAGGTGATAATATGGTGGAAATTCCTAATACAGAGGGACAATTAAAATTGGATCATATCTTTCCATATGAGCAGTTACAAATTCCGATTCCTAAGAATCCACCTTTCTCATTGGCTATTGGAGCAAAAATTTCAAAAAGCTAATTAAAACGGATCTACACTTTCTGGTATTGGTGAATAAC
>NZ_JQBD01000179.1 GCF_001437255.1 Pediococcus damnosus | reverse complement strand
TGACGTTATTGTGGTAGATAATCTAGGCAATCAGCTGGTAGACGCGTGTGAACATATTGGCCTGATTGGAGAAGCCATAACAAGCACGTTTGAGCTCCTTGATCTTACGGTTGATGCCCTCTATCGGTCCGTTAGAGTAGGACGATTTGGCGGCATTAATTACTCCATTAAGATTCTTTCGTAGGGTATGCATGGCCGTATCTAGGGGCGTGCCGTTAGGCTGATAGTTAGTGATCATATTCTTGAGTTCATCAGCGTGACGCCCCATCAAAGCATCGTGGAGATCGATGTAGGTTTCATAAGCTGTTTTGAAGGCCGGAAACGTATTGGTTCCAATATCAATAGCGTTCTGTTCGGTCGAGTACTCATTCAGGCCGAAGAGGTAGCGGCTCTTTTGTGCGTCAGGGTTGGCCTTGTGGAATAGGCGCCATAGTGATTTCAGTACTTTATATTCCCGCGAATGCTTGTCGAGTTGCTTTAAACATTGAGTGCGAATGGTATCCATCGTCCGGCCCATTAATTGAATAATGTGGAACCGATCAATAATGAGTTCGGCGTTAGGGAATAGTTCGTGCACGAATGCCTGATAGGAGGCGTTCATGTCCATGATGACGCGTTGAACCGCGGCCCGTTCTGCGGTGCTGTACTGACTAAGAAAGAACTGTTTGATGGTTCTATTAAGGCGGTCGCTAAGTACTTTAAC
>NZ_JQBD01000178.1 GCF_001437255.1 Pediococcus damnosus | reverse complement strand
ACCATCTAGGAAAACCTTACACTAACTTCTTATCAGTCCAAAAATTAAAATAACTTCCGAGTATGACATCAAAAACTCAAGTACGCTACTTTCAAATTTTATAAAATTATAAAACCCGATTAGTGCAAGATTTTTTGAGTGAAATTCATATTACTTCGATTTTTATAATAAAACTTAGTCTGACCTGACAATATGTCGAGATTCTTCACATATTTCCTAAATGGCACATGAGTCGTCAATGTTTTATTAGTGTTAAGCCAAGCCTCATTACTTGTTCTTATTGAATTCGCGTTATGGTTGATTCCCATAATTAATAATAAATTTGTAGATACTAACCCAACTAAAATAAAACTAATAAAATTAAGTTTTGAAAGATTAAAATTTGTATTTCTAAATGTCACATGAAAAGCATAATTGGCAATCAATATTGCAACTAACACCATAAAAATATAATTTCCAAAATACTCCCTTACACGCAAAGGACTTGCAACAATCAAATAAGGACCGGCTGTAATTCCTCCGGAAATTTGAAAAAATATGGCCAAACCTTTTAAATTTTTAGGTAACAAATACAATATCAATATGAGCACAAGAATCCAGAAAGAAGTCATTACAAAAGTATCCAAATATGCAATAGTCTTATTCAAGTTATTAACTATAAACAAAAAACTAACAGTCTTATAATCAATATATTTATTAATACCGACAAAGTAAACGAGTGTTTAAATAATTATGTGTAAATGATT
>NZ_JQBD01000177.1 GCF_001437255.1 Pediococcus damnosus | reverse complement strand
CGTTTTTTAATTTATCCGGTTTATGGGCGTTGACATAGTCAGCGAATGTTTTTAAAAGTTCTTCGGTTTGTTCGACCGAGAGGTTATTAGCTTGAAAGTACTTTTCTAATAAAGCCCCTTTTTGAATTAATCGGCGAGAACGGGCTTTGCGGGCTTGTCGATTTTCATAATACTTAGATTGGCGTAACTTAAAATCTTCCCGCTCAATTTTTTGTTTTAAACGCGCTTGTTGTTCAATTAGTTTTTCATATTGATTAGGCATGGAATTCCCCATCTCCTATGACTAATGATCTACGGACTTTTCCTTTAAAAACTCGGATACTTTTTTGGATAAGGACTTGATATTGTCATTAGATAAATTAGCATAATCTAAATTGGCTTGACTGATGATTTGTTTACCTAGCCGTTGTTCAATCTTATTTTTTTCGTCCTTAATTTTTTGATTAAGGGCTTTTAATTTAGCTTCTTGTTTTTCTAAGTTACTTTGAGACATAATGATTCCTCCAGTCGTATTAAAAATAATCACCGACACTATATCATACAGAGAACGTTAAGTCAAAGTATGAAAGTTGAAATAGCGAAGCGGAAGGCATACACTATAAGTAAATTTAGGGGAATCAGCAGGCCGAGTGAAACGAGATCAATGCGCACTTACACATAGAATAAATTCTATGTTGTGCTAACCCCAAAATCCTGTATTAGAAGTCGCCGATGGCGACAACAAAGTCAAGCCCATAGAATCAAAGTAAAGAGGTGACTAACATGGCAATATTTCATATGAGTTTTAGTAATATTAGTGCTG
>NZ_JQBD01000176.1 GCF_001437255.1 Pediococcus damnosus | reverse complement strand
TTTCTAATACGAAAGTTGGATGCGGAAACTGCTGTACAACGTGCCAATATAAAGTACCATCTGTTGTACTTATAAATTGTTCAACTTCAGGAAAAGTGAGCTGCAGGTTCTTATGCAATCGATTCTTGGCTCGCACGAGATCTTCGTTGAACTCTTGATAGGTTCGCTCTAAATCATGCAGTTCTTCATAGACGCCTGCTTCTCTGAACGTCGATTGATAATGATAGTGTGCCATTGCAGTGGCTAATGCTACTGCGTCCAGCTGATCATTCTTATTGTGCCGAAAACCATCCATATCTTTCTTGGCCGCCAAAGGATTAATCTCGGTATAAATCCAATTTTTTCTCTGTAAAAAGGCACGAATACTTCGTGAATAGATGCCAGAAGATTCAAAAATTACCTTGGGTGACTTAAAGCTATTAAGAGCGTCATCAAGGGTTTCATAACCTATACGATCGTTAGTTATCTTGAATTCTTTAATGACACTGTCATCGGCTAAAATTGCTACATTTGAACTATGTTTACTTACATCTATGCCAAATATGATTTCGATATCAATCATATTTAAACACCACCTTATCAAAGTTGTATTCATCGATTCACTCATCTCAATTTTCAATACACGACTTTTAGTAGCCAACGGACTTCGAGCGAGCTTATTGGTGAACCAAATGAAGTTGCCAATTTATCTTGCGACGTCATCGTATGATGCGCCAAATGACACTTCGACATGTCAACTTCATTACCACTTTAACAGAATGAAAAAGTGGTGAATCATAATTTCGTCGAATTATGATTCACCACTAAT
>NZ_JQBD01000175.1 GCF_001437255.1 Pediococcus damnosus | reverse complement strand
TAACTTAACCATTCCTCGAGATCGCAATGGCCGGTTTGAAAATCATACCTTGCCAGCCTACGGTCGGCACAGTGATAATTTAGAAACAACGGTCATTCAGTTGTATACCAAGGGAATTACCACTGCTGAAATTGCCGAACTCATTGAGAAAATGTACGGTGCTCACTACTCCAAAGCCACGGTTTCCAACATGACTAAAGCCGTCAATGAACAGGTTCAAGCTTTCCAGCAACGTCGACTGGCTTCACAATATGCGGCCATCTTCTTAGATGCCACTTACTTGCCGTTAAAGCGGGATACCGTTCAAAAAGAAGCCGTTCATATTGCGATTGGCATTCGTCCAGATGGTACGAAAGAAGTGCTGAACTACCAAGTGGCGCCAACGGAATCGACTGGAATCTGGACTGAACTGCTGGGAACCTTGATCAAGCAGGGCGTTAAAGATGTGCTGTTGTTTGTGGCCGATGGGTTAGTTGGTTTGGATGAAGGCTTGAATCGGCATTTCCCTAAAGCCAAACGACAACGTTGCCTGGTTCATGTTGGGCGGAATCTGATGAACAAAGTTCGCGTAAAAGACCGCAAGGCCGTGATCAGTGACTTTAAACAAGTTCATCGGGCCGCCAACCGTGAAGCAGCCGAACTGAAACTGAATGAGTTCGCCAACAACTGGCATCAGACCTATCCCAAATTAATCAAAGATCTGCTTAAAATGCCGAATTTACTCACTTTCATGGACTTTCCACCAGCTATCCGGCAATCACTATACTCCACTAACCTGATTGAGAACTTTAATAAGCATCTCAAGCGC
>NZ_JQBD01000174.1 GCF_001437255.1 Pediococcus damnosus | reverse complement strand
AAGGCACCTAGGAAAACTTGACACATACACACAAATCAATTGGTTTACCTGCTAGCAGTTTTAGCTTAATATATAGATATGTTTAGAGTTGGTAGATGAAGTCTCATAGTGAAGGGAAGCCAAACCGTGAAGCGACAAGACATTTTTCAACAACTTATCAAATTAAAAAATCGGATGCAAGGACTGGTCCGAGTACAGTTAGTAATTGATGTGGTCATGATTTACGCCTTTATCACAACAATGTTAAATAGTGATACCGTAAACTTGTTTGGTAAGATCATGTCACAAGATAATGCGATGGTCGTGACATTTCTGATTGCGATTGTTGATTTGTGTTTTACACAGATCCGTAAAAATTATCGCAAAGTAGGGCGAACACTGACTGGTCATTTAGGTGGTCAATTATCGGAAGATGAGATCTTAGTTATTCGACAGTTCGAAAGATACTAGTGAGTGAGGCAAGTCGATAAAAGACAGAAAATAAGTATGCTGTATGCGGGATCATAATCCCGCGGGAAGCGTACTTATTTTCTGTCTTTTGACTTGCCGAGCTGTCCTAAAGCTCAGCGGAAAAGTGCAGGTGAGGATGACGTATGTGGGATCGCAATCCCACGGGAGTCGTGCTTATGATCAGCCTCTTGCTTTGCCGAGCTGTCCTAAAGCTCAGCGGAAAAGTGCAGGTAAGTGCGACGTAGGTGGGATCGCAATCCCACGGGAAGCGTACTTATTTTCTGTCTTTTGACTTGCCGAGCTGCCCTAAAATAAGTGAGTGTAACAAAGCGAATAGTTTAATTGCCGTTCTACGGCTCACTTGGCCTGGAACGGGG
>NZ_JQBD01000173.1 GCF_001437255.1 Pediococcus damnosus | reverse complement strand
ATAAGGGTGCCACCCTAGATGTGTTGAATTTGCCGTCCATGACGGGAATTGCTGATCCTAACTTACGTCAACTCATGACTAACCTCATCATTGAACTGTATAAGTATCAGGCTGAAAGCGAACGTAAGCGGATCATCGAACGTCAGCAACAAGGGATTGCCCTCGCCAAACAGCAGGGTAAATATCATGGACGCAAACCCCAATATGCCAAAGATGATTTCCGTTTGCAACATGCTTTTAAGCTTTATCAGGCCGGTATGAGTGATGTGGATGTTTCCCGTAATACTGGGATTAAACGGTCGACTTTTATTAGGTACCGTATTAAATATAGGATCAAAAGAAATTAGAGATATATTAAACTAATATAACAATTATGATATTTAAATTTGGAATAGATAGATTATAATGATTAAAAGATTTTTATAGGAGACTATGTAATGAATTTATCAGAGATAATATTTAAGGGGTATGTTCCCATTGTTTTGTCGTGGATATTTCCTATCTTAATGCTATTTTTTGCAGTTTTTTTGGAACCGAATATTCAAATAGGTGTTTTCCTTTTGTTGTTACTAGCCATTATAGTGGGCATGTTAATACCTGGGATTGTTATCAGTTGGCTAATTATTGGATTAACCACTGTAGGATCTGGTATTCTTTTATTTGGCTACCTGGTTATTCCAGTTAACGACAAAGTCATCTTATTGTTAGCATTCCCAATTGAAGCAATTTTAGTTAATCTAGTCAGTAATTGGCTACTGAAGTGGCGATCATTAGGCCCTGATATAGCTTCAATACATCGCTATGGTAGCGTCAAGAATCTTGTGTAAATGAA
>NZ_JQBD01000172.1 GCF_001437255.1 Pediococcus damnosus | reverse complement strand
ACGTCACTCCCTCTAAACTGAATGGAAAACCATAACCCGTCAAGTCAAAACCAACATTAGAATCAAGAAAGTTGATGATTTAAAATGCTTGATTTAAGAGATTGTGAGATTGCTTTTACCGGACGTCTAACTACCATGACTCGGGATCAAGCTTTTAGTTTGGCGAAAGTCTTTGGGGCGAAACCACAAAATTGGGTTACGAAACAGACAGATTATTTAGTGGTTGGGTTAATTGAGACGGCTTTAGGTGAGGAGCCCATCACAAAAAAGTTATTGACGGGAACACCAACGATTTCAGAACGGGATTTTTTGGACTGGTGTCAGGCACGATTGGCGCAATGGTCTAGGAGTTTAGGCGGTTAAATTCACAAAGTGAGTTTAATGATTTTTTGGGGATTTTTCATCTAGAACACTCCTCTCCCGTCAAATTTCACAAGGGCCAAATAACGGATCGTTGTTTTATCAGGGCATGAAGGGTTTACTTGGGATAAGCCGCCTTATGTAAAGTAGAAATTGGTATACTAAAAAAGGCTCCCGGTTTACCACTGGAGGCCTTTTTTCTAGGTTACATATTTTGAGGATGAATGTTTTTATCTTCGTAGCTTTTACTTGGGTGCTGTAACATGACTGCTTAGTTTTTGGTGCCGTACCCCGCAACAGATGCGTCGCTTCGTTGGTATTATCTTAAATGCTAAGTACCGAGTTGAGAAGGATCATAAAGATATTGGCGTCATAATCCCACTGGACGACGAAGAACTTAAATTTTTAATGACTAAAGCCTTGAGACGTTACTTTAACGCCCTAAGAAGCTGTCTAAAATCTCTTAAGTAAT
>NZ_JQBD01000171.1 GCF_001437255.1 Pediococcus damnosus | reverse complement strand
AAACTAAACTATCAGAATTAGCGCAACTAATTTTAAAAGCGACACTCAAGAACATGAGTGAAAAACGAGCGCTTGGCTTAGCCGAGCACCTTAAAGAATTAGCAAACAAATCCGCTCCGGCGGTTAGTAGCGATGCGTGTGCGGTTAGCTCTGTCGTTTACCTAGCTGGTGAAGTAGAGCGTCTCAATGATAAAAAAGACGAAATTATTAGAGAAATGTCCCAAATTTCAGTATCACTCAATGAGATTCCTATCCTGCAATCAATTCCAGGATTTGGCATTAAAACAGCGGTTTGCCTTCTAGCCGAACTTGGCGATATTAGTCGATTCCATAGTTCTAATGCCATTAATGCATATATCGGAATTGACTTAATTCAATATCAATCTGGAGACTACGAAATGGGACAGCACATCCGAAAACGTGGAAATTCATACGCTCGAAAAATATTGTTCAAAGCTGTTTTGAATATGGTGTGTGCTGCTAAATATCATCCCTCCAACGTCAGTATTCTTTATCAACGCAAAAAGCAATCTTCCAGTGAAACCCACACTAAGAAGATTGCCATAGCAGCGATGGGACGGCTCATTAGAACCATCTACCACCTAATTAAGAATAATGAATTGTATGATTCCAGAAAGTGCCTACCACAACACTAATACACAATTCATCTAAACTGATTATAGCACCTCAAAAAATTTAAATACCTGAGGTGTTTTTTGGCGTAGCCTAAATATTAATTTCTCAGTCCAAAAGTAGCAATCTTAAGCTAAGAATAAATAAATAGTTAACAGAGTTACTGATATCAAAGGTTTCTCTTGACTAATGGTAGAAAA
>NZ_JQBD01000170.1 GCF_001437255.1 Pediococcus damnosus | reverse complement strand
TTTTCCTACATTTTACGGGTGCCTTTTACAGACGGCTAATTGGTTCACGTTTACTTACTGAAATGGTAATAAATGAATGAAATTAAGGAGACTTTTTCATGGTAAAAAGATTCACAAAAGGAATATATTTTAGCTTCATTTTTATATTTTTTGTTTGTTTTAGATATTTTCTAATATTATGTAGTGATGACTTTTTTTGGGCAGGGGATAAGGGACAATATCTTTTGCATCATTTTTTTGTTGGTAACTCCACATTTGGCGGAAGTGGCAATGGTAGATATTTGGGCAGTATTCTTGAAATTTATTCAGTTAGGCATTTGATTGTTGGTATGCTTGCTTATGGTATATTTCTAACTCTTTTAATTTACTTGATTTATAAGATTTGTGGATCAAACAATATTTCTTTGATTTTGGCAACACTTGCGATTCTATTGATACCGACTGGTATTTTTACCGATGTAATTGCGTGGAATGCAGCATTTGTTAATTATGTGCCACCAATGGTGACGTCTTTAACGTTTATTTGGATTAATAAACAAGGACTTAAAGATAATTATGGACTTGATGTATTTTTGTTGATTCTGATGCTTTGTGGCCAATTGTTTTTAGAAAGTATGACAATCTATCAGTTTTTAATGGTTGCTTTTATGATAATTCTTCAAAAATATGTTTTGAAAGATAAAGTCAGTAAATATAATTACTTTGCTTTTGTCGGATCAATTATTGGAACTATATTAATGGTGATCAATCCGTCCTATCATATGATTAGTAATTCTAGTTATAGGCAAACCTCACATAGTATATTACAAATTGAGAGTGTCAAATTTTATGTGTAAATGAA
>NZ_JQBD01000017.1 GCF_001437255.1 Pediococcus damnosus | reverse complement strand
GAAAACCTACATTTTTAAACTGCCCTTGACAAAAGACGTTAAAATAGCTAACCCAATAACTGCTAATATGCTGTCATTTGCTTCATCTGTTTGTGGCAATTTAACATTCCGCTTAGAAAGCGTCTTAACTGACAAATGTTTTGCTTTTCCAGTTAATTGCTTGCTAGTTTTTTTAATTCCAATAGATACCGATTCTCCCTGTTTAACCATTCCATTAGGTAACATTTTGTTATAAATATTTTGATGTATATTGGAAAAATTTGAAACTGCGGTATTTACCTTTTTATTATCATTAATTTTTCCAGGTTTTATAGCTGGCTTACCATTATTCCCCGAATGATTCGAAATAATTTCATAACTACCCTGCCCTATAACAGAATTTCGTGTATATACATAGTTATGATCAACGTTATTCAAGTCTATTAATCCTTGTTGGCTTAACATAACATGATAATTGCCCACTGCTGTGGGATTAACCTCAACAAACTGGAGATCATTGGCTGTTAACTGATAGCTTTCACCGTTACTCAAGGTAATTACATATTTGTTAGGATTAATCTGACCAACTTTGCCATCATAAATTTTACTATCTTTTCCAGATAAAGTCGCCTGAACAACAACTGGTGTTATTTGATATTGTCCTTGCCCGGTTACGGAATCAGCTTTATAAACATAATTCTGATCAACGTTATTCAAATCGGTTAATCCTTGTTGACTTAACGCAACATGATAACTGCCCACTGCCGTGGGATTAGCTTCAACAAATCGCAGATCGGCAGCCGTTAACTGATAGCTTTCACCATTACTCAAGGTAATTACATATTTATTCGGATTGATTTGACCAATTTTGCCATCATAAATCTTACTATCTTTTCCAGATAATGTTGCCTGTACAGCTGCTGGTGTTATTTGATATTGTCCTTGGCCAGTTACGGAATCAGTTGAATAAATATAATTCTGATCAACGTTATTCAAATCGGTTAATCCTTGTTGACTTAACACAACATGATAACTGCCCACTGCCGTGGGATTAGCTTCAACAAATCGCAAATCGGAAGCCGTCAACTGATAGCTTTCACCGTTACTCAAGGTAATTTCATATTTATTCGGATTAATCTGGCCAACTTTGCCATCATAAATCTTACTATCTTTTCCAGATAATGTTGCCTGAACAGCAGCTGGTATTATTTGATGTTGCCCTTGACCAGTTACGGAATCAGTTGAATAAATATAATTCTGATCAACGTTATTCAAATCGGTTAATCCTTGTTGACTTAACGCAACATGATAACTGCCCACTGCCGTGGGATTAGCCTCAACAAACTGGAGATCATTGGCTGTTAACTGATAGCGTTCACCATTACTCAAGGTAATTACATATTTGTTAGGATTAATCTGGCCAACTTTACCATCATAAATCTTACTATCTTCTCCGGATAAAGTTGCCGTACCATTTTCTGAAATTTTCTTATAAGTAAAAATCAATGTTTCATTTGCAACCGCCACAATATCAGGATTGTTATCTACGGAAACAAAACTATATCCGTTAATAATAGGCGCTGAAAATTGTTGATAAGCTCCTTCCTGCATGTCAACCACTACATCAGGCGAAATTGTAGAGCCATTGGTATCCTGAAACTTTTCTGTAATGACAAATGTTTTTAAAGATGGAACTGTAATTTTTGCAGATGCCTGAACAATATTACCATCAGAATCCTCAACGCTAATTTCTACTGTATATTCACCTGCAACAGGATTATTCAGATCTAATCCACCAAAGTCAATAACTTTCAATTTACTTGTTAAATCACCGTCTTCAACATCATTAGCAGTTACTCCTCGTAGTATGGTAGCTTGCGTAATCGGCTGACCTGCGGTAATTGTTTGATCCGAAAATCCTGAAATTTTTGGAACAAAACTAGTAGAATACGCATCAGGCGACCAAACTGGTTCTAATAAAGTTTGATCCTGAACATATTTTGTTGGTGCATCTGAAGGATACCAAATAACATTCGTAAAAATTGAACTTGTACTGCTAGGAACAGTTGCTTCAGCTAAAGGCCCTGTTACTTTTGGTGTTAAATAAACGACAGTATGGGGATAATTTGCTGCAACGGATGAAATTTCGCTATTTGCTTTAAGCATAATCCCGAATATCCCAGATCCTAATGACTCAACATAATAATCATCTGTGACATTTTTATTTGTTTCTGGCATATAAAGTTGAATATCATCTGTGGTTAAATCTAAATTACCACTAACTTTTAGCACAATTGCGAATAGCCCCAAATCATCTGGATCAGTACTACTATAATTGATTGAACCGTCAGCATTAATATACTGACTCATTGTATCTGCAGAACTAATTTGCTTTAATTGCGAATAAATATCGCCAGTCCAATTAAAGTTCAAATCAATCATAGCTGGTAAAGTAGTTCCGTCTTCAGTGAACGAGCCGACTGATACAATATTATTTTTATTACCATAAGAATCGACGGTTGGATCATTTTCCGGCTGAGGTGTATTTGTATTATTCAGCAAGGTTGCGGCACCTGTAACACCGTAGTTTGCACCACCTGGCCAATATGTGGTAATGGAACTAGTTTCTGAGGCCATCTTGTTAACTGAAATTGCAGTTTGCGGAACATTAAAATCAATCACCTGCTTGTCAGGGGTAATCAAACTAGCATCTACATAAGTTTCCCCAGTATTAATAACTGGGACGGTATAGCTAATCCCCAACTTACCACTTTGATCCAAGATATCGTTATTATAAACTAATGATATACTTCCAGTAGTTGCATTAACTGTTTGCGTTAAATATTTTGGTAGAGAAATTGTTTTCAAATTTTCCCAATCAATCACATTAGGATTAGTAAAATGCAGTATAATAATTGTCCCCTTAGGAACGTTAGTAGTATCTGTATAATTCAATGCTAAATCAACGTGCATAGAACTTAATCCTGACCATAATTCATCATTGTCAACAGTAATTTGAGGATCTGTGACCCCAGTTGTGTCATCTGTTTTGACATTCGAAACAGATTTTACAGTGGCTGCATCAAATTTTTGGTTTTGTTGCACCGCACTATTCAGTGATTTATTAGTACCTGTACCTTGAGCATTCCCATTTTCTGTTGAATTTGAAGGATCTTTTTTAACCGTATTAGCAACAGACTGCACAGAATTAACTTTTGCAACTACAGAATTGCTAGACTCCTGGTTTACAGATGAATTCTGCCCTGTAGCTTTTACAGTAGACGTAGATCCTGCATTCTGACTAGTTAATTTTTTGTTTGATGCCAAATCAGAAGAATCCACATTTTTTGTAGATTTCGTCGTACTTTTCTGATTTATAATTTTTTGAGACTTTTCATCTTCATTTTTAAATGTTTTATTAGATGTTTTAATAGTAGACTCATTTGTTGAATCAGCCTCTGTTGAACCCTTTTGCGTGTGTACCGAAGAGGTGCGACTGTCAGCCACACTCTCTGAGGAGCCTTTAGTAACGCTACTCTCTGTTTTAGATGTATTTGAATCTTGATTTACAGATGACACTGTGTCTGCCATAACAGTTCCACCGCCAACAAAAATAACCATCGTCGTCAATCCGGCAACTAACCAGCGACGACCTGCCTTATACATTTTATAGTGAACTTTTTCATTTTTCATACACATTTTTATGCCTCCACTAGTTAAAAATCAATTACATCATCATAATCCGCTTACATTGTAGCACTAAAAGTCATATAGAAACGTTGTTCAAAAATAATTCCTTATAGCATCAGCACCTATTTCTAAATGTGTTTTCATAAAAAAAGGTCAGCAGTTCGCTGCTGGCCTTCACTCAGAGTTAGATTAACGTAATTTTTAGATGCTTTAACTATTTCTCAGACAAATCAATTCAGATATAGTCATTACCAAGGCAATGTGCCACCATTTTCACTAAAGGTTCCGGTCGTCTTATTATCTGGATCAGATGCCAATTCAACGATCCGGGCGGCGCCTTCTTCAACATCTTGCATCCCAGGGATCTTAGGGCTATCAAGCGAACGACCACCAAAACCAGTCGCCGTCCAACCAGGATTAACGGAATTAACTGTGATGCCAAATTCTTTTAATTCTTTACTCAAATCAATCGTTACAAAGTTAACTGCTGCCTTTGAAGATTGGTAACCTACTGAGCTAACTTGGTAAAAACGCGACTTAGGATCACTAGCTAATGTCAAAGATCCCATATTACTAGATACATTAATGATTTTTCCTGAAGTTGCTTTTTTCAATAACGGCACCATCGCTTGGGTTGTATCGAGCAAACCAAAGAAATTCACATCATATTCTTCTCGAATTGTCGCTGTAGGCATTTCCGAAGGTTTTTGATGAGCATCATTTGTCATTCCCGCATTATTAATCAAAATATCAAGATGACCGTAATCAGCCTTGATTTTATCAGCAGCCTTTTTGATACTTTCTTGATCAGTCACATCTAGTTGAACAAGGTCTGCATTGACTCCTAAATCAGCTAATTTGCTGACCGCTTTTTCTCCACGTGATACATTACGCGATCCTAACAAAATATGTTGGCCCTTTTGACCAAGTTCTTTGGCCGTTTCAAAGCCAACTCCCTTATCAGCACCGGTAATTAGTGTTAATACTTCTTTATCATTCATGTTTAAATTCCTCCAATTACAAAATAATAATTCATATCGCAACTATCCTACCACAATTTTTAAATTTAATAAGCCTCGTAGTAAAACAAATAAGCACCTTTTGTCTCATAAACGACTTGGTAATAATAATCTATATAATCTCAATGCTTCTGCCTTTGTTATTGGTTCCTTAGCATCAGCAACTCGCTGGGCAAAATTCAAAATGGCCGTTCCTAGGTAATCACTAATAAAATGTTTAGCTTCCTTTGAGTAATCCCTTGAGATTAAGATTTTCAAAGCCGTTCCGCTAAATAACGCTTGAACTTTAATCTGCATATGACTCCATTTCACCATTTTAAATAGGTCAAGATTAGCATAAATCATATCCACAATTGTGATACTTCCATTCTCAAAATTCACGCGATTTAACACATCAATTTTTTGTTCAAACTCAGAAATGGCAATTAAAAATTGGACAAACACCACATCCTCAATTCCTTCGTGATGTCGATAAAAGGTTGCCCGTGAAACATTCGCACTTTCGCATAAATCCTTAATATCAATTTGATTAAATTGAGTCCCATCCTGCCATTTTTGCTTAAGAGCCTGAATTAGTTTGGCCTCTGTTTGTTGTTTGCGTTTATCAATTTTAAATTGTGCATCCAAAAATATTTTTGCCATTTTAATTAATGAGTAATCCTAACGTGGAATACTCCTAAGCCTTCTTCCTTGACGATTTCGCTAACATTCCCAAGATTTGCGTGACATTCTTTCTAAAATCGGCCTGTCTAACTTCAATGTTATCAGCACCATTATTATGCGCATTGACTGATTCTCCGAGCATGAAATCAGAGAGTAGCGAAGTCCCGCGTCGAATTATCTCTGGGTCATGAGCAATTTGAGCTAAATATAAAGGCAACATAGCATACAAACGATTATACTGGGTCGCAACATCGGGATATTTTAAATATTTGGAAACCGCGGCAAAGTCGTGTGGAATAACTTCACTATATTCACCAAATGCCACGGTGTAGGTTAATTGTTCAAGCGCTGTGGTTCCGCTTAATCCAATTAAAGACTGATAAAGGTAATCCACCAATTCTTGCATACTTTTAGCGAAAACCTTAGCTCGCAAATCTTCTGTATTTTTTGTATACCGATACATCGATTGGGGCTGGATATCTAACCGTTTGGCAACTCGACTTAACGTAATCGCTTCAAAACCACTTTCAGCCGCAAGCTCAGTAGCAGCGGTCAAGACACGTTCCTCATTTAAAATTCTTTTTTTCATTATTTCCTCCACTTGGGATTTTTTCTTGATAAACTTAATGGCTAAGTTTATAATCTGCTGTAAACTTAATAACTAAGTTTACTATAAAACTTCAACGTCCATCAATCAATATAACTTATAGCAAGCTTAAAACTTTGATTGACCTTGGCAAATATAAGGAGAATATTTATGAAAATTGGAATTATTGGTGCTACAGGAAATGTCGGTCGTGTTATTTTTAAAGAAGCTCGAACTCGTGGTCATGAAGCCACAGCCATTGTTCGTAATGCCGCCAAAGCAAAACAAATGCTTGGGAACGATATAGACGTTCTTGAAAAAGATGCCCTTGCACTTACCAAAACTGACTTAAGCGATTTTGACGCCATCGTCAACGCCTCTGCTCTTCAGCCGGCCTATTTAAACTTAGATCTTGCAACAAAATTAGTTAGTCTTTTTCGTGATAATGATCACACCCAATTAGTATTTATCTCCGGGGCAAGTTCTTTAGTAGGAGACGATGGTTCTTTTCAAATTGATAATATCCTAAAAACCTTTGCTGGACAGCCTTGGATTGAGACTCCCCTACAACAAGTTCATGAACTCCAGTTTTTGCAATGGATTGATAATGTAAAATGGACAGTTATGACCCCTCAAAATGACTTTGTCGCTGGTGACAAGACAAAGTTCCGATTAGGTACTAACAAAATCATGACCGATAAAAGTGGTAAATCTCAAGTTTCATTTGGGAATTTTGCTGCTGCCTTGCTTGATGAGTTAAAAGCCCCTAAACATGTTCATCAACAATTCACTGTAGTTGATGATTAGCTTTTCAAAAATTAAGACACGCTAAATCGTCTGATGCGATTTTGAGCGTGTTTTTTATTGTAAAAAAATTATAAAAAGTAAAAAACAGTTTACTTACTTTTTGTAAGCGAGTATACTGTGGTCAACAAATAGAAAATCATTAGCCAAGGAGGCAATCACTATGAACACAAATTTAATTGGGCTTCATCACATTACCGCTATTACTTCTAGCTCGCCAAAGATTTTTAAATTCATGACAGAAATTTTGGGCTTACATTTAATTAAAAAAACTGTTAATCAAGACGACGTTCGTACCTACCACCTCTACTTCACTGATGATATGGGTAAAGCTGGGACTGATTTAACTTTCTTCGATTTTCCAGGAATTCCTAAAGGAAAACAAGGAAAAAACGGAATTACCCGCATTGGTTTCCGCGTTCCTAATGATAAGGCCCTGGATTGGTGGCAAGCTCGTTTTAACGAATTCAATGTTCGCCATAATGAAATTAAAACCCGATTTGGGTCCAAATATCTTTATTTCTATGATTTTGATGATCAACAATATCAACTAGTTTCTGACGAAATCAATCATGGCGTTCCTGCTGGAGACCCCTATCGCCACAGCCCTGTGCCAGCCGAATATGCAATCAGTGGTCTTGGCCCTTCCTTCGTCACTGTTAATTATCCTGAGCAGTTAAACCAAGTTTTGACAGAAGTTATGGGCTTCACAAAACTTGCAACAGAAGACGGCAAAACGCTTTATGAATTACATGATGGTGGTCACGGCGCTCAAATTGTTACAGAAACGAGTGTTGTGCTTCCCGATCAATTCCAAGGTTTTGGCACGGTTCATCATATTGCTTTTCGGACGGAAGATGCCGAAAGCTTGAATTGGTGGATCAAACGAATTCAAGAGGCCCGGCTTGCACAATCTGGTTTGGTAGATCGTTTCTACTTCAAATCTGAGTACTTCCGTCCTGGTCGTGGCGTTCTCTTCGAAATTGCTACAGATGGACCTGGTTTCTTACTCGATGAAACATATGAAGAAGCTGGTGTTCACTTGGAGTTACCACCTTTCTTGGAAGATCAGCGTGAAGATATTGAGGCTCATCTGGCTGGCTTTAACACAGAACAAAAAACGGAGGATTAGCTATGGCTGACGAACAGACCCATATTTTCTTCAAACCCGGTTAATCTGACACCGCACCAATTTTAATGCTTCACGGTACAGGTGGCGATGAGCAAGACTTATCAAAAATTGCCAGTTACCTTTTGCCTACTAGCCCGCAATTAGGGATTCGAGGACGTTTAATTGAAAATGGTCAAACGCGGTATTTTAACCACACGGCAGATGGTAGCTTTGATTTAAACAGTTTGAATTCTGAAACAGATTGGCTGCTAGAAACCATTGACACCTATACTGAGCAATATCATCTCGATCAAGAAAAGATGATTGTAGTTGGTTACTCAAACGGTGCCAATGTCGCTGCTTATGCGTGGCTAACAAAACGGCCCCGTTTCAAAAAAGCCGTTTTGTTTCATCCTATGTTGCTCACACCCACTGTTGACTTACCTGATTTATCCAAGATTAGTATATGGGGATCTCATGGCGAGCAGGATCCAATTGTTTCTAAAACCAACTTTGACGAATTGATGCAGTCTCTCACTGGTACTCATGCAGACGTTTCAATTTTTGAACACGAACAGTCGCATAATATTAATGAACCTGAATTAGTTAGTGCTAAAGCTTGGGTAACTGCCCACATAAGCTAAATAAAAGCTCAGTAAACCTAGTTTAAAATTAGGTTTGCTGAGCTTTTATTTTACTCTTTTTTGAATGACACAAAATTCTTTAAAGAGCCTTCTAACATATCTATTTCCTTATCATGATTATTTTTCTTCAAATCAAGTATGTTACCTATGTCAGAAGTAAAAATAGCCAAGGGTGTAATCGATTTTCTCATAGGCTCTTGAGAATATTCGATAAAACCAAGTCGCGTGTAAAAGTCTACTGCAGTTTTTAGTGCGTCTAACGTCACTAAGGAAACACCGACAACTGGCATTAATCGACTATACGTATTTAATAATAAATGTTTCATTGTCAATCGCCCCATACCTGAGTCCTGATATTTACTATTCACCGCAAAGAAGGAAATATCAAAATTTAAATAAGTGGTACTGGTTCTGCCAGTATTCAATGAAAGATGTTTCTTTCGCCAATTTTTTAAAACTGGAGTATAACTAGCAGAAATAGTATAGAAACTAACAATATCATTTACTTTTATCAATCTCCGGTCTCTTATGTAACTGTTTTTTAGCTTCAAATTTCCGAAAACTATTGATTAATTCATACTTTCTGATTCACTTCTGGTTTTAAAAAAAATACTTTTATTAGCGCATTCATTTAATTACAGATTAAAAACACTCCCATGCCAGAATAGGTCTTTATCATCCGCTAACTTGACTCGGTACTTAAAAACAACTTCAATTAGAACATAACAATAAGAAAATCCTTCAAAATTTGGTTTCTTATTATTTAACTAAATTAATAATCAACTTCAAAACTTTTATATTTTTACTTTAACCATTTATTTTTCTTTGCGATTTGAACGGCCTCAATGCGATTATGGACACCTAATTTACTAAAAATAGACGATAAATAATTGCGCACTGTACCATCAGACAGAAACAAGCTTGTCGCAATTTCTTTTGTGGGCTTTCCTTCATCCGCTGCCGTTAACACCGCTAACTCTCGCTTAGTGAGCGGATTACTATCGGCCGATAACATGTTGACCACTAATTCTGGTGCATACGTTGTTTTACCAGTCATTACCTGGCGAATAGCTGCAACCAAATCATTACTAGGACTATCTTTTAATAAATATCCAGCCACCTGCGCTTGAACCGCCCGTTCAAAATAAGCCTTCTGCGCAAATGTGGTTAAAATCACGACCTTGGTTGCGAGCTGAGCAGTGTGAATGTGATCTGCCACG
Source organism: Pediococcus damnosus (assembly GCF_001437255.1). Classification (GTDB taxonomy): domain Bacteria; phylum Bacillota; class Bacilli; order Lactobacillales; family Lactobacillaceae; genus Pediococcus; species Pediococcus damnosus. The sequence continues at coordinate 20,594 of NZ_JQBD01000017.1, read as the reverse complement.
TCTAACCCAGTTAGCTGAGGCATTTCAATATCCAAAATGGCCACATCGGGGGCTAACTGGCTAATTTCTTGCCAAGCAGTATTGCCATCGGTCGCAGTCCCCACAACATGCAAATCATCTTCTAGTTCCAGTAATTGTGAAAGTGCTGAGTTTAGCATTCCTTGATCCTCAGCTAAATAAATTGTGATCATTAATTTCTACTCCTTTGGCAGGCTTAGAGTTACCAACGTTCCTTTGCGATTACGCACGATTTCAAATTTTCCGTTACCTTCTAACATCCGCGCCCGCATCCCCCGAATACCATTTGAACCACTGCGTTCGAACTTATGACCTCGGCCATCATCTTGAATCAAAACTTGATAATGTCTAGCATCGCTTGTAAAGCTTATCTGAACCGACTGAGCTTTAGCATGGCGAATCACATTGGTCAGGGCTTCTGTCATTGCCGCCGTAAACCGTCCTTGAATCACTGTGGGCCATTTCAAAGCCATTTCTTCGTTGTTAGTCGTTAGAAGAACTTCAGCCGCGGCCAGATTTTTACTCTGTTCCAGCAATGTTTCACTAATCGATTTTTGATGAAGATCATTCACAATTTTCCTCACCATTTGTAGATTCTGGCGACTTGTTTTCTCGATATCATCGAGTTCGGGGACAACTTTTTCTGGCGCCTTTTGTAACAATTTCTTAGCTAATTCCGTTTTAATTGTGATCATTGAAAAGCTTTGTCCGAGCGTGTCATGTAAATCACGGGCAATTCGTTCGCGTTCATCTCGTTGAACAATCGTTTGTAGGCGTCGATTAGTTTGGTGCAATTGATTTTGGCGAACCATTGACCTGGCTAAACTGTATGCAAAAATTGGAGATATCAATGGAAATAAAAGGCCCACCATTCATATTATGAAAACTGAGGATCCCCGGATAATAGCTATTATAGCGAATAAGGCCACTAATTATAAATAAATAATAGGCACCCAGAAACCAATGGAAATATTTCTTCGGGCGCCGGGCCAAAAGCGAGGCAATTTGCCAACCGGGAAAAATAATCAAATAATTATTAAAAGCAAAGATTGAAAAAATACCGGTTATCAATAATTCTAATGGCATTGTAATGACATGCCAGCGTGGCACTTCGGTCACCAAAACATAACTTACCAAAAACAGCAAGCCCATCCCCACCCAGAACCAATCTGTTTGAGATTTGATTGGAAAATAGTCTGACATTGCAAATGGCAAATAAACTAGCCATATGTATCCAGTTGCTTTTCGTTTTTTAAAATTTTTCATCCACCTATGCTCTGCCAACCTTCACACCCCATTTATGTGTTAGTTTTGAAATTAATATCATGGTCGCAAATAAAATCAAACTCCACAGCACGATTCCAATCACCGAATTTAACTCAATTTCACCACCTGTGGTCACTTTTTCTAACAGACTGTTGGTGAAATAAGCGGGCATTACTTTCCCAATTTGTTGTAACCAATCTGGCAGTAATGAAATTGACCACCATAATCCACTAACAATGGCCATCGGAAAGGTAACGAGATTGCTAACCAGCCCTAACGTTTCTGTATGTTGAATAAATGCCATCATGGCTCCCATGATCAGAAGGGGGATTTGACCAAACAGGGAAACTCCTAGAACTCCCAGCCATTGTCCACCTGAAAGTGACACGTGATTGACTCCCATTGCTAGCCCGCCAATGACACCAATTGCCAAAGTCGTCATCACTAAGCTCCATAACGCAATAGAAACGTAATACGTCGTCAATCCACGCGGGGTTAAATTCAGCAAATTGACAAATCCTTGGTCACGGTCATGTTTTAGAATAGACGCCACGCTGAATGCGGCACTAATCAAGCCACTATAAACAATCATACTACCCATATAAGTCACGTTAAAAACCTGCATTTCGGCCGTGGTTCCAACAATCATGACTCGTGTAAATAAAAGATAAAAGCCAGCTGGCATTAAAAGTGAAAAAAATAAAAACGAGGCATTACGTAAAATTAGACGTCTACCATCAAAACTTAATTGACTCATCAAATGTTTCATCATTTTACCTCCTGGTTGGTTAATTGGACGAAAATTGTTTCTAGAGATTCACGAGTAACGGTTATCTGATGCAGGTGTTTAAAATTTTTCATTAGTGCATATAACGTGGCATCCCCATCAGTACTCCGAATATGAATGTTGCCATCACTTTTATTAATTTCCGTCACATGCGGTAACACTTTAAACACGTCTGATGCCCGCTCGGTCTGAAACACAATTTCTACGCGTTGATGTTGGTTCTGCAAGTCATTAAAAGAACCCTGAAAAATAAATTGACCATTTTTCATCACCAATATCCGATCAGCAACTTCTTGAATTTCGTTTAAATAATGGCTGGTAATGACAATTGTTTTTCCTTGCTGTTTAAGAAGTCGAATTCGATGCCAAAAAGATTGACGTGCTTGCACATCCATCCCAACTGTGGGTTCGTCTAAAAACAACAGATCAGGATTACCAATCAAGGCAATTGCAAACGTCACCTGGCGTAACTGGCCACCTGATAAATTGGTTAATCGTTCTTTGGCAAACGTTGTTAGATGTAATTCTTTAATCAGTTGCTCTGGTGAAAATGACGTTTCATAGCAGGAAGCTATTTCGGCTAATAACTCTGAAACGGTGACACCCTGAATAACCATATCCGTTTGGAGCATGGAACCAATGTGTGCCTTTCCAACTTTACTACCTGGTTGCTTTCCAAACAAAACAACGTCACCAGTTGTTGGATACAAGCCGAGTAAAATATTTAACAAGGTTGTTTTTCCGGCACCATTTTCTCCAATCAAACCAATGATTTCGCCAGAATTCACCCTAAAACTAATATCTTTTAAAACTGATTTTTGCCCATAATTAAATTTTAAATGAGTTGCTTCAATAAGTGTTTTCATTTCTCCTGACCTCCTTGATATAATCATATCAACAAGGAAATCATCGGCCCAGTTCCATTTGTCACCTTTTCAATATGACAAATGTCATAAAAATTAGGAACCCAGTTTTAATCCTGAAAAAAATTTTATCAGTATTCTGATTTTATTACTCAGCATAGATCACGTTACACTATGCCTATTAAATAAAGGAGGAACATTGACGATGAAACAAATTATCCAGGAAACCTTTGGCGGAATTTGCGAACTTAAAATTAGATCAATTGAGGAACCCAAAGTATCGCCCTTTTCAGCAATTATTCAAACTAAATACGTCCCCATTTTGCCTTGGGACTGGTTAGGAGAAGAAGGATTTTTACAAAATATTCATCCTGTTCAGCTTCCCACCGTGATTGGTTATAGTTTTACGGGGATTGTCCAAGATGTGGAAGCATTAAGAAACAAAAAGTTGATTGGTCAGGCGGTCTTTGGCGCTAATCCAGGCGGAACAGCTAGTGAACTAATTAATTCACAGATTACACCCATTATCTTTCCGGTTCCTAAAGATGTTTCCCTTTATTATAGCGAGTTTTTAACCTGCAATTTCAATGTCGTGGCGTTTAAATTGAATTATTAGAAAATCCCTAAATAGTCTGCAGTAATCCCAGTCCGCAGAAAAGAATCGCAAATATGTATGTCCAAATTCGATTCCGGATAAAAAATAAGGACGAGTTATCGGAAACCTCCACCCGCTGCCCAGTTTGTTCATCCACATAAATTCTTTTCTCCGTAGAAACAAACCACCGACATAACAAATAATTAACCCCAGCCGCTGCTAGTCCCCACGCAATCCACATGACGGCATATTCTAACGACTCCGAGACCCCAATATTAGCAATTAGGCTACTAATCGCGCCTGCTGCCATCCCTCCAATAATTCCTGAAAGGATGACTAAAAGTCCTTTACCCTTCCAAACCAGCATATTAATCTCCTCCTAATCCTACAATTAAAAATTATATTACAGGACTTCTTTGTGGTTTACAAGTGGTTTTTAATGGCTTTATGAATGATTATTCGTCCAATTGGCGAAAAAACGGAAAAAAATAAAAAGTGCACTTTGAAAGCACTTTTCTAAATCAGCTCACTTTAATTATTTTGGCCGCATAATTCGATAAGTTTCGCCAAGGTTGGCGTATTGCGGGCCGGCTAACCTGGCTACCGGTTTTAAAGCTTTCGCATCAATATAATGATTATCCTGGTTTAAAACCGTTTCATCAAAATACATTTCAACCACTTTTAAAATAAACATATCGGTAATAATTTGGCCATGTTCATCTTTAATTGGCACATATTGATAAACTTGCACTTCAAAACGCACTTTGGCCACCTGCAATCCAGGAACCGCCACAAATTTACTGGCCACGATTTCAAGATTGGTATTAGCCAGTTCAGTCTCGTCAGCATCCAGACTAGCGGCCGTTTGATTCATTTGATGCACAAGCCCTTCAGAAACCACGTGGACAACGCCTTCTTTGGTATCAAGTAAATTGCGTGCCGTGTCTTTCATTTGCCCATTATCTTTACGAAGAACTGAGACCGACACTAACGGCGCCTTACCGGCCACCCCACTAAAGAAACTAAATGGGGCTAAATTGACAACATCTTTTTTCCGATTGTACGTGGTAATCCAGGCAATCGGCCGCGGAATTACAGTGCCACTGATCAGTTTATAGGCGTCTTTAGCGGATAGATCCTGACTATTGATTGCTATCATCATCGGCCACACTCCTTATTTTATGTAAGTAATTTTACCCTATTTGGTTCTCGCTTAGCAACTACTATTACTTTAGAGTTTTCAACTACTTAAACCAATAGTTGTTTATATAGCCAAAATCCAATTAAGAAAGTTAAAATATCTGCAACGGGTTGGGCAATAATCACCCCTGTAAAACCAAACATGGCTGACAAAATAATAATCGCGATCGCAAAAATCACACCTTGACGTGAAATTGACATAATTAAGTCCCCTAACGCTTTGCCAGCTGACTGAAAAATCGTGGTAAATACGAGAATTGCCCCAATAAAGGGCGCAGTGATTAATAATAACCGTAACATGATTGTGCCCATCGAAATAATCGCCGCGTTATGCATGAACAAAGCCATTAATTGGGGAGCAAAAACCATCAGGATAACCGCACAAATTAATGCATAAACAACCTCGACCAAAAAATCAAATCTCACAATTTCCTTAAAACGCCGTTTATCACCAGAACCATAATTATAGCCAATCAGGGGTTGAGCACCAAAGGCAAATCCCACCATAATCAACATAACGACCATATATATTTTTAAGACAATTCCCATAGCCGCGATCGCTGTTGCCCCATATGGTGCCAAATAATTATTTAACAACATGACCCCAAAACTTTGCATAAAATTTGTCAACGACGCTGGAATTCCAATGCTCAAAACCGCGCGTCGGTCTGCTTTCGAAATTTGTATTTTGTTAAAAGATAACGACAGCACATGAGAATCCTTAATCATAAAATAAACTAGCAAAGAAGTGTTTAACATGTATCCAATCACATTTGCCAAACCAACGCCCAAAGCACCCCAGTGCAATCCAAAAAGAAAAATCGGATCTAAAATAATTGTAAGAATGGTTCCCGAAACGGTCGCAATCATCGACTTGGTAGCCAATCCTTCCGTCCGAATAATATTGCCTGAAACCAAAGACACAATGATAAAGACAGCGCCAATTGCCAACATGCAATAAAAATCGGCCGCATACGGATACGTCGCCGCGGTAACGCCCATCACTCCTAAAATTGGTCGTTCAAACACTAACATTAAGACCGATAAAATTAAACTAACCGCAATTGAAACATAAAAGCAAAAACTACTAAGATGCGCACTTTCATCATGCCTTTTCTTACCTAATAGACGAGAAATGACGGCACTTCCACCCAGTCCAAAAATATCACCAATTGCCAACATAAATGAAAACAACGGTGTTCCTAAGGCAATCCCAGCAACTAAATTAGCATTACCTGTTTTCGCAACAAAAAACGTGTCCACCAAATTGTAGACCATACTCGTAACCATCCCCAAAACAACTGGTAAAGCCAATTTCATATACACTTTGGGAACCGGTGCGTGCGCAAATAATTCATCCATATCCATGATTAATGCTTCTTTCCAAAAAAAATACCCCAGACAAAAACAACCTGAATTCGGTTGCTCTGTCTGGGGCTTATTGATACCCTTTTCATTAACACAATTTTCTACGTTCACTCTACTACCGATTTATAACTTTGTCCATTATTTTTGGAAACGATTTTTTATCATGATTAAACCGAAATTCATTCAGCTACTCCTTATGATCTACCCAATTTTGAGCTTCACCATAAATCTTATCGACTTCTTTTGGACGGTCTGTTCCCAACAAATCTGAGCTAATTTCACCACCAGCTGCTTTTCGAACGTAGGACAGAAATTGATATGATGGCCGTAATCCTTCTAAGTCTTTTGGATCAATTTTCAAACTAGTTCCAGGAATGACCGGATATAAATTATCACTTTCATTAATAGAAATCATACTGGCAATTTTCCAATCTTGATCACGTTTCTCGACCCGGTAGATCAGGCGCCGATACGATTCAATTTCTGTCAAAACACCGTGAACCATCATTCGCATATGGGTTTCAGTCGGTAGTTCTACAAATGCCCGCTTACCATTTTGATGAATGACCGGTGAACTGATACTGCCAAAAATTGTAAATCTGGGATCAACTTCGGCTGGCTCTCCATGTAAAAAGCTGTCTAAACTCCCCGCCTGCCAACTCGTGGCAACTGTAGCATCAGGATAATAACAATCAGCTAATTCATCCGCATGACGTTGCCGATACAAGCGTTCCCTAGAAACTAATTGATTAATTTCAGCATAATCGTTCATTATTATAAAACCTCCTAATTTAGCGCATTTAAATAATTGGTATTGATTTGAAACATCTACAGTATATTAGCTGTCAAGCTCAAATGAAAGCAAATTATGCAACATTTAGTTTCAATTTGTCTCACTCTGAAGAGAACTTTTTTTCTTGTCAATTACTTAATTTAATTATCCACGCCAAGCCTTCAAAACGACTAATTCTTCATCTGTCACATAATTCTGTTTTTTAGCTTCTTCAATCAAAATGGAATAATTAGTGACCGTTTCAAAATTGATTTTTGCTTCAGCAAAATTTTGAGTGGCACTGGCTAGTTGATAACTAAAAATTCCTGCCACACCTACAACTTCGGCATCCGCTTTTTGCACAGCCTTAACGGCCCCCAAAACACTTTGCCCCGTTGAAATTAAATCATCAATTACAACGACTTTTTGATTTGGTTTCAACACACCTTCTACTTGTTTACCTTGCCCATGATCCTTGGGTTTGGAACGTACATAGATGAGAGGTAAATTCAGTTTCTCTGCGACCCATGCGGCATGTGGGATCCCAGCGGTGGCCGTTCCGGCAATCACTTCGGCATCTGGATAATTCTTTTGAATCAATTGAACTAAGCCATCACAAATCAGCTTGCGTACTTCTGGATACGAAATGGTTAAACGATTATCACAGTAGATGGGACTTTTCATCCCGCTCGCCCAGGTAAACGGATCATTGGGTCTGAACGAAACAGCCTTAATTTTAAGCAAAGATTGGGCAACTTCTTGTGCGATTGTCATAGATAATTCCTCCATTTAATTTAAATTGCGGTAACTTCATACGCCTGACTCATTAACATGGTTACGACTGCTGATAGCGTATCCAATGAGGTAAAGACTAAGATGCCATGACTGATCGCCAATGCTCGAATCTTCGCCCCATCATTAACTGAACTTGAGTTATCATCAATGGTATTGACAACCAACTGAATGGTTTGATTATCAATCAAGCTCGTAATTTCACAGGCATCATCACTTAATTTGCTGACCTTCTGTTCAACAAAAATACCATGTTCCTGCAAATAATTTGCCGTCCCGCCCGTGGCGTAAAGATTAAACCCAAGTTGCGATAATTGTTTCGCCAATTTAGCGGCCTCTGGCTTTTCGTCATCACTCACCGTCATCAAAATATTGCCATGAGCAGGTAAATGCAAACCGCTGCCTTCAAACGCTTTGTAGAGCGCTTTGGCAAACGTTTGATCCGTTCCCATCACTTCACCCGTGGACTTCATCTCAGGTCCCAGTAAACTGTCCACATCATTCAACTTGCTAAAGGAAAAAATTGGCGCTTTCACATGAACGAGTTTCGACTCTGGTTGCAGGCCATTTTGATAGCCTAAATCGGCCAATTTTTCACCCATAATCACTTGCGTAGCCAACTGTGTCATGGGAATCTTGGTCGTTTTACTCAAAAATGGAACAGTGCGGCTCGCACGCGGATTAACCTCAATTACGTAAGCTTCCTCATTGTGAATAACGAATTGAACATTCATCAGACCATAACATTTAAGCGCATGTGCCAATTTGATAGTTTCACTTTCAATTTGATCTTTGACGGATTGCGAAAATGTTTGCGGTGGGTACACAGCCATTGAATCGCCGGAATGAATTCCAGCCCGTTCAATATGTTCCATAATTCCTGGAATCACAACCGTTTCCCCGTCACAAATTGCATCCACTTCACATTCTCTGCCTGTTACGTACCGATCAAGCAAGACGGGATGATCATGCGAAACTTTAATGGCCGCCTGCATATAATGTTTCAATTCTTGCATGTTATGGACGATTTCCATGGCGCGGCCCCCGAGCACATAACTCGGACGAACCAACATCGGATACCCTACTTTAGCGCCCACGGTTAAGGCTTCTTCGTTCGTGGTTGCCGTGGCTCCATATGGTTGCGGAATTTTTAAAGTTTGAATAATTTGATCAAACTCATCCCGATCTTCTGCCCGATTGACATCCTTAACTGCCGTGCCTAATATTTTAACGCCGTGTTTTGCCAAAGGTTCCGCCAGGTTAATCGCTGTTTGTCCACCAAACTGGACAATCACGCCAACTGGCTGTTCCAGGTCAATCACATTTAATACATCTTCTAAAGTGAGCGGCTCAAAATATAGTTTGTCAGAAATTGAGAAATCAGTTGAGACTGTTTCTGGATTGTTATTCATAATAATTGCTTCATAACCAGCTTCTTTTAAGGTTTGGACACAGTGAACGGTGGCATAATCAAACTCAATGCCCTGTCCAATTCGAATCGGTCCAGCGCCAAGGACCAATACGGACGGTTTATCATCTTTTAAACTTTCATTTTCAGTTTCGTAAGTGCTATAAAAATACGGTGTTTGCGATTCAAACTCGGCTGCACAAGTGTCGACCATTTTGTAAACCGGCCAGATCTGATTCGTTTTTCGTTGTGCACGGATCTCATCGGCCGTTTTTTGCCAAAATGTCCCAATTTCTTCATCCGTGTACCCATTTTCCTTGGCGAGTTTCAGAGTTGCCAGATCATTAGGCTTTTGTTGCAACTGAGTTTTAATTTCAAGAATGTGAACCAGTTTATCTAAGTAAAAATAATCAATCTTTGTAAATTCATGGATCTCTCCGGGCGTCCATCCCCGTTTTAAGGCTTCAAAAATGCAAAACAAACGATCGTCACGCGCATGCACTAACCGATCCGTTAATTCCTGATCCGACACTGTCTTTAATTCCGGTAAACTTAACGAATGGGTTCCGATTTCTAATGACCGAACCGCCTTTTGCGTGGCCTCTTCAATGTTACGGCCAATCGCCATCACTTCGCCAGTCGCTTTCATCTGAGTTCCCAACAAACGATCAGCGTGATTAAACTTATCAAATGGCCAACGCGGAATCTTGCAGACCACATAGTCCAAAGCGGGTTCAAAAGCCGCATAAGTGGTTTGCGTAATTGGATTCTTAATTTCATCTAGGGTTAACCCCACCGCAATTTTAGCCGCTAATTTGGCGATTGGATAACCAGTTGCCTTTGAAGCCAGCGCTGAAGACCGACTCACCCGGGGATTCACTTCAATAATGTCATAGTGAAAACTGTTCGGATCCAAGGCCAATTGGACATTACAGCCACCCTCAATTTTCAAAGCCGAGATTAACCGCAACGACACATCTCTTAACATTTGATATTCACGATCCGAGAGCGTTTGGACAGGGGCATAGACAATTGAATCCCCTGTATGAATGCCCACCGGATCAAAGTTTTCCATTGAACAAACGACCATCGTATTATCATTGTGATCGCGCATCACCTCAAACTCAATTTCTTTATAACCGGCAATACTTCGTTCAATTAAAACTTGGGTGATGGGCGATAAGTCCAACCCGTTTTCCGCAATATCAGTCAGTTGGTCCGCATTATACGCGATGCCACCTCCAGTGCCGCCCAACGTATAGGCCGGGCGAATGATGACGGGAAAGCCAATCGTTTTCGTAAAAACCTGTGCTTCTTCAACCGTGGTTACAGTCTTGGATTCTGGCACCGGTTCCCCAAGCTTGGCCATGAGTTCTTTAAATTGTTCGCGATCTTCGGCTTGGTTAATGGACTTCAAACTGGTTCCCAACAATTCAATCTTGAAGGCTTTTAAAACACCGGCTTCATCCAACTGTTTCGCCATGTTCAGGCCGGTCTGTCCACCAACTGTGGGTAAAATCGCATCGGGACGTTCTTTCCGAATCACTTCACTCACAAATTCCAGGGTTAAAGGCTCCACGTAAACCCGATCGGCAATTTCAGGATCCGTCATGATTGTGGCCGGATTCGAATTAACCAAAATAACTTCATAACCCTCTTCTTTAAGCGCTAAACAAGCTTGGGTCCCGGAATAATCAAACTCAGCCGCTTGGCTAATGATGATCGGCCCAGATCCGATGACTAATATTTTATGAATATCTTGACGTTTAGGCATGCTGATCAGTCCCTCCTTTTCAATTCTTAATGGCTATTTTGCTTTCGCAAAATCTTATTCTCACTACGGATGTCCATCCGAGCTAACCGCTAAAGCGCTAAGTCGGACTGGCTCCTTTTCGTAATTAATGGCTATTTTGCCTTCGCAAAATTTTATTCTCATTACGGATGTCCATCCGAGCTAACCGCTAAAGCGCTAAGTCGGACTGGCTCTCGTTGATAACTGGTAATGGATTCTAAAAACTCATCAAATAAATGACTCGCATCATGGGGACCCGGCGCCGCGTCCGGATGAAACTGAACTGAGAAGGCTGGATACTTTTTATGCCGCAGTCCCTCAATGGTTTGGTCATTAATTTCTTCATGCGTCACCAGTAAGTCGGTGTTTGCGACCGAATCAGCTGCCACCGCATAGCCGTGATTTTGCGCGGTGAAGTCAATCCGATTCGTGGCAATTTCGCGCACTGGATGATTAAAGCCGCGATGGCCAAACTTCATTTTAAAAGTGTCGGCTCCGTTTGCGAGGGCAAATAATTGATGGCCCAGACAGATGCCAAACAAGGGAACGGTCCGCTCAACCGTCCGAATCATCGTCGCGGCTCCCTGCACATCTTTTGGATCTCCGGGTCCATTGCTTAAGAGCACGCCGTCTGGTTTATAATTCAAAATTTGGGCCGCGGTGGCCGTCGCCGGCATCACCACAACATTACAGTTACGCTTTGCTAGTTCGCGTAAAATACTATGTTTTAAGCCAAAATCAACCACCACAATTCGTTTACCGGTGTTGGGATTCGGATAGCCATTTTTTGTGGTACTTTTTAAAACTAGATCCTTCGGCGCCGGTTTCATTCCTTGTGCCAAAATTGCTTCGGCATCAGCTATCGAATTCACGAGGACAGATTTCATGGTCCCGTGGGCTCGAATTTTTTTGGTAATGGCGCGGGTATCTAATCCGGAAATCCCGGGAATGTGGTGCTGTTTCAAGAATTCATCTAAGCTCATTTGATTGCGCCAGTTACTGGCCAGTCGGGCTACTTCATGGACAACGACACCGGCCGTAGTAGGCGTGACCGATTCATTGTCGTCAAAAGTAATTCCATAATTGCCAATCAGCGGATATGTAAACATTAAAATTTCGCCGTTGTATGATTGATCGGTAATAGATTCTTGATAGCCGGTCATGCCGGTATTAAAAACTAATTCACCAACCCCGGTGTCCTCAGCACCGAACGCCGTTCCTTCATACGTGCTGCCATCCTCTAAAACTAAATATCTTTTTGCCATGTGTTAACCCCTCCGATAGACAATTTGACCATCAACCAGTGTTAAAATCGTCTTGCCAAACACCTGTTGACCGATAAACGGCGAATTATGCCCTTTTGATAAAAATTTAGCAGCATCAATTTTTTCACTGTGGTTTAAATCAAAGACCGCAATGTCTGCTAAATCACCTTGTTTTAATTGCCCCACATTGGTCAATTGAAAAACTCTTTTTGGCGCGATACTCATCCATCCAATTAAGTTGTTTAATGACCAAATGCCGGTTTTTACAAATTTGGTATACAGCAAGGCAAAGGCTGTTTCCGAGCCGACAATGCCATTTGGCGATTTCAGGAATCCCTGTTGTTTTTCCTGATCCGTGTGTGGCGCATGATCCGTTGCAATCAGATCAATTGTGCCATCCATCAGGCCAGCGACACATGCCATCCGATCTTCAGCACTGCGCAACGGGGGATTCATTTTTAATTGGGCGTCATCTTGCGCAATCATCGTGTCATCCAATAGCAAGTGATGCGGTGTAACTTCACAAGTCACCTTGACACCCGATTTTTTTGCAATTCGAATGAGCTCAATACTTTCTTTCGTGGAAACGTGGCAAACATGGTAATGCACACCCGTTGTTTGGGCCAACACTAGATTGCGGGCAATTTGGGCCGTTTCGCTCACCTTATTCACACCTGGAACCGCTAAACGTTGAGCGGCAGATCCAGCATTGATTACCCCACCCTGGGTCAGTTGCATATCTTGCGCATGATCACAAAGAGGCATGTTTAAATCTGCCATTTTTTGCATCGCCGTGAACATAACTTGGCTGTCTGCAACGCCGGCCCCATCATCACTAAACGCAAACGCTCCGACAGACTTTAAAGCTTTAAAGTCGACTACTGCGGCTCCTTTTCGATCACGAGTTACCGGCGCATACTGTTTGATTTTCACAGAACCTTTCGTATTTAAGTCCAGTTGGTTGGTAAACCGTTTCGGAGTATCTGGCGTGGGGTTCAAATTGGCCATGGCCCCAATCGTGGTGAATCCGCCGTGCGCGGCCGCAGCACTACCCGTTTTGATAGTTTCTTTATTGGTAAACCCCGGTTCACGCAGATGCACATGGACATCAATTAGGCCCGGAGTTACTAGCGCTTGTTGTAAATCAATCACTTGGTCAGCCGAGGTAACTGAACTGTTTAAATCTGTGATGTGTTGATTTTCAATTAAGATATTTAACTTGGTCAATTTTTGGTCTACATAACCTTGTCCGTTTTTAAGTAGTATTGACATTCGTGAAACCTCCTACAAAAATTTTTGGTAGCGCAGGATACGACTCAAGATCGCCATTCGCGCAAACACGCCGTTTTCCATCTGTGCAAAAATTCGGGAATGCTTGCTTTCAACCAAGTCATCGTCGATTTCTACACCCCGATTAACAGGACCTGGATGTAAAATAATGGCGTTTGGTTTTAACTGTTGTGCGCGCTCATCAGTTAAACCAAATTGTTGGCGATAACTTTCAGCACTAAAGCTGGCATTGGCATCCCCGCTAATCCGTTCGTGTTGCACGCGCAACAAGTTAATCACGTCCATTTCGGGAAGTAATTGTTCCAAGTTGCCAGTTTGACCATATTTTTCAAGCTGGGAATCGGCCCAAGCTTTTGGACCCGCAAAGTAAACTTTGGCACCCAACCGCCACAACATTTCGGCATTTGAGCGTGCCACTCGTGAATGACGAATATCGCCAACAATCAAAACCTTCAAACCTTTAAATTGCTTGAACTGTTCATAAACGGTCATCATATCAAGCAGGCATTGGGAAGGATGCTGACCGGAGCCATCGCCGGCATTGACCAATCCCAATTTTAAGTTATGCGAATCAAGCAAATCTTGATAGTAATCAGTTTGAGGATGGCGAACTACCGCGATGTTAACGCCAATTGACTCAACCGTTTTTAGGGTGTCATACAAGGACTCGCCTTTTTTTACTGAGCTGGTTGAAACATCAAAGTTTAAAACTTGCATCCCTAATTTCATTTCCGCCATTTGAAAACTAGTTTTCGTTCGGGTAGAGTTTTCAAAAAATAAATTTATCGCATACGCTGGTCGTTTCAAAACAACTTGTTTACCGGCTTTAAATTCCTGGGCCTCTTTAATTAAAGCGAGAGCATCTGCTGAATTAATTTGATCAATCGTGACTAAATTGGCTTGAGTTAGATTTGTGAGTGTCATTTTTACCATCCTTTCTTGTACAAAAAAAGCACTTGATTAATCGTTTTCTGATCAATCAAGTGCACTTAGTTTGCGGGTAGACTCTTTGCGTGATTCTGCAAAGACCTTACTGCACCGTTTTGCTCTCTCAGGAAACAATTAAATGGTTCAGCTACTTTATATTTAGTTAGAGTGTCTTAAAAAGGCGTTTGACTTCCGAGCATTAGCCTAAATAACCAAATGATTCGGGTTGAGAATCTTTTGGTTATTGTAGCTAAGCGGAAGAAGTTGCCTTTTTAAGCACGTTTACAGTACAAACAAAAGATCTCTCAACCGTTTTGGCTAAGAGACCTCCTCATACTTTTTACCGAGATCATTCTTAGCCTCACGGGACTAAATTAAAGATCATTTCTGTTACTGGTTAGTATGGACGTCCGACCAGGTTAAGTCAATAGCTAAATAACGTTTAACCATAATAACTTTCAGAGCCTTCGTTCAACAATTTAATTGCTGATTCGCCGGCAATCCGCCCAGAATTCCAAGCAAACGCACAACTAATTCCTTCTAAGGTTGGATAAGAAGTGTCGTACATGCCACTAGCATTGTTACCAGCCACAAAAGTCCCTTTAACTGGCTTTTTATCAGCTTTCAAAACATCCATCTGGTCATTGGTTTCAATACCGCCAATTGTTCCTAACGAAGTGGAACGCGCCTTAATTGCGTAAAAC
Organism: Pediococcus damnosus; assembly: GCF_001437255.1. Lineage (GTDB taxonomy): Bacteria > Bacillota > Bacilli > Lactobacillales > Lactobacillaceae > Pediococcus > Pediococcus damnosus. The sequence continues at coordinate 5,547 of NZ_JQBD01000017.1, read as the reverse complement.
GGTCCCTGTTTGACAGAAAAACGCATGAACTTGGTAGGTTTATAAAAATCGAAATCCTCTTTTTGTTCAATCTGGGTATTATAACGATCAACAGTTTGCATAAGAATTTTTTGCGACATATGTAACTTAGTAGCTAATTCAGCTAAATCTTCAGCTTTGAAACCTGCGCCTTTTGCAATTGCTTCTTCTAAATCGACATCAATTTGTGGAAATGGCCCGACTTTATGAGTCATTGGTTTGTGTGCCAAACTTACAAAAGTCCGTTCAAACGAATCTGTCCACTCTAATGCTTGATCGGACAATTCATCAACCAGTGCTTGATCCAAAATAAAGTAGTAAGCTCCCCCGATCGTATAGGTGATATTACCCCAAAGCGCAAAATCATAACACACGCTTTCATCCACAAACCGTTTGCCACTCTGATCAATCCACAAGAATGGCAAATTAGTCAATGTGAAAATGGTTGAATTATGCCATTTAGAATCATGTGGCGAAATTACTGAAGCGGCATGATTTTCAAACACGCCAAGATGACGCGTATCTGCACCTAACTGAGCCAACATTTTAATACCATCGCCAGTCGCTTTCCGTTCGCCCATGCTGTAAAGATTTTCTGGGTTAATCGTCAAATGTTTATTCACTAACTCATGATTACCAATAAATCCGCCATCGGCAACAATCACTGCTGAACATGTAATCATAAATTCGTGCTTGTTTTGGACAACTTTAATACCGGCAATCTGATCCTGTTCACGAATAATTTCCACGCCGGCAGTTTGTAAAAGTAGCTGTCCACCGTGAGCTTTGAAACTGGCCATTAAACGGTCAAAGCCCGCAAATTTATCAATATATTGATGATAAACCTTGGGATGGTCTTGGTGGACCTCTTGGGTATTTTTAACTAATTCTGTTTTTAAACCATGGTCACTGAGCCAATCAATTGTGGAGGCCGATTTGGACAAAATTGCTTTCGTCAATGCTGTGTTGGAACGGTAATGGGTGTAACCGATAAGTTCTTGGTATGCTTGTTTTAAAGTAAAAGAACTACCTACTGCTTTTTGCTGACTGCTTTCAACCGCAAACAAACCCTGAGCACCAAACATTCCTGCACCCCCGAATTTGTCACCTTTTTCAAGTAAGATAACTTGCTTACCCGCTTCAGCCAAAGTAATTCCAGCACCAATTCCTGCCGCTCCGGCTCCGACAATCACTACATCTGCTTTCATGTCCAAAGATCTCCCTTTTATAAAAGTTTGTTTGTCGATCGGTACTAGTGTACTCCTAACAGCATACTTTAAATTAAATTGTTCTAATCCTTTTGATTCAAACACTGCTAGATTAGGTCTAAGCACTCGAATTTTTTTGATAAAAAAATCCATCAAAGATTCCCTTTGATAGAATTTATATTGTTCGCTATTTATTTTATTCAATACATTTCAGCATCAATGTTCATAATTTTCCAACCGTCAGCTAATTTTTCCACATGCAAGTTCAATTGTAATGGCCACGTATTTCGACTGCCATGAATACTGGCATCGACCTGGCTTTGGCCAATTAACGTTGCCTTATTGCCCCTTTCTTCTTTAATTTCGACATATTCTTCAGTTGAAGAAAAATAGTTCATTTGTTTGCTGTCAATTTGGCCTAACCATTCTGCCTTAGTTTGCACCATCCCGGTCATATGAACTAAATGGAAATTATCGGCCAACAGCGCTCCAAGTTTCTTAGTATCACCAGCCACCATATATCGATTATGGTCACGGTAAAGTTGTGTGATTAACTTTTTATCTTGTTCGTTCATCTTTAGTCCCTTTTTTCTTAAATTAAAACGTTTATTTTCGATTAATTCCCAAACTATCACGGGAACCTAATTTTGGATCATGCGCCAACCGGACAACTAAATCAGCGATACTTGCCCTTGAAACATTATGACCACCAAAAGGTTCACCCTTCTTAGTCACTTGATAATCAGTATCATTGCCATTGTCAAACCACCCTGGGCGAATGACTGTGTAATTTAGATCAGAAGCCTCAATCACATCTGCTGCATCGCGATAGTTTTGTAAGACCGGATTAGAAGCCAGATTACCACTTGCCCCAACTGACTCGGGAATTTCATTATAAATCCCCATCGATGTAATAAACAACAAGCGTTTCACATCTGAATGATCCATTGCATTGACCAATGAAGTGGCCATTGAGCCTAGATTACCACTTAAAGCTGCAAATACAGCATCTTGCCCTTTTAAAGCCGCCATTAAAGTCGCTGTATTGGTTACACTGCCAGTCACTGCTTTCTCCCGTTGTTCATTCAATTTACCTAATCGACTCGTGTTGCGAGCCATTAAAGTTAGCTGATCCGTTGTATTCTCCAAAAAATAATTCCGCGTCACACTACCAACTGAACCAGTTGCACCAATAATTAAAATATTTGCCATTATTTTTTCTCCTTAAATTTTTTAATTAAATAACTTGATTCTGTGGATCTAATACCAACGATTCTGATAACAAAATTTCACTAAAAATATCATAAATATATTCAGAATTCACCATATGATTCTTTGCCAGATCATATAGAAAAGCTCGCTCCGCATCAAATGCCTGCATTAATGCGCGCCGCTGATCAACACTTTGAATACTTGTTAAAGTCGCCTTGTCCGTAGTAACCGATTGCCATTGTCGGAAAAATGCCTTCATCGTATTTTTTTGAACTTGATCCCGTAAATCATAAATAACAACTTCACAAACCTTTTCACTCAAGTTCATGGTTTTCACATGCTGAATTCCTACAATGACCATTTCATTTCGCAGAATTTTCAACTGATCGCTTTTATTCAAAGCATCTGCATCAATTGGTAAAATTGCTTTAAAAATAAGGGTGGGTACCAACATACTTAAAATAATCACCACAGTTTCAATCAACACAACCTCGTTAAAAAGGGCTTGCGAAACACCATTACTTAAAACTGAAAATGTCATTGCTAGGGTGACCGTTCCATGAACACCACCGAGCGCAAATAAACAAGCACTTCGATTAGTTCGATCAGTGATAAAGAAACGTCCATACACATAACGCGCTGCTAGTAAGCCAACGTAGACCAAAACACCAATTCCAAGCCATCTCATCGAGTTTTCCATACTCTGTCGCTGTTCCATCACAATTCGTTCCAAACTAAGTCCCAAAACAACAAATACAAAACTGTTTAAGACGTTGTTGGCAAAATTTACCAACTCCAAGCCGAGGTGCATTTGTCGTGGCGATGAAAAACGACTTCGAGTTGTTTCGCTATTATGAATCAATCCGGCAGTGACAACAGCGATGATTCCTGATACGCCAATTCCTTCGGCAATAAAGTAAATACAAAACGGCGTCAACAGATAAATTAATGTTTGTGAAGAAATGACATTTACAGAAGATCGAACCAAAAACTGGCGGAATGCCATCACGATCAAACTTAAAATGGCACCAACAATAATCCCACCACCAGCGGAATAGAAAAATGATAAGACATTCTTGCCAAACGCAACTTGACCAGTTTGTAACCACAGGAAAGCCGCCTGTAGCAATATAATTCCTGTCGCATCATTAAATAAAGATTCCAATTTCAAGCTTTTTTTAATCCGTTCGTCAATCGTACGTCCCTCAATTACCGAATCAAATGCAGTGGCATCCGTTGGCGTGCTAATTGCTGTAATCATTAAAGCTACGGGAATGGCCAACGCAAAAACTTGATGCACAACTAACGCAATCACGATCGCAGAAACAGCTGCCAGTCCCACAGCGGTTCCTAAAATACTCTTAATTTTTCGTTTAATTAGTAAGGCTGGGGTTGATTGCCCCTCAAAAAACAATAGTGGTGCAATAATAAATGCCATAAAGATTTCGTCATTAAAATCCAGTACTAAATGATTTGTAAAGGGGATAAGTCCTAAAACAATTCCCATCAATAAATTAATATAAGTACTCGATATGTGCGGAACAGATTTCGCGATAATATCACTGGCTGCCACAGCAATCAGGATTACAAAAGATGATAATAGTAAAGACATGATGAAAACTCCCCTTCAATAACCAAATTAGTCCTTCATTTCATCCTTAGTATACCAATTTTTCATCTTCGCCGAAGAAAAGATCGTCCTAATCTTTATCATGCTTAATCTTGTCTTGGTGCTCGCGTTCAAGAGCTCGCAACTCTTCTTCACTAGACTGCACATGATCATAGAAATGATCCAACTTAAAATGTAAATGATCAATGGCTGCCTGTAAGTCGTCCCGCTTTTCTTCCATTGCGGCCATTTGTTCTTTCAACAAACTAATTTCAGCTTTGGTCGTATCTTCTTGATCGTCAAACAGTTCAATATATCGCCGTAAATTTTCAATGCTCATCCCGGCTGCTCGCATTTGTTTCACGAAATTAATCCGACGAATAATGCGATCATCAATTTCTCGATTACCAACTTCACTGCGATCAATCGTGGGGATTAAAGATTCTTTTTCATAGTATCTAATGGTTGCCGACGAAACCCCCGTTTTTTCACTAGCTTCTTTAATATTCATTCTTTTGCCTCCTCATATTCAAAATTGCAGCTTACTTAAGAATTGCCTCTACTCTAAACCTCAAAGTGCACTTTAACACAAGTCCTAATCTAAAATTCTAATCACTTTAGCAGGTGCACCAACTGCAATCGAATTATCCGGAATATCTTTAGTTACCACAGCACCAGTGCCAATAATGGCATTTTCACCAATGGTCACCCCAGGCAAAATGCTGACTTTTGCGCCAATTCAGGCATTCTTCTTAATCCGAATCTCACCAGTTTTAACAACCCGAATATTTTTAGGTTCATGATTGACAGTATAAAGACCAACATCCGGTCCCATCATCACACCATCTTCAATCGTGATTGTACCAAGTGACATCATGGTTAAACTGTGATTAGCATAAACGTTTTTCCCTAAATTTACCCGATTTGCGCAATCAATATGGAATGGTGGTGTAAAATACGTCCCATCGGTTATTTGATTAGCTAACAATTGATTTTCTAAATCGCGTAATTTTTCTTTTTCGACTGGATCAGTTTGATTAATTTCAAAACACAGATGATCCGCACGGTCAATTTCACCATGAACTTCCTTTTGGTAATTTGCATCCCGAATATCATAAGCCATGCCATTTTTTAAATCTTCAAACACACTCATAATGAAGCCCCTTTTCAAAATTTTAAATCTGTTACTAAAGGTTGAAAGTAAAAAATCACATCCAATTGCTTGATACAAAAACGTTCATGGTAACAAAATTAGATTAAAATGCCGTCTTCCAGCAAATTTGGGCCGGAACGTAGTGGGCACGACTTAGAGCTGAAATTCACATCTCTAAGCTCGACCTTTATCTAAACGATGAATCGTTAAGATAAACGACACTACTGAGCCCATTTGCTTCCAGACTGGTTACTAGTTTTAAAACTAATTATATTTAACGCAAAAATTGTTATGGCAATGTTTATGCAAAGTATTTAAAGACAACGACTTCCCCAGTTCGGAGGCGT
>NZ_JQBD01000169.1 GCF_001437255.1 Pediococcus damnosus | reverse complement strand
ATTTAAAAAGCCATTGATAATGGATCAAAAAAGGCCAATAGGGTATACTAATCGTTATCACTCAAAGATTGGGAGTCTTAGTATGGCAGAAAACATTGATCCGCGATTCTTTCAACTCACCCGAGCCTTAAATCATCCGGTTAGAATTCAAATTCTCAATTATCTGATGAAGCATGGTCAAAGTAACGTCAACAGTATCGTCGAGATTGTCAACGTTTCTCAACCCGCAGTTTCACGACATTTGCGAATCCTGCTAGATGCTTATTTGGTAATTGACCGACAATCTGGCAAGGAAAAAATTTATCAGCTGGCTGACAACCACATCATGAAAATTATTGAATTAATCAATCAACACGTTACAGAAATATAGTCGTTATTCTTGCCATTCATATAAAGATATGTTAATATGTAGATGTAATGATGTTGTTAAGGCTTTTATAGGAGGAATGTAATATGGCAGATCCAAAAGCAGAGGTTAACCCAAACCATACCCATAGTTTACATTGTGGGCACACGAAGATCCTTCACCATGATCACATTGACTTGGTTGAGGCAAATGGTCATCTCCATCACAAGCATGAAGATCACTGGGACGAATGTAAGATCGAGGTTTCCGCACAAAATCCTGAGGGCGAACATCCAGTAGAAGGCGAAATTCACAATGAATTTTGCGGTCACCAACAGGTTCCTCACGGCGATCACATGGATTACCTGGTAAATGGTCGTCTTCAACATGTTCACGGTGATCACGTTGACGATCACGGCCCAGTAGATATTGTTAGCTAATTAATAATCAATTTAAATCTTCCAACTTAATTTATGTAACTGAAACTTGAAAGCTAATAATCACGCCA
>NZ_JQBD01000168.1 GCF_001437255.1 Pediococcus damnosus | reverse complement strand
ATCCGTATACGGCGGTTCAGTAATTTAAGCACTTTGAATGAACTGGAGTGTCTTGGTTAGATTCATTAATCCAAGGCGTTCCAGTTTTTCATTTGTTAAGGTATATAACAAGGTTTTACTATGCGCTGTACGCCAGTAACCCTTACGGGTATTGGCAGACTTAACCGCATCACTTGTAGATAATCCTAATCGTTTCAAGTTATTTATCTTTGTCTTGGTCTTCTTCCACTGTTTCCAGATATACTGCCGTATACGAGACCTTAACCATTTGTCCAATGTCTGAATAAAAGTAGTCATCTTTCCAACAGAAAAATATTGGATCCAGCCGCGCATCTTTTGCTGAATTTCTTGAAATATCTTGTCAGTTGACACCCCACGATTGCGCTTAGTAATTTGCTTAAGCGCTTGCTTAATTCTAAGCTTGGGTTCTTTGGCTGGTCGTACATAAGCACCACCATGTCCGACTCCCAATGAAAATCCTAAGAATTTTAGTCGTAGAGGTGATCCAACCTGTGTCTTCTTTTGATTGACCGTTACTTTTAGTCGACCTTCCAGAAAATTAGAGATACTTTCAAGAACTCGTTGCCCAGCTCGCTGACTTTTAACGTAAATATTACAGTCATCCGCATATCGGACAAATTTATGGCCTCGTTTTGTCAATTCTTTATCAAGTTCGTTCAAATAAATGTTGGCTAACAATGGTGAAAGTGGACCTCCTTGGGGAGTTCCTTTTTCACTGCTTTCAAATAAGCCATGATTCATGACCCCACTGGTTAAAAATCGACGAATCAATTTTGTTAACCATGGATCATTCACGTATTGTTCAATGAACTTAATTAATAAATCGTGGTTCACAGTATCAAAGTACGCTTTTAGGT
>NZ_JQBD01000167.1 GCF_001437255.1 Pediococcus damnosus | reverse complement strand
CTCTTTTTGAGAAGTCCGCTTGTACCAAGGGATTCAGATGTATCAGAAACGGTATCATGCGGGTTTCTCTTTTTGAGAAGTCCGTTTGTACCAAGGGGTTCAACGGTATCATACGGGTTTCTCTTTTTGAGAAGTCCGCTTGTACCAAGGGGTTCAGGCGATTTTAATGGCTCTCGCTTAATATAAACGTCTTTTGCTGTTACTTCCAAATCTGCCAAATATAATCTATTTGGTTCGTTTTTGCCTGATCTTGGATTAAAACCCATATGTTTTTGATACAAAAGTTTTGCGTCCATTAATTCGTGTTTAATCTTATTGATTTTATTATTTGACCAGTTTCGTAAATCTTTTAGTTCATTGTTTGTGTATATGAAATATACGTTGTTATTTTCGTCAACCCAATTATTGCTCAGTGAGTAACTTAGACGATCGCGTAACACCGAATAAAGTAAAATGGCACTATCGCTAAGATCCTTATATTTTTCTCCTTGGAGTAAGATCTGCGGCAAAGCGTAGAACTTTACTTCATATGCCCTTTTAGCATTTGTAAAGTTGAAATTTGATTGATCCATAATAAAAGCTCCCTTTCTTAACTGACACACGCTGTCTTAAAAGAGAGTTGCTAAAACATTTGATTTGCTTTAAAATACAAATCTGATATGCTCTAACTGAATTACAAAGCATTCATTTAGCGGTGAGGCTTTGCAAATTCATCAGCATGTGTCTGTTTGTGAGTTGCCCAGTCGGCAACTTTTTTTAATTTCTAACAACAAAAATGGACTAAATAGCTTCAGTTAGCTACTTAGTCCATTGACTTCAATTTGTTTTTAACTATCCTTAACTTGTCCTCGGGGACTGGTTTGCGGTATAATTAACCTACAAATTAAGAACAATGTTCAGTCGATTTTAACTTGGCGGTGAAAATCGACTGAATCTAAGTAGCTGTCCTATAGCTACTTGCTAAATCCAAAATCCCTGATTCCTCGTGAATCGGGGA
>NZ_JQBD01000166.1 GCF_001437255.1 Pediococcus damnosus | reverse complement strand
GGCAGATTGTAAAATTTAAGTTGAACATTTAAGTGGACAGAAAAACCTATCAAGGTCTTTAATGGTGTTACCACACAATCCATTAGAAAGAAGGACCTTGATGAGCACCACTATTGTATCATTCCAGAACCGTGTTGTCATTGAAACGCTTCATAATGAAGGACGTTCCTTGCGATACATCGCTAACTACTTAGACTTTAGTCAGACCACCATCTTTAACGAACTTCACCGACTAAATGGTGAGTACCAGGCTGAGCTAGCGCAAACTGACTTTGAACGAAAGGTTAGTCAACGGGGGCGAAAGTCTTCGCTTACTAAAAACCTTAAACACTTGATCGAGGAAAAGATTCAAGTCCAGAAGTGGTCCCCTGAACAAGTTGCCCATGTGGTGGGGATTGCCTACAAGACGGTCTATAACTGGATTGATCAAGGCTGGCTTGATGTGCAGTTGCCCGATTTGCCTGATCATGGAATTCGTCGTCATCGTGCTAAAGAAAAGCGTGGTACGTTCAGTCACGGCCGCTCAATTGAGAAGCGTCCTCATAAAATCGAAACTCGCCAGGAATTCGGCCACTTTGAAGCTGATACCGTACTTTCTGGTAAACGTAAAGGTCAAGCTGTGGCTACTTTTGTGGAGCGTAAAAGTCGCCTGACAATTGTTAAAAGGCTCCATGGTCGCGACAGTCAGTCCATGACTCAAACCGTACTTGAACTAGCTCGTCAACTTCAAGACAAGCTCAAGACGCTTACTGTGGATCATGGTAAAGAGTTCGCTAACTATCAGACAATTGAACGGCGAACTGGTACACAGGTTTATTTTGCCCATGCCTATTCACCGCATGAAAGAGGCAGTAATGAGAACCGTAACCGAGTTTTGCGGCGCTTTATTCCCAAAGGCCAAGCCATTGAAGAACTAAGTGATCACCAATTGGTTCAAATTAATTGGTATTTGAATTCACGGCCACTTAAATGTCTTAATTGGCATACACCAATCGAGATCTTCTTGCTTAATTTACGTCATTAAATTCGTTCAAGTTATTTCTTGCAATCTGCCAT
>NZ_JQBD01000165.1 GCF_001437255.1 Pediococcus damnosus | reverse complement strand
CAAAGTTTCAAAATATATAATACGAGGGAGTATATTATGTATCAATTATTAACTGATTCAGGTATTGATCTACCTTACCAATTGCTTGCTGATAATCACGTTGATTTTGTGTCAATGCATGTCGATATTGATGGTCAGGAATATACAGACGATTTAGAACATAAATTTGATCTCAATCATTTTTATCAACAAATTGCTAAAGGCGTAATGCCATCAACTGCCCAAATCAACATTGGTCAATTTGTCGAATTTTTTACACCTTACGTAAAAAAACAAATTCCAATTTTATATCTAGGCTTTTCATCAGGTTTAAGTGGCACGTTTAATAATGCAAAAAATGCTAAAAACATGCTTTTGCAGGAGTATCCGGATGCACAAATTTTCTTGGTGGATTCCCTTGCTGCAAGTTGTGGTGAAGGGTTAATGTTGCTGGATGCCATTGATAAGAAAAAAGCAGGTATGGGAATCACCGAACTGACTAACTGGCTTACAACTAACCGGTTACGTTATCGCCAGTGGTTCACGGTTAATGATCTTAATTACCTATATCACGGTGGCCGCGTATCTCGTGCATCAGCGGCAGTTGGGTCTATTCTTCAAATTAAACCAGTGATGGATGTTGATACAATGGGTTACTTACGCGTAGTCAGTAAAGTTAGATCCCGCCGAAGATCATTGAAAGAACTAGCAGACAATACGCTTGAGACATTAGAAAATCGGGATAATCCCAGAATCGTGATTGCTACGAGTCAAGCTGATGACGCTGCTAAATTAGTTTCTGATCACATCCACGAAAACATTCCCAAAGCCCAAATATTGATTGAACACATTGGACCAACCATTGGCAGTCACACTGGTTTAGGCTGTGTTGCTGTCTTCTCTTTGGGTAAAACAGATCGCCAATAACTACAAAAATTCAACATTTTTAATAATCGTTAATTAAGTATAAAAATACAGCAACTTAAAAAGAAATTTTTTAAGTTGCTGTATTTTTATATTTTTGTAAATTAATTCATGGATTTGAATTTATAAATTCGGCTATAAAACGATTCCTTAAAATCTGTTTTTTTTGCGAATTCCAATCAATTGAAACAAAGACGTTGTAAAAGGCACCCGTAAAATGTAGGAAA
>NZ_JQBD01000164.1 GCF_001437255.1 Pediococcus damnosus | reverse complement strand
ACGTCACTCCCTCTAAACTGAATGGAAAACCGTAACCCGTCAAGACAAATATAAAGAAAAAAAGAAAGTTGGTGGAATTGTTGGAATGTAAGGATTACATTGTTCCATTGAATCCAGATGTGATCGTTAAGAAGACAATCTATCGGAGTTCTGCAAGAATTACTGATCGACAAAGGAACCAAGTGAAGAGAGTTTTGCGTAGTCAAGGGTATCAGGGAAGAATTAGTAGTATTCGATATACTCGGGTAAATTACAAGTATTCCTTTAAAGTATCCGTGAAGTATCAGGGGAGTGTCGGTAAGTTTTTGGTTAATACAAAGAATGAGACAGTTGAATTTAAGGGAATGGTCTAGGAGTAATACCAGTAATTTTCACAAACTTCCTTTCCCCAATTAAAGTCAATCTGCGACCTATACCACTTCTTTTTTGGACAAGTTCACAATCAAAAAAGAACGGAATGTGGAAGTTCCGCGGTGAATGTGGGTTACTTGGTATACTAAAAAAGGCTCCCGGTTTAACACTGGAGGCCTTTTTTCTAGGTTACATATTTTGAGGATGAATGTTTTTATCTTCGTAGCTTTTACTTGGGTGCTGTAACATGATGAATACTGCTTAGTTTTTGGTGCCGTACCCCGCAACAAATGCGGCGCTTCATTGGCATTATCTTAAATGCTAAGTACCGAGTTGAGAAAGATCACAAAGATATTGGTGTCATAATCCCGCTTTACGACGAAGAACTGAAACCTTTAATGACTAAAGCCTTGAGACGCTACTTTAACGCCCTGAGAAGCAATGAGAAGCACATCAAGAATGTTGAGAACTACTTGTACGGCACCATGCAAAACCTATTTGGCGTTTGGTGGAATAAACAAGCGGCTAGAGAATATGCGGCCAAACACCCCGAAGAAGAAAAGTCGGCCGACAACGATAACAGTGGGTTGTACTACTAGTCCTAAAAGGCTACAAAATCCTTTCTAAACAGTTTTAAGACTTACTAACATCTTTATACTCAAGTTAGATTTAAATGGCTTAAACAGAAGAATAGGGGCTTTTAAATGAGTGCCAGAGCTAACCAGCTCAAAAGTTCAGCCTTTAGATCAACGCCAAGCTCAAGTGATTTGAGGCCAGGGCTTTATCTATTGATAAGGTACTCAAAAGGTAGTATAATGGTAGTAGTGAAAGAAAGGAGATGAGACAATCATGGCAGTT
>NZ_JQBD01000163.1 GCF_001437255.1 Pediococcus damnosus | reverse complement strand
GGGTACGGCACCAAAAACTAAGTAGTTGCACAGCTTCGGGTTCTAAGAAAACCGGTAAGCCACTGTCTTCATCAGTTAAGAAGTCATTAGCATGGTTCGCCAAATCCTGGTTTTGCTTTTGAATTTCTGCTGGTGAAAAATGGGCTGTGGAAAAGTCCAACTTTTGAGTATCTATATTGTATCTATTAGTATCTATGTTTTTAGAGTCTTTATATAGATTGACTGTAGAATTTACAGTTCTGCGCGCAGCAAGGGTTTGAGCGTCCTTTTCAACGGTGTCATGCTGAACTGTAGAATTTACAGTTCTGCGCGCAGCAAGGGTTTCAACGGTGTCATGCTGAACTGTAGAATTTACAGTTCTGCGCGCAGCAAGGGTTTCGGGCGTTTCTGACTGTTCACCACGCAAATACACGTCATTTGCTTGTACATCGAGGCCAGCAAGGTAGAGACGATTTGGTAGCTGTTTACCTGCCTTAGGCTGAAAACCCATACGTTTTTGCCGCAGTAGATTAAGCCCCTCTAGTTCTTTTTTGATCTTAATCACGGTCTTTTCGGAAGAGTTGAATAGTTCCATGAGTTCAGCATTCGTATAGACAAAGTAGATGTTGCCGTCTTCGTCCACCCAGTTGTTACGCAAAGAGTACTCTAGCCGGTCTTTTAGTACCATATAGGCTAATTTAGCGTCATTGCTTAAATGCTTGTATTGCTCGCCATACATTAATACCTTAGGAAACTGGAAAAATAAGGCTCCATAAACATTGTCAGCTTGATAAAACTTGAAATTTGTTTGATCCATTATAAAAACTCCCTTTCTATACTCGACCCATGCTGGCTCAAAAGAGAGTTGCTAAAACATCTGACTTGTTTTAAAATACAAATCTGATATGCTCTAACTGAATTACAAAGTATTCATTGGTTGTGACAACTTTGTAATTCACCAGCATGTGTCTGTTTGTGAGTTGCCCAGTCGGCAACTTTTTTAATTTCTAACAACAAAAAATGGACTAAATAGCTTCAGTTAGCTACTTAGTCCATTGACTTCAATTTGTTTTTAACTATCCTTAACTTGTCCTTTGGGACTGGTTTGCGGTATAATTAACCTACAAATTAAGAACAATGTTCAGTCGATTTTCACCGGCAAGTTAAAATCGACTGAATCTAAGTAGCTGTCGTGTAGCTACTTGCTAAACCCAAAATCCCTGATTCCTCGTGAATCGGGGA
>NZ_JQBD01000162.1 GCF_001437255.1 Pediococcus damnosus | reverse complement strand
GAGTGTTTAAATAATTATGTGTAAATGATTCATTGAAAAAAGGAAGCCTCTCCCTTATGATAGTTAGCGTCTAAACAAACATCACAGGAGGCTTCCCCATGAATCAGTTTACCAAAGAAATCGTCACAGCACTAGCGCAGCGTCAGGATCTAGATATTATTTTCAAAGATCAACTAGAAACGGCCGTTAATGAGCTATTACAAAATGAACTTTCTGCATTTTTAGGTTATGAGCCCTATGATAGGAATGGCTTCAATTCAGGAAATTCTCGTAATGGCCACTACACGAGAACCTTTAATACAAAATATGGCGAATTGAATCTTACGATTCCCCGTGATCGAAACGGAGAATTTGTTAACCACACATTACCAGCCTATCAACGACGAACAGACCAGTTAGAACAAACCATCATTCAGCTTTATCAAAAGGGAATTACCACTCATGAGATCGCCGAGCTGATGGAAAAAATGTATGGTTCCTATTACACGCCACAGACAGTTTCCAATCTAACTAAGGTAGTTAACGAACAAGTTGAAGCTTTCAAGAATCGAACGTTATCAGAACGGTACGCTGTCGTTTATTTAGATGCCACATATCTTCCCTTGCGACGTGACACAGTTGCCAAAGAAGCAGTTCATATTGCGATTGGCATTCAACCTAATGGTCATAAGGAAGTGCTGTCTTACAAGATAGCTCCGACAGAATCTAGTTCTGTGTGGTCTGAAGTATTAGCTGATTTGAAGGATCGTGGCGTACAACAAACCTTACTTTTTGTGGCCGATGGATTGGTTGGCCTCGAAACTGCCGTTGGTAAATATTATCCAAACGCCGTTATTCAGCAATGCCTAGTTCATGTAAGTCGTAATATTTCGCATCATGTACGGGTTCATGACCGTAAAGCTGTGTTAAATGATTTTAAGTTAATTCATCAAGCAACCAATAAACGAATGGCTGAGCACAGCTTAGCCAACTTTGTTGACCATTGGCGCAAAAGATATCCCAAAGTTACGCAAGCTTTATTAAAGAACCAGAAATTACTGGTATTTTTTAATTTTCCACCGGCTATCCGGTCTAGTATTTATAGTACCAATCTTATCGAATCATTTAACAAAAAATTTAAGCGACAAACAAAGAAACGTGAACAATTTCCCAACGAAGAATCTTTGGAAAGAACCTTAATGACTGTAATTCTTGATTACAATGACAAATTTGGGCGACGAACACATAAAGGGTTCAATCTAGTTCAAGACACTTTAGAATCAATGTTTTAGTTCAAAAGTGAGAGGCTTTTTCATTTACACATAAAATTTGACACTCTC
>NZ_JQBD01000161.1 GCF_001437255.1 Pediococcus damnosus | reverse complement strand
TTGTCGACGGTTCGAGCCCGCCTGCCGGAGTTTGGTTTTGGATATGGAGAGTTGTCCGAGCTGGCCGAAGGAGCATGACTGGAAATCATGTAGACGGATTTATCCGTCTCAAGGGTTCGAATCCCTTACTCTCCGTTTTAATTATGTTATGACCCGTTGGTCAAGTGGTTTAAGACACTGCCCTTTCACGGCAGTAACATGGGTTCGAATCCCGTACGGGTCATTTTTATGGAGAGTTAGCTCAGTTGGGAGAGCGTCTGCCTTACAAGCAGAGGGTCACAGGTTCGAGCCCTGTACTCTCCATTTAAATTATTGGTTCCATGGTCTAGTTGGTTTAGGACGCCTGCCTGTCACGCAGGAGATCACGAGTTCGAGTCTCGTTGGAACCGTTTGAAATGAATATTAAATATGTCATTTTTTGGCGCGATAGCTCAGTTGGTAGAGCAACGGATTGAAGCTCCGTGTGTCGGCAGTTCGACTCTGTCTCGCGCCATATTATGGAAGGGTAGCGAAGTCTGGCTAAACGCGGCGGACTGTAAATCCGCTCCTTCGGGTTCGGTGGTTCGAATCCACTCCCTTCCATTTTTATAATAGGGATATAGTTTAATGGTAGAACTGCGGTCTCCAAAACCGTCGATGTGGGTTCAACTCCTACTATCCCTGCCATTGTTGGCGGTAGTGGCGAAGTGGTTAACGCACCGGTTTGTGGATCCGGCACGCGTGGGTTCGATTCCCACCTACCGCCCTAAGGATGATTTTTAGTTATCCTTGAGGTTAGAAGTTCTTACTTTGAACTTAATTTAACCGGATAATATTAAGAGATGCCGCTGTGGCGGAATTGGCAGACGCGCTGGACTCAAAATCCAGTTCCCTTTACCGGGAGTGTGGGTTCGACCCCCACCGGCGGCATATAAGCTCAGTGTGAGCTTTTTTATTTGGTTCAAATGGCGGTATAGCCAAGTGGTAAGGCAGAGGTCTGCAAAACCTTCATCACCGGTTCAAATCCGGTTACCGCCTTGGTTTAGAGCATACTGTATAAGCGATTGTTTCTCATTCAAAAAGAGAAATTGATCGTTTTTTTTTTTTAATACTCAAGGCTTTTTGCCAAGACTGTTGATGAACCGTCCAAGACAGCATTAAAGATTAAGCATCTTAAAATACAAAATACTTATTTATTAAGTCTCTTTGTCAAATCCTGTTGATGAACCGCCAGAGACAGTATTAGAAGTTAAGCAACTTCTAATACTGTCTTTTTGTTTGGCTTGGTTCTTATTTATTAAATGCAAAAGGAGAATTCAAAATGAATTCTCCTTTTTTGGTGCGCCCGGCATGGGCGCTAACT
>NZ_JQBD01000160.1 GCF_001437255.1 Pediococcus damnosus | reverse complement strand
GGTTCTTCGTCAACTGTTGTTGGTGAACAAAATATTGGAGTTCTAATCACTTGGTGATTAGAGCTCTTTTTGTATGAACTCGAAAAGCGAACAGCACTCTTAGCCGGAATCTGAAGAAGTTTCGGTAACCAAATCCAGTGCGTTTAATGACTTTAATCTTGTTGTTTGAACCTTCTAAGGGCCCGTTGGTGTAATGGTGAGTAAAGGTATTGCCAATTTCATCATGATGAGTCGCTAGGGTCTGGAGGGTTGCCAACATCTCTTCCGAGCAGCCCTCTAAGTGATGGAATACTTGATTATAGTTGGGCCAATCACGGTTTTTGATGGTTTCACGTAACCGATTCATCACGTTGTAAGTTTGCTTGAGCTCGGGATCAATGTCCAATAAAGCATCAACCACATCAGTGGCAGTCGCTGGATAAGGGAAGTTTGTCCACTTACGGAAAGCTTCGTAGTTGAGGTGATTTTCCGGCGTTAATAATAGTTTCCAATAGCGTTTTAGGGCGTGATACTCGCGTGAGGAAGTCGCCAGGGTTTTCATGAGGCGCACCCGCGTCTTATTAAAAGCTCGATTTAAAGCGTTAACCAAGTGGAACGGATCGATGACAACGATGGCGTTCGGAAAGATCTGCCCCACCAATTTGGGATAGGTATAGTTCATATCGGTGACGATAATTTTCACATTTTCTCGCGCAGCCTGGTCGTAATGCTGGAAATACTTTTGAAGCTGATAGATGGTCCTAAAGGGTAACAGGTCGATCAATTCGTGGGTTTCCGCGTCCATAAATTCAAAGCTCATCGCGTCGGTGGCGCTCTTAGTGCTTTTAACTTCGTCCATGAGGAGAACTTTTGGTAAATAGTGCCAGTTGGTTTGAAAGTCCCGTTCAGCGCGCAAGAGCTGCCGACCAACGAATGAATCCGAAGTGGATAACTCATCGGCAATGTGTTTGAGCGAAACCGGTTCGGTCAGTTTTTCTAAGCATTGTTTGCGGGTCGTATTTGAAATCGTGCAGTGTTTCGGCACCGCATTCGTCTGCGCCAGGAAATTGGTATGACAAGCCTTACAGTGAAAGTTTCGCCGATTGAGACACAGGATAACGGTGCTGCCCAATGTTTTTGCGAATCTAATGGTGGTCTTCCGCCAACCATAGCCAATAATTTGGTGATCATTGATAATCCCACAATTGCGGCATGCCTTGGGGGTGTAGTTTAGGGACCCCACCAATCGAATCACTCCATCATCACCCACTTGTC
This sequence comes from Pediococcus damnosus, assembly GCF_001437255.1. Lineage (GTDB taxonomy): Bacteria > Bacillota > Bacilli > Lactobacillales > Lactobacillaceae > Pediococcus > Pediococcus damnosus. Next base: position 206 of record NZ_JQBD01000160.1, on the reverse strand, counting down.
CTTCCTCAATTATTAAGTGTTCATCATCTATTCCTAACAACATTTTCGTAGTATCATTTGACATAGGGCATTTCCTTTCTTGACTTAATTCTGTGGTGGGAGCAAGTTAACGGACGGGAGATGTCCGCTTTTTTATTCTAATGATAAACAAAAAATCTGTCATCAGTAATAGATAAAAATCTATTACCAACAACAGATATTGTAGA
>NZ_JQBD01000016.1 GCF_001437255.1 Pediococcus damnosus | reverse complement strand
TAAGGCACCTAGGAAAACTTGACACATACACTCAAGTAGGTTGTTTGACAGGGCAGGCTGTTTCTGGTAAACTTATGAAGTTGAGAAATTAAGCAGAGGCACCCGCTTCTCGCCTTAGTGATTGAATCGCTGGGCTAAAACGATGAAAAGACTAGTTAATAGTCTGACTGGCGGGGTGTGTATGCACCTCGTCTTTTTCTGCATTTTTCTTAAAATAATTTGGAGGTGAACTGCCATAGCTGTTGATATGATGGTTAACAACGGTATTCGTGCCCGTGAAGTACGATTAATTGGTGATGATGGCACTCAATTGGGTGTAAAGTCGAAACAAGAAGCGTTAGATTTAGCAGATCGAGCAGAACTTGATTTGGTATTAGTTTCTCCGAAAGCTAAACCGCCAGTTGCCAAGATCATGGATTATGGAAAATATCGTTTCGAACTACAAAAGAAACAACGTGAAGCTCGTAAGCGACAAAAGACAATCAGTATCAAAGAGGTTCGTCTAAGCCCTACAATCGATACGAATGATTTTAATACAAAGCTTAAGAATGCTAAAAAATTCTTGGCAAAAGGTGATAAAGTCCGAGTTTCGATTCGTTTTAAGGGTCGTGCAATTACGCATAAGGAAATTGGTCGTGAAGTGCTAAATCGGATGGCTAAAGCAGCATCTGATGTTGCTACAATCGAACAGTATCCTAAAATGGATGGACGAAGCATGTTTTTGATGCTGGCGCCAATTTCAGAAAAGTAAAAAGTAGGAGGAACAGATTATGCCAAAAATGAAGACAAATCGTGCAGCAGCAAAACGTTTTAAACGGACTGGTAATGGTGGCTTCAAGAGTGCCAACGCCTACACGAGTCACCGATTCCATGGAAAAACGAAGAAACAACGTCGTCAATTACGTGGATTAAGCATGATGGATCATACGAGCGTTAAACGTTATCGTAAGATGCTAGCTCCAATCAATAAGTAATTTAATTAATTTAAAGAATATCATGCTGGGTGACCAGTTCTAGGAGGAATTATTATGCCACGAGTAAAGGGTGGAACAGTAACACATCGTCGTCGTAAACGAATTTTAAAGCTTGCTAAGGGATATCGCGGACCAAAACATACTAACTTCAAGGTTGCTAAAGACCAAGTTATGAAGTCTGGTTTGTATGCATTCCGTGACCGTCGTAATCGTAAGGGAGACTTCCGTAAAATTTGGATCGCCCGGATTAATGCAGCAGCTCGTTTAAATGATATGAGTTACAGCCAATTAATGCACGGTTTAAAGGTTGCTGAAGTTGATATTAATCGTAAGATGTTAGCTGATCTTGCTGTTAATGATGCAGCAGCATTTACATCATTAGTAGAAACTGCTAAAAAAGCGATCGCATAATAAAAATCCTCGGGTTGTAAAGTTATTTCAAATTGTGAAATGATTTTCAATGACGAGGATTTTTTTTCGAGCAGGCTCAGTACCAATACTTCTGGTATTAGGCTTGTTTTTTATTTAGTTTTTTTAGCAACAATAATTTTGCCAGGACTGTGGTGGGTATCTAATAGTTGTTGGCCCTCAACAATACCTTTCAATGAAAAAGGAAAAACTTTAGCTATAGGGACCTTGAGTTGATTGTGGGAAATAAGTTCAACTAAGTAAGTCAAAGCTTTTTTATTTTGGTGATAGTTTGCATCATTAAAATCAATAATGGTTTGTTTAGATGATTGAGATTGAAAACTATTTGAGAAACCATTTAATGATGCCAATTGACCGGTTGATTTTAGCCATCTATAAGTGTTATTGCCTTTGAAGGCCTGCGGGGTTGCGTCAATTAGAACATCAACTGGGGCATCATCTAGAAAGTTTCTTTTGGTTAATTGATCCGTCGGTATAAAAAGATCTACGCCCATTTTTTTAACAAAATCGGCATTTTTTTGAGAAGCGGTGGTTGCTACAAACAGGCCCATTGCTTTGGCAATTTGAATGACGAATGAACCCACAACACCTGAGCCACCTAAGACCAAGATTGACGTAACATTTTCTAATTGAAGAGCACTTTTAAGAAGATCATAAGCAGTCACACCAGCATTGGGCACACCAGCAGCCTCGGAAAAAGGAATCGAATCAGGCTTGTGAACTAATTTTAAATGTGGAACGGATACAAATTCAGCGTAGGAACCGGTGGTTGTTCGTCCAATTACGGGATCACCAATTTGAAATTCCGTGACATCAGAGGCCAGATCGACAACGGTTCCAGCAACATCACTTCCCGGAATTAAGGGGAAATTAGGTGCTTTTTTGAATGGAATTAGGCCACGACGCAGTTTGCTGTCAAAAGGATTCATTGCGAATGCTGAAGTTTGGACAATAACTCGTCCCTTTTTTAGCTCAGGTTTGGGAATGGTTAGTTCTTCAAAAACTTTAGGATCACCAAATTGTTTAAAACCGAATGCTTGCATGATGGGCCTCCTTTTTAATAACGGTAGTTAATTCAGAAACTTGAAGTATATGATCATGTTAACCCACTACGGTCTATTTCTTTAGCTAAACGGCTTGTGTTTTAAGTTAAGCACCTCTATTAAAATTTGACTCGAACTCTCAGATAAGTTTAAATGCAAAAAAAATGAAAATCAACTATAATGATATGATAGTGTGTTTTAAGGAGAGTAGTATGATTGAAAAGTTTAAACCAACCTGGCAGGTGAAAAGAATTTATAGTTTAACTCCTGAGGAATTAAGAAAGGCCGGAATTAAGGCAGTCCTCACGGATTTAGATAATACATTGATTGCCTGGGATAATCCAGAAGGAACAAGTGAACTGAAACGCTGGATTGCTGAAATGCGGACTGCAAAGATTCCGGTAGTTGTTGTGTCTAATAATAGTCGTCCACATGTCAAACGGGCATTAAGCCACATTGAATTACCATTTGTTTCACGTTCACTAAAACCGTTTGGATATGGCATTCATCGAGCCTTGAAAAAATTAAATTTGAATGCCGATGAGGTTGTTATGGTAGGCGACCAACTATTGACAGATATTTGGGCTGCTAATATGGCAGGAACAAAAAGTATTTTAGTAAAGCCATTGTTGAATTCGGATGCTTGGAACACAAAAATAAATCGTTTTTTTGAATACTTTATAAAAAAAAGACTTGTTAAAAAATATCCAGGAGCGGCCTGGCAGGAGGAAATTAAATAAATGGATGAAGCTGAAGAGGTTTATTGTATTGGCTGTGGCGCAAAAATTCAAACAACCGAAAAAGATGAAACTGGTTATACCCCCAAAGGAGCCTTAGACAAGGGCTTAGAAAAAGGAGAAGTATACTGTCAGCGCTGTTTTCGACTTAGACATTATAATGAGATTGCACCAGTTTCTTTGACAGATGATGATTTTTTAAGATTATTAGGTCAGATTCGTGATGATGATGCTTTAATTGTGTATGTGGTTGATATGTTTGATTTCAATGGCAGTATGATTCCTGGCATTCATCGTTTCGTTGGTGATAACCCAATTTTATTGGTGGGAAATAAAGATGATGTATTTCCAAAGTCAATGAAACGTTCCAGAATGAAAGAGTGGCTTAGACAACAAGCCAATGCTCAGGGAATTCGCCCGATTGATGTATTGATTACAAGTGCCAAAAAACCAGATGAGATTGAAACACTTCTAAATACAATCGAAAAATATCGAAAAAAACGAAATGCCTATGTTGTTGGAGTTACTAATGTTGGAAAATCGACTTTAATTAATCAAATCATTCGTTTAAACAATGGTATTGAAGATTTGATTACGACTTCCCGTTTTCCAGGAACGACACTTGATAAAATTGAAATTCCATTTGCTGATGGCAAGATGTTAATCGATACACCAGGGATAGTGCACGAAGACCAAATGGCCCACGTGTTAACTGGTAAAGATTTGAAATATGTGTCACCTCAAAAGACAATCAAACCAAAGACATTTCAATTAAGCGATCAACAAACTTTGTTCTTTGGAGGAATTGCCCGTTTTGATTATTTGAGAGGTCATGGGGCTGTTAGCACATATTTTGAAAATAATTTAATGGTTCATCGGACTAAATTACTTAATGCAGATGATTTTTATGATAAGCATGTCGGGACTTATTTGACCCCACCAGATGAGGATGGTTTGAAAAAGCTGCCTGAATTACAAAGACATGAGTTACATTTGGAGAATAGAAGCGATGTGGTTATTGAAGGCTTGGGGTGGATAACTGTTCCGGAGCATTCAACAGTTGCAGTTTGGGCTCCTAAAGGTATTTCGGTAGTCATTCGCAAACCCTTAGTTTAAAAACGAAAGAGGAAAATATGAATTTAAGAGGAAAACAAAAGAGATTTTTACGAAGCAAAGCCCAACGTTTTCGGTCTAAGTTTTCGGTTGGTAAAAATGGTTTAACAGAAGCTTGGGTTTCTCAGTTGGACGCTGCTTTAAATAATTATGAGTTAATTAAAATCAATTTACAACAGAATACAGATGTGACTACGCAGGAAGTTAAAGCATATATTGAAGATCACACGGATATTCAAGTTGTTCAAATAATTGGTCACGTTTTGGTTCTATTTAAAGAATCGGATGACGAGGATAAACGAGTAATTTCTGCACAGGTTAAGGAAATTTAAGTTTAATTGACGGAGTGTGAGAAATTTTGACTACAACAAAGGTAAATCAACAAACTAAAACTGAAGTTGAGACTGAATTAGTGAGTGATATTCCGCATAAAAGAATTGGCTTACTTGGCGGTACGTTTAATCCGCCACATTTGGCGCATTTGATCATCGCGGAGCAAGTTTGCACACAATTAGGGCTGGATCGGGTTGATTTCATGCCAGATTTTCAACCACCTCATGTGGATACTAAACAGGCAATTAAGGCCGAACACCGAGTTGCGATGGTAAAACGGGCAGTTATTGGAAATCCTAATTTTGGAGTCGAGTTAGCAGAGATTAAGCGTGGTGGCAAGAGTTACAGTTACGATACGATTGTGACCTTGAAAAAAGAGCACCCAGAAAACCAATATTATTTTATAATTGGCGCTGATATGGTGGCATACTTACCAAAATGGTATCGCATCGCTGAACTCGCCAAACTAGTACAATTTGTTGGCGTAAAGCGTCCCGGCGTAAAAGTTCATAGTGCTTATCCGATTTTGTGGGTGGATACGCCAGAAATTGATGTGAGTTCTACGCTAATTCGGCAAAAGATTGCAAAACATCATTCTATTCGGTATTTAGTTCCGGATTCTGTTTGTGAGTATATTGAGGAGAATAAACTTTATGGAAAAAAATGAAACAATTGAATATAAAAAGAATTTGATTCCTTATACGAGAGAACAGTTAGTTGGAAAAGTTCAAGAAAAGCTTGATGACAAACGTTTCCAACATTGTCTGCGGGTTGAGCAACAAGCTATCCAATTGGCTAAAGAAAATAATTATGATCCAGAAAAAGCTGCAATTGCGGGTCTTTTACATGATTATGCGAAACAGCGTTCGGATCATGATTTTATTAAAGTTATTAACGACAAACAAATGAGTCCGGATTTGTTGGACTATGGCAATGCAATTTGGCACGGGATAGTTGGCGCAGAATTTATCAAAGACGAATTACATATCTTTGATGAAGAAATTTTAAATGCTGTTCGTCGGCATACCGTTGGGGCACCTTATATGACCTTGTTGGATCAAATTGTATATATGGCAGACTATATTGAACCTGGACGTGACTTCCCAGGTGTCGATGAAGCTCGTAAGATTACGCACGAGAGTTTAAAAAAGGGTGTTTTCTTTCAGACGCAACAAACGTTGAAACATTTGATTGAAAATTCAAAACCTGTTTATCCAGGAACCATTACAACGTATAATGCATGGCAGAGTGCAATTTAGGAGAAAATTCAGTGACAGAAAGTAAAGATATTTTGGAAACAACAGTTAAAGCAGCAGATAGCAAACGGGCTGAAAATATTGTGGCGTTAGATATGGAAAATGTTAGCCTTTTAGCAGACTATTTTGTTATTATGAGTGCAGATTCAAATCGTCAGGTTGATGCGATTGCTGATGAAATTGTTGATCAGAACGAAAAGGCCGGCGTTTCAATTCGTCATGTTGAGGGGCAACGGGCAGCTGAATGGATTTTAATTGATCTTGGCGATGTTATCGTCAATGTTTTTCAAACAGATCAGCGGAAATATTATAACTTGGAGAAGCTATGGTCAGAAGCGACACCAGTTGATGTTAAACCGTGGATTGAGGCATGATTTACCAAACATTTGCCAAATTATATGATGACCTAATGGATCCAGCTATGTACGATCAGTGGCTGGATTTTGTTTCTGAACGCCAACCGGATAAAAACGCCAATTGGTTGGATTTAGCCTGTGGCAGTGGCCGTTTAGCTGTTAAGTTAATTCAGGATGGATATCAGGTATCTGGATTTGATTTATCGGATGAAATGTTGGCTTTGGCTGATGAACATGCACATGAAGCGGATGTTGAATTACCACTTGTTCAAGGAGATATGCTGAATTTAAGTGAATTAGATCAATATGATGTGGTTTCTTGTTTTGCAGATTCACTTTGTTATTTACCAGATGAGTCATCATTAAAGCAGTGTTTTGGTCAAGTTTTTGAACACCTTAATGATAAGGGAAAATTTTTGTTTGATGTAATTTCTCCATACCAAACTGATGAAGTGTACCCGGGCTACATGTATAATTATGTTGATGATCAGCAAGCCTTCTTGTGGACTACTTATCAAACCGAGGAACCACATAGTGTTGAACATGATTTAACCTTCTTTGTTAAGAACAGCAAGGAAAATCAGTATACTAAAATTAATGAGTTGCACCATGAACGTACTTATGATTTGGATACCTATATAGATCTATTGAAATCGGTTGGATTCCAAACAGTTAGTTGTTCAAGCAACTTTGGAAAATCAAAAATTGATGAAAAAAGTACCCGGTGGTTTTTTGAATGTGTAAAGTAGGTGACTAGATGAAAGTTTGTAGTGTCATTGCGGAGTTTGATCCTTTTCATAATGGTCATCAGTATCTTTTAGATAAAGCTCGAGAACTCACACAGGCTGACATTCTGGTTGTGTTTATGAGTGGAAACTTTTTGCAACGTGGAGAGCCAGCAATTGTTGATAAGTGGAAACGGACTCGAGAGGCTCTTTTGGGAAGTGCCAATTTAGTAATTGAACTTCCAATTAATGTGTCAATGCAGGCCGCCCATCTTTTTGCCATGGGAGCAGTACAAATGGCCACCTTAATAAAGAGTGATTATTTAGTCTTTGGTAGTGAACACCCTCAGCAGGATTATAAAAAAATGGCTGTAGAGGCTCAAAATCTGAAAATAGAAAATGATAGTTATGCACAAAGTTTTGCTAGTCAGCTATTTACTTCGCTGCAGGGAAAAACGGGTGTTAATTTAGAAAATGCCAACGATATTTTAGCTTTTAACTATTTCAATGCAGCGCAACAGCTTAAAAGTTCAATCAAATTACTGCCAATTAGGCGAAAAGAAGCAGAACATGATGAAAAATTACTAGAGCATCGGCATATTGCGAGTGCTTCTGCGATTCGTGAAGCTCGTTTGAAAGGGTCATTAAATTATCAAAAGTTTGTTCCAGAACAAACTAAAATGGATTTGTCCAGAGAAGTAGTGGACTGGCAAAAATTATGGCCGTTTTTGAAGTATCGAATCATTACGGAATCAGTAACAGACTTGAAACAAATTTATGGAATGTCTGAAGGAATTGAATATCGGTTTAAAAAATTTATTAAGGACAGTTCGGATTTGAAATCATTTTTAGCTCTGATGAAGACCAAACGTTATACTTACACGCATTTGCAAAGATTGTGTATGGCAATTGTATTGAATCTTCACACTTCGCAAATGCTTAATCAACCAACGATTTTAAGGGTGCTGGGATTTGATAATACTGGTAGACAACTTTTACATCAATTTGCCCAGGCAGATTTACCAATATTAAGTAAAATTGGACAAAATAAAGCTACATCAAATTATCAGACAACGCTTCAAGCTGACAATGTTTATAGTTTAATCAGTGGCGTAGAGCAAAGTGTTGGTAGAAAACCAATCATTTTAACTTGACTGTCAAGGAATTTCCATTGACAAAGATTTTTTGCACAGGTATAATTAAACTCGTTGCATTAGGAGGTTTTTAGATGAATTGGTCACTTTCTGATCTTATGAAACACAGAGAACCTCTCCACTTTAGTGAGAATCTTGATTTAAAGGAAGATTTGGTTAATCGGTCTTTCGGGGTTTCGGATGCCTCATTAATTAAAGTTGATGGGGATGCAATTAAAGATCGGGATGCAGCATTAGTTACAGCTAAAGTTACTGGAAAAATTGTGGTACCATCCTCACGATCACTAAAACCTGTTGATTTGGACTTAGACTTTTCAATCAACGAGTATTATGTGGTTGAAGGAACCAATTTGGATCGTTTCGGTCCTGAAGAAACAGTTTTACCTGTCAAAGATGATCGAATTGACTTTTCACGAGCAGTAGCTGATAATATTATTTTGCAGATCCCGATGCAAATTTTCTCACCTGAAGAAGAAACAGGTAACGAACCAATGCCAGCTGGCAAGGATTGGGAAGTTGTTTCTGAAGAGGACAAAGAAGAGAAAAAAATTAATCATGTTGATCCACGTCTTGCTAAATTAAAAGACTTATTTAAATCAGAGAACTCTGAATCTAAGTAGTTTTAATGTAAGACATAAAAATTAACGGGAAACCGTAATTCTCTTAAAGGAGGTGCTATTGATGGCCGTACCAAAAAGAAAAACATCAAAATCACGTAAACGTAATCGTCGTGGACATATCAAATTACTAACTCCAGGTTTGGCACCATGTCCAAATTGTGGTGAATTACGAGTTTCACATCGTGTTTGCCCAAGCTGTGGATTTTATGATGGCAAGCAAGTTATGGATGTTAAAAGTAAATAATTAAATTTATTTATCAAAAAGGTAGGAAAAAGCCATGGTTTTTCCTGCTTTTTATTTTGCATAAAATTAAAATTATTTTTGAATTGAATAGCTTTAACTTTGTTAGCGTTTTTGTTACGATTAGCATGAACTAAATATTAGGAGGCAGCAACATGGATAAACCACAAATTGGGGTAGTCGGTATGGCAGTTATGGGCAAGAACTTGGCCCTTAACATTGAAAGCCGCGGCTACACGGTTGCAATATATAATCGAACAGGCTCCAAAACAGAAAAAGTTGTTTCTGATCATCCAGAAAAGCATTTGGTTCCAAGTTACACAATTGCGGACTTTGTGAACTCACTTGAAAAACCTCGTCGAATCATGATGATGGTAAAGGCTGGAAAAGCAACAGATGCTGTAATTGCACAATTACTTCCACATTTGGACAAAGGAGACGTTTTGATTGATGGTGGAAACACCTTCTTTGAAGACACAATGCGTCGAAATGCAGAATTAGATAATTCAGGAATTAACTTTATCGGAACTGGTGTTTCTGGTGGTGAACTGGGTGCTTTAGAAGGTCCTTCAATGATGCCTGGTGGCCAAAAGGAAGCATATGACTTAGTGGCACCAATCTTTGAAAAGATGGCTGCTAAGGCCGAAGATGGAACTCCATGTGTCACATATATCGGACCAAATGGTGCTGGTCATTACGTTAAAATGATTCATAATGGGATCGAATATGGCGATGAAGAGTTAATTGATGAAAGTTATAATTTGTTACGCAATATGGTTGGCCTCTCCGTTGATGAAATTGCAGATACATTTTCTGAATGGAATAAGGGCGAATTAGATAGCTATCTGATTGAAATTACGGCTGACATTTTAACCCGTAAAGATGATTTAGGCTCCGGCAAGCCAATTGTTGATTTAATTATGGATAAGGGTGGCAACAAGGGAACTGGTAAATGGAGTTCTCAAAATGCACTTGAATTAGGCGTGCCACAATCACTTATTACTGAATCTGTTTATGCGCGTTACATTTCAGTTTTAAAGGATGAAAGATTGGCAGCTAGCAAAGTGCTTCCTAAACCTGAAGGTAAAGTTAGTTTTGACAAAGATGAAGTAATTGAAAAAATTCGTCAGGCACTTTATTTCAGCAAAATCATGAGCTATGCACAAGGTTTTGAACAGATGAAAGTTGCTTCTAAGCATTATGATTGGGATTTGCAATTTGGTGAAATTGCTAAGATTTGGCGTGCAGGTTGCATTATTCGAGCTGGATTTCTACAGAATATTACAGATGCCTTTGATAAGGATCCCGAATTAAATAACTTACTGTTAGATGATTACTTTAAAGATATTGCTAAAAAGTATCAAGAATCGGTACGTGATATCGTTGGGTTAGCAGTTAAATCTGGTGTACCAATTCCAGGGTTCAGTGCTGCAATTTCTTACTATGATTCTTATCGTTCTGCTGTATTACCAGCAAACTTATTACAAGCACAAAGAGATTACTTTGGTGCTCATACCTATGAACGAGTCGATCGTGAGGGAACTTATCATTTCCCATGGTATAAAGAACAATAAAACTTTCTAGGTTAGTCTAAATTTGATTTGAAGATCTTATTCTTTAAATTCGAATTTAGGCTTTTTGTTTACTTAAAATTTCTTATAGAAAAGTGAGTAGTTCTAGGCAAAATCTCATTTTAATGGTAAACTTTGTTTTGTATGTATTAAGCACAATGGAAATAATGCAAGTATAAATTAATTAGGAGTGGGAAAATGAGTCGGATACTAATTATTGAAGATGAAAAAAGTTTATCACGGTTTGTTGAGCTAGAACTTCAACATGAAGGGTACGAAACGGAAGTCCAGTTTAATGGGCGTTCGGGATTAGATGCGGCTTTAAATAAAAATTTCGATGCCATTCTTTTAGATTTAATGTTGCCAGAATTAAACGGTATTGAGGTTTGTCGCCGGGTAAGAGAGGCAAAAACAACACCAATTATTATGATGACTGCAAGGGATTCTGTGATGGATCGTGTTTCTGGTTTGGACCATGGTGCAGACGATTATATCGTAAAACCGTTTGCCATTGAAGAGTTATTGGCTCGTTTGCGTGCTTTATTACGTCGGATTGATATTGAAAGTGAACAAAAAGCCTTTCAACAAACGACGGTTACTTATCGTGACATTACAATCGAAAAAGAAAACCAAGTTGCCCGGCGCGATGGTAAAATTATTAATTTAACCAAACGTGAATATCAGCTTTTATTATTGTTGATGGAAAATATCAATGTCGTTCAGTCTCGAGATGCGCTTTTAGATGAGGTTTGGGGCATTGACAATGAAGTTGAAACGAACGTAGTAGATGTTTATGTACGTTACTTACGGAATAAGATTGATCGCCCTGGTGAACAGTCTTATATTCAGACAGTTAGAGGAACCGGGTATGTGATGCGATCTTGAGTGAGAAACAAACTAATTTTCAATTTAATCAAACAGGTGTAACGAAAAGAAGACTATCCTTAAAATGGAAATGGGCAATTGGAACGGGCGTTGGCGTTCTGTTCATATTTACCTTTTTTTCTTTTTTTGTATTTAATAGTATTTCCCAAGTCATGATTGGTCAGGAACGGGCTCAGGTAAATACGACGATTGATTCCGTTGATTCTCGTTTACAGGGAGTTTCTGAAATTGATGGCATTACTGTCGGAAAATATTTACGTCCGGACAGTCCAGTTGGACATACAGATCAAAACGAACGGCCGTATAGTAATTCTTTATTGACAAATTTGGCGCGAAGAGATGTTGTCGTTTCAGTCTACAGTCTTAAAGGTGAACAGGTTTTTGCCACTAAACGAGATTCTGAAAAGTTTCATTTTCCTGAAAAACGGACTGTATCACGTGTAAAAGCCGCTCAATTTAATGGCTTAATCGGTAGAGCACCGATTCGAAATAGTAAAAATGAATTAATTGGATATATCCAAGTTGTGGATACTTTAAATAGTGTAAAACGAACCCAACATAAGATTATCTGGATTGTGATTCTTTTAACGATTATTGCATTTGCATTGATTTCAGTGTTTGGTTATTTACTGGCCACATATTTATTGCGCCCTATAACTGTGATGAATAACACGATGAAAAAAGTGACAGATGATCCTCAAACTGAACTCCGAATTCCGGATTTGGAACGAAATGACGAATTGTCAGATTTAGCAATCGTTTTTAATGATATGTTAGACCGGATGCAGCGTTACATTGATCAGCAACACCAGTTTGTTGAAGATGTTTCTCATGAGTTACGCACACCAGTTGCAGTTATTCAGGGACATATGGAGATGTTAAACCGCTGGGGCAAAGATGATCCCAAAATTTTAAATGAATCGTTGCAAGCGTCATTGGAAGAAACAAAACGGATGAAGAGTTTGGTGCAAGAAATGCTTGATTTAACACGGGCAGATCAATTGGAAATTCATTTTTCAAAAGAAGAAACACCAGTTATGCGAGTTGTTAATCAAGTTTTTAATGATTTTAAAATGATTCATCCGGATTTTACCTTTACTTTGGACAGTGATGTTCATTCGAATCCGATTATTCAAATATATCGAAACCATCTTGAACAAGTGCTTATTATTTTACTTGATAATGCGGTGAAATATTCTACAAAACGTAAGGAAATTCATATTTCTGCTTCAGAGGACACTCGTAGCGTTCAGATTGCCATTCAAGACTTCGGTGAGGGTATTTCAGAGGAAGACGTCAAAAAGGTGTTTAATCGCTTCTATCGAGTGGATAAGGCCCGTAGCCGTGATAAAGGTGGTAACGGCTTAGGATTATCGATTGCTCAGCGTTTAATCGAAGGCTATCACGGAAAGATTTCGCTTGAAAGCTCCGTTGGGTATGGTTCAATTTTTAGAATTACTTTGCCAATTGATAAGGTGGAAACTAATAAACAAGCTACAAAGGAAAAATCAAAGAAAGAAAAGTCAGATAATGCATAAAAAATGGACCTGCAATTTGCAGGTCCATTTTTTTACTTATAAGTTAATCGGAATGATGCTGTTGCTTACCAGCATTCCGTTGGCGATTGTCGTGATGCCTTTGGGTTTGTGTAACAGTTGTTTTTGGTTCAGCCGGTTTTATCGGTGGAACAACAACCTTTGGTGGATTCTTTTTCATTTCTTCGGCTACAGAGGCACGAATTCTTGGTCGGTAGAAGTAGATAATTAAAGTTTGTATACATGCAAAAATTCCACCAACAAAGAAGTATAAGCCTAAACCGGCAGGAGCTCTAAATGAAACAAAGAAGATCATTAAGGGACTCACGATCATCATGGACATCATAGATTTCTTCTGCTCTGCAGGAATTCCCAAGGTTCCTAGCCATCCTTGGAGTAAGTAAACAAGAAAAGACAAAGCAGCGAGAAAAATACTTGGTTTTCCAAGGCTGACTCCCATAAACATACTACCATGTGCACCACTTGAAAGTGCTGGTGAATATTGAATTGCCGCGTACAGAGCAGCAAACACTGGTAGTTGGATTAGAATGGGGAGACAGCCTATTCCACCAGTCATACTAATGCCATTATCACGGTATAAACTCATCATTTGTTGGCTGGCAGCGGCCTTTTCCTCATTGGTCGTTGCGTTTTGTTGGCGTTCTTGGATCGCAGTCATTTGAGGTTTTACAAATGCCATTTTTTCCTGTTGAACGGTTGCCTTACGTGATTGGTTAATCATCATAGGTAAAAGGATCATTCGCACAATAAAGGTTACGGCAATAATAGCCCAACCATAACTCCCACCAAGCATTCCAGCAAGCCAACTCATGACATGCTGAGTTGGAACCGCAAGATAGTCATAAATGGCGCCATATGGTTTCCCAGCCTTCGTACGTTGGACACATCCAGTCAAAAGCAAAGCTAATCCAGCGATTGCTGTCAGCGTGCCTAAGTGTTTCATTTTCTTCATTAAGACATTCCCTTTCAAATTAAACTAACACCAGACACTATACGTTAATATTACTGGTTTTTCAATGAATTTTTAGTTTGTTACACGAAAATCAGAAAAGTTTTGAACTGATTGATCCTCAATTGTTGTTTTTTCAACGTGGCCGCTTGGTGAAGGCGACATCTTAACGGTATTAATAAACTCATTTAAATGGTCTTCTGGGCCTTCCGCTTGAATGTATACTGAGCCATCGTCTAAATTGGCCACAGTTCCCTTAATGTTAAGTTTGTCAGCGACCATTTTGGTTAAATAACGAAACCCAACCCCTTGAACACGACCGAAAACTTGAATTGTAACTGATTTCATAAAATCTCTTCCTTTCAAAGTCATAATAGTATTTTATCATTTCTAAGGGAAAAGAAATAATTTGATAGCCTAACTTGTGCAATTTAAAAGCTGGAAATGTTGATATTTAGCGTCATATATGGTTTGATTGAGTTATGAGTTACTAACATTAAATAAGGGGAAAACTATGGAAACAATATTATCAACACAAAATAATCGTGTAAAAGAATGGGAAAAATTAAAAACCAAAAAGGGCCGTAAAAAGACTGGAATGTACATAATTGAGGGACGTCACTTAGTAAATGAGGTCCTCCAAAATGAAGCCGATGTAGTTTATGTGGTAGCCACACAAGATGAATTAGATGAAATTAAGTTTGATGTTCCTGAGGATTTATTAGTAATTGTTTCAGATAAAATTGCTGACCGTTTGAGTGATACTGTGACGACCCAGGGCATATTTGCAATTGTACGAATTCCAAATAAAGAACGACAGATTCAAGATCCTGATTCTGATGTTACAGGAGCTTGGTTGCTATTAGACAATATTCAAGACCCCGGTAACATTGGCACAATGGTACGAACAGCGGATGCTGCTGGCTTTCAAGGGGTTATCTTTGGAAAAGGAACAGCGGATATTTTTAATCCTAAAATTCAACGTGCCATGCAAGGCAGCCAGTTTCATATACGCCTTGTTTTAGGAAACCTTGAAGAATGGATTAAAAGCTTTAAAACTGCTAATATTCCAGTTTTTGGAACTGAACTTAATCCACAGGCAAAAAGTTATAAAGACATTGACACAACTGATGATTTTGCCTTAATTATGGGGAATGAAGGAAATGGGATGTCTCAAGAGCTGCTTTCTCAAACGACCGCTAATTTATATATTCCAATCAAAGGGCAAGCAGAATCCTTAAATGTCGCGGTAGCAGCTGGAATTTTGATGTTTTCCTTACGAAACATTTAAGTTTGATTACAGTTTAAATTTAGGTAGTGTTTTCTTTGCTTTTTGGTAAAATAATTAGTATTATGTTATTAACTAAATGTAAGTTAATGGCTAGATCTTATTTTAAATAAAAAGGAAGTATTTAATGAAAACAAATGCTTGGGAACAGGATCAAGAATATTTAAGTTTAGTATCAGATTTATTAAAAACTAAAGAAGTTCAAAAATTAGATGAATATACGCAACACCATAATTATACGCGGTTGCAGCATTCAATTTCCGTATCGTATCAGAGTTATTTGATTGCAAAAAAACGGCATCTTAACTTTCGTGCAGTTGCTAGGGCCGGTTTGTTACATGATTTGTTTTACTATGATTGGCGGACAACTAAGTTTGATTTAGGCACCCATGCCTATATTCATCCTCGAATTGCTTTACGAAACGCAGAAAAATTGACTCCTTTGTCACCGATGGAAAAGGATATTATATTAAAGCATATGTGGGGTGCAACAGTTGCATTTCCTAAGTATAAAGAAAGCATGATTGTCTCAATTGTTGACGATTTAGCAGCGACCCAAGAATATTTAGGGCATGTGCAAAAAGAAGTACACTTGTTTTTGAATAAAATCCAAGGTCGTACTTCATAGACGTTAGTTTTAAATGGAGGAAGAGTTATGTCAGAAGCTTTAGAAACTAGGAGTACCATCGATGACTTTTCACTTTGTCCCAAGTTTAGTCGGACGTTTTCAGTTTTAGGCCAGAAATGGAATGGATTAATTATTGAAGTTTTGTTGAACGAAGATTCACAACGCTTCAAGGACTTGGCACACAATGTTCCTAAGTGTAGTGATCGAGTGTTGGTAGAACGTTTGAAGAGTTTGGAAGCCGAGGGAATTGTTGATCGGGTGACTCACAAGAATTCATCTTTAATTGAATATCAACTTACAGAAAAAGGTGAAGCACTACGTCCAGTTATGAGTGCAGTGCATAAGTTTGCTGACTGTTGGTATGCAAACGAAGATTAATAAAAGAATAGTTGACTATTGACCGTTTTTAATCTAATATTTAAGTCAGAAAAGCAATGATGAAGAACAGTAGCTAGTGGCTTTTTAAAGGGAGTATCTGGGTTTGACTGAAATCAGATGCAAAAAACAACATTAGTGAATTCACTTCTGAGTTATTTATTTGAAAAAATAAGTCGGTAAATCGCCGTTATTGATGCCAAGTGTGTGAATATTTTTGTTTACAAACCAGGGTGGTAACGCGATAACTCGTCCCTTTTTCAGGGGCGAGTTTTTTTGTGCAGTTTTTTAAATATTAGGGGGCTTGATGATGGGATTACATGAACAGTTAGAAGAATTAAAAACAAAATCTTTAAAAGAAATTTCTCGGACAGACGGATTGAAAAATTTAGAAGATATTCGTGTGAATGTATTAGGCAAAAAAGGTCCGTTAACAGAAATCTTGCGTGGTATGCGTGACATTCCAAAGGAAGAACGTCCTAAAGTTGGGGAGCTTTCCAATCATGTTCGTGACAATATTGTGACGGCTATTGATGAGAAAAAGGCTGAATTAGAAAAAGCCCATATTGCCAAAAAATTGGAAAGTGAAACAATTGATGTCACTTTACCTGGCAAACCAGTTACGCAAGGACAGCCACATGTCATTCAACAAATAATTGATAATATTGAAGATCTATTTTTAGGAATGGGATACCAAGTTATTCAGGGACCAGAAGTGGAAACTGATAAATATAACTTTGAAATGCTAAACTTGCCCAAAGATCATCCGGCACGCGATATGCAAGATACATTTTACATTACAGATGAAATCTTGATGCGTAGCCAAACTTCTCCAGTTCAAGCAAGAACAATGGAAAAGCATGACTTTAGTAAAGGGCCTTTGAAAATGATTTCACCAGGAGTTGTTTATCGTCGTGATACTGATGATGCAACCCATTCCCACCAATTCCATCAGGTTGAAGGATTGGTCATTGATAAAAATATTACCATGACTGATTTGAAAGGAACACTAGAGGTTTTGGCCAAAGAGCTTTTTGGAGATCGGTTTGAAGTTCGCTTGCGTCCAAGCTATTTTCCATTTACTGAACCTTCAGTCGAGGCTGATGTAACCTGCTTTAATTGTATGGGCAAAGGTTGTTCAGTATGCAAACAGACAGGTTGGATTGAAGTTTTGGGTGCTGGGATGGTTCATCCTAATGTATTAAGAATGGCTGGTGTGGATTCCAAAGTGTATGGTGGTTTTGCTTTTGGACTCGGACCAGATCGCTTTGCGATGTTGCGTTATGGCGTTGACGATATTCGTAACTTCTATCAAAATGATGTCCGCTTCTTGACGCAGTTTTCAAAGAAAGGATAACAACTAAAATGAAAGTTTCTTATAAGTGGTTAAAAGAGTACTTTGATCTTGATGTTGAGCCCAAAGTTCTTGCTGAAAAAATTGAACGTACAGCCGTTGAAGTTGACCAGGTAACACGAGCTGAAGATGGACTTAAAAAAATTATTGTAGGTTATACCTTAGATGTTCGACCGCATCCAAATTCTGATCATTTGAATATCTGTCAAGTTGAAGTAGGCGAAGATGAGCCAATTCAGATTGTTTGTGGCGCTCCTAATGTGGCTAAGGGACAATATGTGATTGTGGCTTTACATGGTGCACGGATTAAAGACAACGTTAAAATTAAACGAAGTAAAATGCGCGGTGAACAATCTAACGGAATGATCTGTGCCTTACAAGAAATTGGTTTTGATGAAAAGGTTGTGCCCAAAGTATACGTAAATGGTATTTATGTTTTTCCAGAAGACAGCGGTGTTAAACCAGGTGAGCCAGTTTATAGTTATTTAGGCATGGATGACGATGTTATTGACACATCTGTAACTCCCAATCGGGGGGATTTGTTCAGCATGGATGGGAATGCCTACGAAATCGGTGCAATTTACGATAAAAAATTAACTTTGAATCATCGTCAACTGAAAACTGTTGATGAAACAGACAATATTGACGATTTATTAAAAGTTAAAATAGATGCTCCTGATGATGTTTTGGCCTACCAAATGGGAATTGTAAAAAATGTCACAATTGCACCAAGTCCTTTTTGGTTACAAGTTCGTTTGATGACGGCTGGCGTCCGACCAATAAACAATGTTGTTGATATTACAAATTACATTATGTTGAAATATGGCCAACCTTTACATGCATTTGACTATGATAAATTGTCTGCAAAAGAGATTCATGTTGGTTATTCACCAGATCAAACCAAGTTTGTAACCCTCGATGGTGAAGAAAGAAGCCTCAAAGCAACGGACCTCATGATTAAGGACGGCGATAAAAATATCGCAATGGCTGGTGTTATGGGAGGCTTAGATACTGAGATTGATGATCATACGCACACAGTGGTTATTGAATCAGCAATTTTTGATCCAATCAAAGTCAGAAAAACCGCTCGTTATCATGTACTTCATAGTGAGGCTTCAATGCGTTTTGAGCGAGGAATCAATCCAGCTACAGTTACCGAGGCCCTCCATGAGGCGTTAGAGTTAGCTGCTCAGTTTGGCGATGGAAAAGCAGTTAAAGATCAAATCACGGCTGTTAAACCAAATCCACAAGCAGTTGAGGTCACACTTGATTTAACTAGAATTAATCATGTATTAGGGACACAACTTTCTGTGGATGAAGTAACTAAAATTTTAGAACGGTTGCAATTCACAGTTCAAGTTACAGATGAAACGTTTGTGGTTACGGTCCCAGCACGGCGTTGGGATATTCATATTCCGGCAGATATTCTTGAAGAAATTGCTAGAATTTATGGATATGATAACTTACCTTCTACTTTACCAACGGGATCAACCACTATTGGCCGTTTGACAACAAGTCAGCAAGTTATTCGTGGTGTTCGGTCCATTTTACAAGGTAGTGGATTGAATCAAGCAATGAGTTATGGATTAACCACAGCGCAGAAAGCCAAACTGTTCATGATGCAATCAAGCGAGGAAACTAAACTTGATTTTCCAATGAGCTTAGATCATGCAGTTCTTCGTATGAATTTAATCAGTGGTTTATTAGATGATGTAGCTTATAATGTGGCTCGAAAAGAAGCCAATGTTGCATTATATGAACAAGGTCGGGTTTTTTATCGTACTGATGGTACAGATCGTCCAACTGAGGTTGAACATTTGGCTGGAGCAATTACTGGCTCTCTTGAGACCAAAAATTGGTATGGAAAAGAAGCTCCCGTTGATTTCTATCAATTAAAGGGGATTGTGGATTTACTTTTGCATGACCTGAATTTTGAGGAATCTATAAGTTATGTGGCAAGTAAGGAATATCCAGAGATGCATCCGGGTCGTACCGCAGATATTTATTTGGGTGACAAAGTGATTGGATTTATGGGTCAAGTACATCCCCAAGTTGCCAAACAATTTAAGATCCCAGAGACCTATGTTTTTGAGTTGGATTTGCAGGCCATCCTAGATGCACCAAAGAAAATTCAACATTATGATCCAATTTCTAAATATCCCGCAATTACTCGTGATGTTGCCCTTTTAATTGATCAAAAGGTCTCTAATACCGAGATTGTGGCTGCTTTACAGGCTGCTTCCAATCGCCATTTAGAAAAAATCCAGTTATTTGATGTTTATGCTGGAAAACACATTCCTGAAGGTAAAAAATCTGTTGCTTATACGTTAACGTATCGTGATAAACATAATACGCTAACTGAAGAAGAAGTGAACAAAGAATTTGAACAAGCAATTGAGTCCTTAAAAAAGGCTTTTAAAGTTGAAATTCGTTAAATTATTTTTATTAAGAACATGTAATTATGTGATCATGACGATGCATAATGGACATGTTTTTAGTATAATAACAGGTAACAGTTTTGGAATGGAGGAAATAAATCTTGGATAATCAAGATGGGAATGCTGATAAACGTAACCAATCGCAAGGGCATTCTATTATTAAGTGGGTAGTTACTATTTTGGCAGTGGTGGTTGTGGCAACTGGATTTGTATTTTATCATTATTTCTCAGATGCTTTAGAGCCTTTAAATCCAGATAGCAAACAACAAATTCAAATTAATGTGCCAGAAGGATCGTCAACGCGCCAAATTGGTTCTATTTTACAGGAGAAAAAGGTTGTTAAAAGTGGTGCGATATTTGATTATTATGTAAAATCACATAACTTAACTGATTTTAAGGCTGGTTATTATGTTTTAAAGCCTTCGATGAGTCTTAATAAAATTGCCACTAACCTTCAAAAGGGTGGTAGTGCAACCCCTGTGCTTTTGGGTAAGTATGTGCTAATCAAAGAAGGCGAGACTATTGACGAGGTTGGAAAATCAATTGGTAAATCATCTGACTTTAGTCAAAGCCAATTCATTGCGCTTATGAAAGACAAATCATTCATAAATAGCCTTTATAAAAAATATCCTGAATTATTAGGATCGGCTATGAAGGCTTCAAATGTGCGTTATCGACTTGAAGGCTATCTTTACCCTGCAACGTATTCACTTGAAAAAAAGACAACGTTAAAAGCAGTTGTTGAACAGATGGTTGCTAAAGAAAATGCAATCTTAGAACCTTACTATTCTAAGATTAAAAAAGAAAAAATGTCTGTTCAAGAAATTCTTTCTTTAGCTGCTTTGGTTGAACGAGAAGGTAATACAACCAGTGATCGAGAAAAAATTGCCGGTGTTTTCTTGAATCGAATTGATGCTAAAATGCCACTCCAATCTGATGTCTCCGTATATTATGCTGTGAAAAAGGCTTTTGGATCTGATTTAACTAAAACTGATTTAAAGAGTGACTCTCCTTATAATTTGAGGGCCAAAAAGGGTTATGGACCAGGACCAGTTAATAACCCAAGTAAGGATTCAGTTTTAGCAGTGCTTCATCCCAAGGCACGAGATAAAAATTATCTCTATTTCGTTGCGAACTTAAAAACAGGAAAGGTTTATTTTTCAGCAACCTATGATGAGCATTTAGCAAATGCTTCAAGTCAGGACCCAAGTAATAAATAATAAATGAGGGCAATTTTATGAAAGTACAGAAAAAGCGTCCTGTTCTAATCGGAGTTACGGGTGGATCAGGAAGTGGAAAAACAACTGTTAGTCGAAAGATTTATAACAATCTTTCGGGACATTCCATCATGACCATTCAGCAAGATTCCTATTATAAGGATCAGGCTGATATGAGCATGGAAGAACGTGCGGCAGTTAATTATGATCATCCGTTGGCTTTTGATACCGATTTACTGATTCATCAATTAAAACAATTGTTAAACTATGAAGCTATTGAAAAACCGGTTTATGATTATACAGAATTGACTAGAAGTAGTGAGACAGCTCATCAAGAACCACGGGATGTGATTATTTTAGAGGGAATCTTGATTTTAGATGATCAGCGTTTGCGAGACTTGATGGATATTAAAGTTTACGTTGATACCGATGATGACATTCGAATCATTCGCCGCATTGAACGAGATATTAAAGATCGAGGTCGGACACTTGATTCAGTTATTACGCAGTATTTAGCGACGGTAAAGCCAATGTTTCATCAATTTGTGGAACCCACGAAACGATACGCAGATATAATTGTGCCAGAAGGTGGCGAAAATACTGTTGCTATTGATCTGTTAACGACTAAAATCAAAGATATTCTTTCTCAAGAGGGACGTGATAACATCTTTCGTGAGGATTAGTGTTTACAAGGCGATTACTTCATGGTACTCTAAAAGCCGTTATATTTTCATTATAAATAAGAGGTGTCTATAAATGGCAAAAGAAAAAACGTACCCGATGACAGAAGCGGGCCGAGAAAAATTACAAAAAGAATTAAGTGAATTAAAAACAAAAACACGTCCAGAGGTAATTGAGCGTATTAAGATTGCAAGAGGTTTTGGCGATTTATCTGAAAACTCAGAATACGAATCTGCTAAAGATGAGCAAAGTATGGTTGAAAGCCGAATTAGTACAGTTGAGCAGATGTTACAGAATGCCGAAATTATTGATAACAATGCAGTAGATGAAGACGTCGTTTCTTTGGGGAAAGTCGTTGAGTTTAAGGAACTTCCAGATGAAGATCCTGAATCATACACAATTGTTGGGGCTGCTGAGGCTGACCCAATGTCAGGCAAGATTTCAAATGATTCACCAATTGCTAAAGCCTTACTAGATCATAAGGTGGGCGATGAAGTTGTTATTTCCACTCCCGGTGGCGATATGCACGTTCAGATCTTAAAAGTTAGCGTAAGCGAATAAGATTAGTAACCAAATAAAAACCGCAAAACTAGGAAATCTAGTTTTGCGGTTTTTTTGGTTTTAATGGCGGTTTTTCTTTATCCACCAGAAGTAACCCATAACGATGATTAAAGCAATAACGCTGACAATTAATCCGATAAACAAGTAAGGTGGCCAATAAGTTAGCACAACATGGTGAGTACCCGCAGTTAACTGAATGCCACAAAATGTTTTAGCAACTTTAATTACTTTTACGGACTTGCCATCAACCTTTGCGTGCCAGCCTTTACCATAAGGAATCGTAGTCATTAAGAACCGGTTTTTCTTAGTAACAGTGATTTTTCCAGCAATTTTGTGACTATTATGGCTTGTTACTTTTAAAGGTGATTCGTTAAGATTTTGTTGTAACTTAGTAAATTTATTCTGATTCAAGCGGTACAAGGTAAAGTTTTCTAACCACAAGTTCATCTTTTTGAGTTGAATTTTAAGTGTAACTGTTTTGCCCTTACTATGATTGGCAAAGTTAACAACGACTGTATTCCGGTAAGGTGAGTACTGCGTAAGTGGTTTTCCATCGACAGTGAAAGTTGCATTGTCTGGATTCAAATCTTGTCCAAAAGTTAAGTAATAGGCATCATTAGTAGGAGGGGTGAATCTAAAGGTAACAACTCCAGGTTTGGAGAGATTATTTTTTTTCAACACACTTCCTGTTAATTTAGTGGTTTGATTAATATTTTGGAAAATAACCTCATTAAAATTTTGAGAGGTAAATAACTTAGACTTTGTTTGGCCAGCTAAACTGCCATATAACTGTGATTGATATTGAATGGGATCCAATTTGCTGCCATTGAAATCCTTAACTGAACTAGAAGCACCAAAGCCAATTGAAAGGGCGTAGGGGTTCTTGTACGTTTGAGTCAAACTATCTTGGCCAATTAATTTGTAACTGCTTAGATCGGGCTTAAACGTTAATGCAGGCAACGTCGCATTGGCTGTTGAAGTTGCCGATGAGCCTAGTTGGTTTGAATCAATATTTTTGGACCAATATTTCATACCTAATAAACTGTCTGTAATCAGGGTTCCGTTGGAGTAGGTAACGAAACCATCGCCATCAGGTTGCCCAATTTTTTGCATAAAATTGGGGATTTGGGTTTCGAACGTAGAACTAAAATGTGAGCCACCATTGAAGGCAGCCTGCATAGCATCATCTTTTGTCCGCATGTAGGTTTTCCCAATTCGGTAAAAACTGGTATCTTGCTTTTGAATTTTACCGATTGTTTTATCTAATTCAGTTGTATAATTTCCAAATTCTGATTGCGAAACAAAAGAAATATTATTTAGTGACAAACAGGCGTTTACGAATACATCCAAAACAATGATTATTGTGATGAGCCAACTAAGGGCTGGCTTTTGACGAAGAAGGATGTACGAGAGTAATCCCAATGCCGCAAACAAACTTCCGATAATTAACTGGTTTTGGTCTACATAGTTTTTAAACGTAGAGAGGTTTAACCACAAATAGATTAAGCCAATCACTAAAATTGCTGCTGAAGTTAGCAGTGCCTTTGGGTTGAAGGTCGGTTTCGAAAATAAATAGCGAGCCGTTAGAAAAATCATCCAAAAACAGACAATGAAACTAAAACGGTAAGGATACCACCAAGGAAATTGCATGGCGTGCCAAAAAAGATTTAAGGGTTGAAAACATAACGATAAGAACAAAAACAAAGAAATGATTGCAGCGGTAATTCGTTCCCGCAGTTTTATGTTTGCACTGGTAAAATATAAAATAAACCCAATCATACAAAAGGCCCCAATAAAAATATTTGGAAGACCCCTAGGCATTTGCTGGAAGTTAAAAGTCCCAGGCAAAAATTTACTAAGCATTTTAAATGGGAAATAATCAAATTTTAATTTGACACTTGTTTCTGTATATTGGGCCTTACTTTGTGTCAAAATATAAAAAGTGGGCATCAAAATCCAAGAGGCAAACCCACCCGATAGCAAGGCACCACTTACAAATCGTTTGCTAGCTGTGAGAATATCGTGAAATGAGGTATAATAACGAGCGCTGTCAAAAATAAAATACAGGATACAGAAAATACATATCATGTATGCCATATAATAATTAATAATTAGCATTAAGCTCAACCATAAAACAAACCAGCGGATTTTACCGTCTGTGAAAATGCGGTCAATTCCGAGGATGATTAGTGGGAGAAAAATAGGAGCATCTAACCAAATCAAATTTAATTGGTTGGCAATAGAAAATCCCATTAATGCATAAGCAGTGGCTAATCCTGGAACAAGCCAATTTGTATGTGGATAAAGCTTTTGCAATAAGATCGCAAATGTTAATCCAGCAAAAGCATACTTAAGGATTGTAATGATAAAAATGCCGGTTGTAATGGACTTCCCCGGGAAGAAAAGCAGGATAAGATTGAAAGGGCTCATTAAATAGTAAGCCCAGGTTCCAGTCATATCACCGCCAATTGCTTTTGAAAAGGAGTAGAAAAAAGCCGTTGGATCGTGTAAGATCGTGTGCCGAAAATAGGCAAAAAGATCTACATATTGTTGACCTAAATCAACTGTTAATAGACTACTTGGCCCAAAGGGAGCCATTTTTCGATAAATAAAGTAGCTGGACATCAATAATAAAGGAATCAAAAAGCTAACTATAAGCTGTTGTTTCCGTGAGCCAATAAGGTGTTTGGTGTTGTGTAAACTAGTTCTTTGCATCATGTTCCTCTTTTCCCAAATTGCTTTCTTTAGCATACCACATTGACTAAGATAATCTAAAAATGTGAACAAGTTATAGAAGCAATTTGATTTTTTTGTTAGAATAGTCTCAGCAGTGTGAAGGAGCTTGAAATTTTGAAATCAAAAAAAACTAGTACTAAGGTTCATAAAAATAAATCAGAATTGCCTTTTCGACTTCATCTAATTTTTGGAATTGTTGTTTTTTTGTTAGTTTTGCTTATTGCGAGGTTAGCGTATTTACAAATTTTTAACGGTTCTAAATATGTGGCTGATGTTGAACGAACAGATACAACGATCGAAACAAGTAATGTTCAGCGAGGGATGATTTACGATTCAACAGGAAAAGTGCTGGTAGGTAATGAATCTCACCAGGCTATTCAGTACACAAAGGGTGTTAATGTTTTATCCAGTACCCTTCGCCAAACAGCAGAGCGTTTAGGAAAATATCTTACGGTATCTACTTCGACACTCTCTGATCAGGATCAGGCTGATTATTATTTGGCTAACTCGAAGAATTTGGAAAAAACTGAAAATAGCTTTAAAAATAATAGTGATTATAGTACCAAGGCTTTATACAGCATGGCAGTAAAAAAAGTCGCTAAAACGGTTACTCTTGATAAAACTGAAAAAAATGCTGCACAGATTTTTAGTTTAATGAACGGTGCTTACGAATTATCGACGGTCTATCTAAAAGAATCTGGGGTTACAAATAAAGAAATCGCAGAAATCGGTGAACATTTATCTGAATTTCCAGGTGTAAAAGTGGTCACGAGCTGGTCACGAGATTATCCAGAAGGAAACTCAATTAAAAGTGTTGCCGGAACCGTTTCAAGTGCCAAAACTGGTTTGCCAAGTGATGAAGTTAACATGTTGTTAGCACAGGGTTATTCACGTAATGACAGTGTCGGACAAAGTTACCTTGAAAAGGAATATGATCCTATTTTAAAGGGAACAAAGTCACAAACGCGAGTTGACGTTAATGGTAACAATACAATTAAAAAAGAAGTTAAGCAGTATGCAGGGAAGAAAGGTGATAATCTTGTTCTCTCCATTAATGCTGCCTTCCAAAAACAGGTTCAATCTGATACGAAAACTGCCGTTTCATCAGCTGGTGGGGAATCTACTGGTGGTTATGTAGTGGTAATGAATCCGAATACTGGAGCAGTATTAGCTTTGGCTGGTGTCGATCGAAATCCAAACACAGGAAAAGTAACAGATAATGCACTTGGGACAATTAATGAACCAATTGTCATGGGTTCTGTTGTCAAAGGAGCAATGGTTACTGGGGCCTTGATGGATGGCGTAATTACCCCAACAAATAGTACATTAACAGATAAACCAATTAGACTAGCTGGTACAGGATCTAAATCATCATGGTTTAACAAGAGTGGGGGCCAAGATATTAGTGTAGATGCTTCGACTGCATTGGAAGTTTCTTCAAACTCTTACATGATGCAATTAGCCATGAAAGAAGGCGGATTTAAGTATTCGCCAGGGGCAGGGTTAACAATGGGGACTGGTGTGTTCTCTAAGATGCGTGGCTATTTTGAGCAGTTTGGGCTCGGGACGGATACGGGGATTGATATTCCTGGAGAATCTGCTGGATATACCGGACCAAGCAATCACGCAAACATTGGTAAGGCACTTGATTTGGCGTTTGGTCAGTATGATGCATATACAACGATTCAAGTGGCCCAATATATTTCTACCATTGCTAATGGCGGATATCGAATTGCACCGCACGTTGTGTCACAGATTAGAGGAACGAATGGCAATGGTGGATTAGGCAAGTTACAAGAAACCATCCAACCTAAAGTTTTGAATTACGTAGATGATACGGCTGCTCAAAAGAAAGTTGTGACAAAGGGGTTGTATGATGTTGTTCACGGAACAAATACGTATAAAACTGGTGGAGCTCTTGCAAGTGTTAGTCCAGAGATTTCTGCAAAAACAGGTACAGCTGAAACGACTACCAATGGTAAATCAACCGTTACACTGAGTTTGGCATCTTATGCGCCTTCAAAGAATCCCAAAGTAGTTGTTGCAGTTGCAATGCCAGGGTTGGGTGAAAGTGCTGAGAGTAACAATATTGACTTGGCAAAGAAAGTTTATTCAGCATACTGGAAAACGGTTCAAGATAAATCTGCGATAAAGGATACAACTAAATAAAGGCAATGGTTCTAAGCATTATAGTATTTTGAAATGGTTCAAAATCAGTTTTATTTTCGTTTAAAAACCGCAAAAAAATTAATTTAGTTGTTTGAATGTATGAATGATACTTGCGTCAGAATACCAAATTGTGGTATCATATTTTAAGTTGAGGGCGCAACGCCCATCAGAACTTATAGTTGGGAGGTTGGAGCTATGCGCGTACACATTACATTAGAATGTACAGAATGTCATAATCGACAGTATCTATCAAGCAAGAACAAGCGTAACAATCCGGATCGTATGGAGTTAAATAAGTATTGCCCACGTGAAAGAAAGGTTACATTACATCGCGAAACCAAATAAGGTTGGAACAAAATGGTCGAATTTTGCTCCGATCTTTTTTATTTTAAAAAAATTTAATAACCCCACAATTTGAGGTGATCTTTATGCAACCAGAAAAGAAAAGACAACGCCAGATTCAATTGAGTCGTCTTCAGGCAATGTCTAAAGAACAAAAAAATCAAGAGGAACTAGCGCTATATAAACAACTATTTGTTAGTGAAGAATGGCAACATGCAAAATCTATTGGCGTGACTTTGAGTGGGGCGGCTGAGGTTAATACACAACCTATTATTGAACAGGCAAAACTTGAAAATAAAGAGATTCTAATTCCTAAAACCTTACCCAAGTGGCAAATGGTGTTTAAAGAATTAACTGATGAGACGAAATTAGTGAAAAGTAAATTTGAAATTTTAGAACCAGACAATCGTGATAATTTTTCAAAATCAAATATTGATTTAATTTTGGTTCCTGGATTAGGATTTGCAACGGATAGCCATTTTAGATTAGGATTCGGCGGTGGTTATTATGATCGATTTTTAAGTGATTATCGGGGTGAAACTGTAAGCTTGGTACTTAGTGTGCAACGCTTCGAGCGAGCTGTTTGGCCTGTAGAAGCACATGATATCAAAATCAAGAAGTTACTCAATAGCGAGGCATAAATATGCAACAAAAATTACGACGTTGGAATCAATATCCATATATGACTATCGGACTAATTATTATTAATTTTATCGTTTTTGGTTTGATGACGATAAGTGGTGGAACCGAAAACACTCAAAATCTTTTGAAATTTGGGGCCATATTTAAACCGCTTGTTCTTCAAAATGGTGAGTGGTGGCGATTAATCAGTGCTATGTTTATTCATATTGGGATTACCCATATTGTGTTGAACATGGTCACTTTATATTTTATAGGGCTGCAAATTGAAAAACTTTTTGGTCATTTTAGATTTTTAATAATTTATTTTGTTGCGGGTATTTTTGGAAATTTAGTGAGTTTACTTTTTGGTAATCCGTTAGCTTTGTCTGCCGGTGCAAGTGGGGCAATTTTTGGCTTATTTGGTGTTTGGTTAATGTTGGGAGAATCTTTTCGTCAGAATCCGTATATTCGATCAATGGCTCGCCAACTTGGTCTATTTGTAATTTTGGCGCTGGTTTCTAGTTTGATGGAGTCAGGCATTGATGTTTACGCACATGTAGGTGGCATATTAGCTGGATTTTTAGTTGGTTATCTTGTTGGGGTACCCAAAATTGGTAAAGTGGACACGGCTAAGCGAATTATTGCCAGTGTGACCCTAGTTGCCTTATTCGGCGTTGCAATTTGGATTTTGTTAACACAATAGCGTTTGCAAAATAACGTTTACAAATTTATTTTTTTCTGTATAATTAATTGGGATGATGTTATGAAAACACTTTATGATGTGCAACAGTTGTTAAAAAAATTTGGTATTTTTGTTTATGTCGGAAAACGACTATGGGATATTGAATTAATGAGCATTGAATTAAAACATTTACACGATGCAGGTGTGGTAGAAGACCAGACCTATATTAAAGCAGTCATGGTTTTGCGACATGAACATCATTTAGAAGAGGTTCACGAAAAAGAACCTAACAAATTATTATAATATTGGAGGAAATGAATAATGGATCGTAAATTGGTCGGAGTTGACCTTGGTGGAACAACAATTAAGTTTGCTATCTTAACAGACAGTGGCGATGTTCAACAAAAATGGAGTGTGGAAACTAACATTTTAGATGAAGGTAGCCACATCGTTCCAGATATTATCGAATCAATTAATCATCATTTATCACTTTATAATATGGACAAATCACAGTTTATTGGGATTGGTATGGGAACACCAGGAACGGTTGATCGGGATGCAGGAACTGTTGTTGGAGCCTATAATCTTAATTGGAAGACAACTCAACATGTTAGAGATGAAGTTGAAGCTGGTACTGGGATTAAGTTTACTATGGACAATGATGCCAACGTTGCCGGACTTGGCGAACGATGGAAAGGTGCTGGCGAAAATGGACAAGATGTTTCGTTTGTTACCTTAGGAACTGGAATTGGCGGCGGATTAATTGCCGGTGGCGAATTATTACATGGAACAGCTGGTGCTGCCGGTGAAATTGGTCATGTAACTGTTGAGCCTAACGGTTACTTGTGCACATGTGGCAAACGTGGTTGTTTGGAGCAATATGCATCCGCAACCGGGGTTGTTCATGTTGCGCGTGACATGGCAGAAGAATTCTCTGGTGATTCCGAATTGAAACGGCAAACAGATGATGGACAAGATATTACATCTAAGCTGGTTTTTGATCTTGCAAAAGGCGGGGATGCTTTAGCAATTCGAGTAGTTGATAAGGTTTCTTATTACTTAGGATTAGCTTTAGGAAATCTTGCTAATACGTTGAATCCAGAAAGCATTGTTATTGGTGGTGGTGTTTCTGCTGCTGGTGATTTTCTTTTAAACCAAGTTAATCATTATTTCCAAGAATTTACATTTACCACAGTTCGTAACTCAACAAGTTTAAAATTAGCACGTCTGGGTAACGATGCCGGAGTTATCGGTGCGGCTTCATTAGCATTAAGCTTTGAGTAAACATTTGGATTAGACCGGGCTTGGATTTCTCCAAGGTCGGTTTTTTTAGGGTCTCTGTCAAATCGTATTGGT
>NZ_JQBD01000159.1 GCF_001437255.1 Pediococcus damnosus | reverse complement strand
GGCTCTTCGTCAACTGTTGTTGGTGAATCCATATTTCGAGTTCTAATCACTTCGTGATTAGGGCTCTTTTTGTTTTGATTTTGAAAACGTATAGTACTCGAGTTCTAAACCTCCAGAAGCTGCGATAGCCAAAACTGGCTCGTTTGATCGCCTTGATTTTATTATTAGAACCTTCCAAAGGACCATTTGAATAGTGTGTGGTAAAGGTGTTACGAATCTCATCATGATGGCTTTCAAGTGTTTTAATCGTGTTCTTCATTTCTTCAGAATACGTTTTGTTATTCCAAAATGCCGCATTGTAGTTATGCCAATCTTGATGTTGGATAGCTGACCGGACGCTGTTTAAGACTTGATAAGTTTGTTCTAGTTCTGAATCCAACGATAACAGCTGATGGACAACATCGGTGGCAGCCATCCAGTAAGGAAAATTAGTCCACTTTTTGAATTGTTCAAAGTTAAGCTGTTCAGTTGGTACTAACAACAGCTTCCAGTAGCGCTTAAGGGCGTGAAATTCGCGAGAAGACGGGGTAAACTTCTTCATCACCTTGATTCTGGTTTTGTTAAACGCCCGATTTAGGGCGTTGATAATATGAAACTTGTCCATGACCACCATGGCATTGGGGAATACGGTCTGCACAAGCTTGGGGTAGGTATAATTCATATCAGTCACAATAATTTTGACGTTTTCTCGGGCAGCTTGATCGAAGTGGTAAAAATACTTCTCTAGTTTATTGATGGTTCGATAAGGGAGTAAGTCGATTAATTCATGGGTTTCGCCATTCATGAACTCAAAGCTCATGGCACCAGTAGTGCTCTTGGTACTCTTCACCTCATCCATTAAGATGATCTCTGGTAAATAGTGCCAATTGGTTTGAAAGTCTCGTTCAGCGCGCATTAACTGGCGGCCCACAAATGAATCTGATGCCGATACTTCATTGGCAATGTGCTTCAAAGAGACCGGTTCACCGAGCTTCTCTAGGCATTCTTTGCGGCTGGTGTTTGAAATTGTACAGTGTTTCGGAACTGCCACTGTTTGTGCAAGAAAGTTGCCGTGACATTCTTTACAGTGGAAATAGCGGCGCTTTAAGGCTAAGATGACGGTGTTGCTCAGAACCTTCGAGAATCTGATAGTGGTATTGCGCCAGCCGTAGTTAATAATCTTTTGATCATTGATAATCCCGCACTTGGGACAAGCCTTCGGCGTGTAATCCAAGTGGCCAGTTAAGCGAATAACCCCGTCTTCTCCAGTTTCACCGTCAGTAATTTTTAGGTTCTCGTCAGCTATTCCTAATAATAATTTTGTAGTATCATGACACATAGGGCATTTCCTTCTTTCTGAAAAATCTTCGTGGTGGTTGACTTGGATGAACGGACAGGAAATGTCCGCTTTTTTATTCTAGCCATAAATAAAAAATCTGTCATCAGTAATAGATGAAAATCTATTACCAACAACAGATATTGTAGA
>NZ_JQBD01000157.1 GCF_001437255.1 Pediococcus damnosus | reverse complement strand
CTCTTTCATCAACGCCTCCACTACACCTATTATTCAGGTTTTACGAAATAATCTTCACCAAATTACCCATAGCACTACTGGTTGCTGCATCTAGGTGAAGACTACCATGCTTGATTCCTTGATGTTGCGTAAAGGGTTGCTTAAGAAAATGACTTGCAGATATGTTAACTGGTTTGACGTTTATTGGTGAGGCGGCGGGGACATTTAACATTGCCGCTTCCAGTTGACCATTAATTTCACTCGTAATCACATTGACCATTGCTTTTAAGCCAGGTATACTCCAAGAACGACCTTGATGCTTTAATCGGTACGTAAAACGACGATGGTTACTTTCACAACCACCCAAGCACACATTTTCAGCCGTTAAGCTGCGCTCAACAGCTGGTTTTAAGTAATTCCAATTACGCTTCAAATAACGCCGTAAAAGTTGAATTGACTCAAGACTATCTGTATCGCTAGCTATTGATTCACAAGTATCAAGAATAACCTGAATTTGGTCACTATCCCAATTATGAACAGCCTGAAATAACATATTTTGTAGTTTCTTAGGCATCATGCTTAATCGCTTACGAATTTTTCGATTCAAGTGATAACAATCTAAAAAATGTTCATGTTTTTTTGCCCCAATTGCTAATTCATCAAAGCAGGATGGTTCATAACCACTGCCATTATCGCTACCGGTGATCACCGTAGTGTGTTGTAAATCATAGTTTTGACTTAAATAATCTTGTGCTTGCTTAAAAACTACTCGGCGGTTTAATCCTGTAAACACATGCCGGTTTAGCGTCTGTCGGCGCTGGCCATTTTGGGTAATGCCTTCCGTTAATTGAAGTCGGTGCACGAAGATATTCTTATGGTGGTGTTTAGCCTTTATGGCGACACAAAAGGCATCACCTTCTAGATATAAATAAGGAACTTGACGTTTCTTTGCTACAGTTACTAACGTGGTTTCTTCACGCTGCTTTTCACATTGCGTACCTGCTGTTTGATAAAGTTGACCAACTTTCTGATGACTGATAGAAAGTGGGGTTAAAAGGTTAACAGCCAAAGCTGTTGTCCGTAAAACACTATGTGAAGCTAGCTTGGCAACCTTTTCGACCATTAAGGGTGAAAATCTACTTCGTGGAATTAACTGCAAATAACGATCTAAAGGAAATACATATTTTTTATCAGTTAGTTTCACTAACCGGCGTTTGAAAGTCACGGCCCCACACATAAAATTCAAAGTTCTTTCGCGCTTGCCCACAATTTCTTGGTATTCTGTTTCGCCAATTAGAAGATCATCAAGATCTTCTAACGCCTGGCCTAAGGCAGTGGCAATCAACGTCTGACACTGCATCATTAAATTCTGTTCCGCATCAAATAAATTATTACTATCCTTTAAAACTGTCATGATTTCTGTTAATATTTGAGACATGAAGACCGTTACCTCCTAATTTTTGGCTGCTATACCTAATTAGAAGATTAACGGTCTTCTCTTGTTTTGAAAAGACTTTTTTTCACTTTCCTACTAAAACTTTACACTAAC
>NZ_JQBD01000156.1 GCF_001437255.1 Pediococcus damnosus | reverse complement strand
GTTAGTGTAAGGTTTTCCTAGATGGTCAATAAAATTCTAGGAATATTCATTTTGAGTTGAATATATAGAAAAAGACCTGTAGCCTTTTAATCGACGAAGATTAAAGGAAAGGATACAGGTCTTTCATGTATATTTTAGCAGATTTTATTGAATCATTGGGAAATTTAGACAGTTTATTTGATTTAGAGGAGCAGGTAATTCTTCATCTTAGGAAGTCATTCCAGCTGGTTGTAGCTGAATATCTGAGGCAATTAGATGAAACACTCGTTCCATCAATTCCGGCAGAAAATACATTCATTAATCGACAGGCCAGAACAATTGAGTTTATGTTTGGCGCCGTGAATTTTGAAAGAAGATGTTATCTTCGACCCAATGGAAGTTATTACTTCCCGTTGGATGAACAACTTCAGTTGGAAGAAAGAAAAAGAATTTCACCTTATTTTAAAAGTGTCGTTGCCAAAATTGGGCAAACGACAACGATGAGAAATACGGCCGCAATGATCAATCTGGCAAGTCAGACGGATATTAGTGCCTGGTCAGTAGACCGAATTATCAGAGACATGGCAGATACCGTGAAGACAGAAGAAAAATCGTCCGAAGAGAAACTAGTTAAGAAACGAAAAGTTGAAAACTTAGTGGTTGAAGGCGATGCCTTTGAGATACACAAAATTAATCGACGAAGACAAGACGTCCACCATTACATTGTTTTTGAATCAGGATTAGATGGAACAAGATCAAACAAAGTTGAGTTTGTTGGTATCAATCAAAAAAAGGTTCAAAAACGAGTAACTGACTACATTGAGAAGTATTATAAAATCAGTGAAATGACCGTGTTTACAGCAAGTGATGGTGGCCCAGGGTATAACCCGAAAAGTATGCGAGAAATAGTTCCGAGTGCTCAAAGAGTTGAATTTACTATCGATCGGTATCACTTTGTCAAAAAGATTAAACAAACCTTTGGTTTATTTAATCCATTGGTTGATAAGGCCGTTAAGAGCGTTAGCCTGTATGATCAGAATCAGTTAAACGTTATTTTAGATACATTTGAGTCGCAAATTAAAACTGATAAGGAACTTGAGAGCCTAAGGGTCCTAAGACAATATTTGGCAAGAAATTGGCAGTTTATAAAGTCTCCACACGATCGTGGCTTCATGAGGGTCGGCAAATTGGGATCCGTTGAAAGCTCACACAGAGCGTACACGTATCGAATGAAAAAGCAAGGCAAAGTATGGTCCGAAAAGGGCCTTGAGGCTATGTTGAAATTAATTGAAGCTCGGGTAAACGGTAAGCTAGATAAATACTTACGTGGTGGTTTAAGAAAGTTACAAGAGCTAACGATTGAGATCGCTACGGAATCATTGAAGACGTTGAGTTCAGCTCAGCTGAGCAACAAGCACCATTCTAAGCATATTGGAGTTCTTTCAGGTAAAATACCAGTTGATGCCCCAACAAGTAGCCCTATCGGAGCAATGGCAAAAATATTTTCAAACTAATTATTGTGTATAAATATTTGGTTGATTATAAGGCACCTAGGAAAACTTGACACATAC
>NZ_JQBD01000155.1 GCF_001437255.1 Pediococcus damnosus | reverse complement strand
CCTGAAATATTCATAGATCGAAATATAATGCTTATGTATTTAAAAAATAGCCCTTGCAAGGGCTATTTTTTTTAATGGGTTTAACTTTGGGGCTTCTACAACAAGGAAATAGCAAGTTTTTAAATCGAAAGTGATGTGCAGGTCAAAATTTATGTACTCCAAATAAACTCATTAAGAGCTATTTTGAAAATTTTGATTAATTTGACACAATTCGATAGTTACCAATGTAATTGTTGAATCTTGGCCAATACCTGATAGAACAGTTTTTGGTAAACGTGCGAACTACTTAATTTTAAATATAGTTTTCGACCACTTCGAACTAACTTTCCTGCAATTTTAAACAGCCAAAGACGGAGCGTTCCAACACGCACACTGACGTGTTGCGGTGGTAAGCATAGTTGTTTGAAGAGACTTACTAAATTATAAGCTAAGACACTCAGCATCATCCGTGCATGATTTTCAATAAAACCGGTACTGTTAGTTTTGTCGAAAAAGAAACCCTCTTTGGCTTCTTTAATATCATTTTCCATTTGACCACGATGTTGATATAATTCGAAGGCTGTTTCCGGTGTTAATTTGGTTAAGTTGGTAAGCACATATTCATGATTAAAGAGTAATTCACCAACTTCACGCGTTGATTTAATATAGATTTGGCGAGGTTGATTCCAAGAACCAGCTTGATATTTAGCCGAATAATAGTGAATCTCGGTTTGATCCCATTGTTGTTTATCGTCAATTCGTACATAGCCCTCAGCCAAATCACGCAATCGGCGGTTAGCTTTTAAACGTACCAAATAAAATGCCTTGTTTTCTTCACAAGTATCATAGAGTTCTGGTGTGGCAAAGCCACTATCTCCACGAACCAGGATTTCAGTACAAGGCAGACTATTTTGATAGTGTTGTAATAGAGGTTTTAAAAATGGACGGATTTCCTTACTGGTATAAACATTGCCTGGTCGCAATTGGGCCGCTAAAAAAGCTTCATTTTGACCATCGAAAGCAACCAATGGATGAAAGCCGTTCGTTTGATAGTGAGCATTGAAATCACTGCTTTCTTGATTACCGAAGGTATCAGAATGAGTCGAATCAACGTCAATGATTAGTTCCGTTTGATTAGTAGTCAGGCGTCCTCGGTCAAGCAGAGTCTGGTTTAACACTTGTAAAGAAGCGACAGATTTTTCATCAAAACGTTGCCAAAATCGCGAAATAGAAGCTTGCGAAGCTATAGCAGGTTTATCAAGTAGCAATTTAAAAATAGGATCAAAACGCAAACTGGTAGCAACCTGATCGGTGGCGTAGCCAGCAATCTTCTGTAATAATAGCTGTTCCATTAGACTAACATTACTGTGCTGGTAATAGCGTCGCTGGTCTTTAAATGAAACTAGTTTTTCAGCAAGGTTTGCGAAATCAAGTTTATGCATGATCTCTTTGATGAGCACTAAGCCTGCATCACTGGAAAGTTCACCACCAGTGTGAGAAATATGTAATTTAGAATTGAAATGGACTTGCTTTTCCTGTAAAGTTGTCATAGGAGCTCTCCTTCTGATGGTTCTTTTTTAGCGATAATAACTATATCAGAAAAGGGAGCTCTTTGCATACAAAATTTGCGCACCCAAAAGGTGCAAATAAAAAAGGACCCAACGTCAGTGACTGTGGTAATTCACTGACGTTGGGTCCTTTACTATGAATATTTCAGG
>NZ_JQBD01000154.1 GCF_001437255.1 Pediococcus damnosus | reverse complement strand
TAAGCCTTGTGGTGATAAGTCAAGTATGTAAAAAACTTTGTTTTTATTATTAATTAGTTCTTGAGAGTATACCTTCCCCAGCCCACTAAAACAGTTAATTTAGCGGGTTAAGAAGGGACTCAGTATCGTAAACTCGAAGGCTATACCACTTTGGGTGGTATATAAAATTGATGGTTTCTAAGCAAGACTTCCACCAATCTCACAAGCTTTCGTGCCGTCAAGACAATAGCTCGACGATGACGATACTTGGGTACCTCTTCATATTTTTTGTGGTAATAGCGTTGGTAAGTAATATCATAACGTCTTATCGAATTGGCAGCTTCAACTAGATAATAACGAAGATATTGATTACCCTTACGAGTTCGTGGCGTAGCTTGACGAACACTCGTACCTGATTCATGTGGTAACCAAGCCAGACCTGCATACTTGGCAATATGGCTTTCATCCGGAAAACGTTCAATTTGACCAATTTCTGCCACAATACCGGCCGCATAAACTGGACCAATACCGGGAACACTAGTTAAACAATTGATATCTGTGTTTTGAGTAGATATCTGTGTAATTGTTTTATCCAAAACTTGGATTTGTTTTTTTAACATCCGAATTTCATTAGCATAGACCGCTAAGATTTCATCAACAGAATCTGTTACGACTTTTGATAGACGATAAGAAGAACGAGTTGCTTTCTTAATGGCTTTAGCAACGGCTTCGGCATCACCAAATTTACCGTGGGCTAACTGTTGAAGATGTGTCACTAATTCATCAAGAGGTAGCGCCGCTGCCTCGTCCAAGGTTAACTCTTCATCAGTAATTAGGGTCATCATAGCTGAGCCAAAAACTGAGGTGGGTAACTCTCGTTCTAAAGTATTACAACGATAATAGAGGTTGTTCAAAAAATGATTTTTTGAATCGGTCATTTGTTTAACCAAGTGATAGCGTTCACGGGTTAAACGTTGCAGCGCAACATAATTTTCTTGGCGAGCAACAGGGGTTCCAAGTGGTTCTACACGCAATAAATCGGCTAATTGCTTGGCATCAATTGCATCAGTTTTACCGTCATTAAAGAGCTGACTAAAGTGATGTGATGTGTAGGGATTAATGGTAATTACCGATAAGCCTAAGGCTTGTAACTCGCTATCTTCGGCCAAAAAAGTCATTGGATGAAAGTTATAAACAGAAGTAGCTTCCATACCAGCTGTGATTTTTTCATAATGATGCGTTTGAGTTTCGGTTAGGACCGTCTGTTTGATCTTAATGGCGCCATTGAGATCATTAGTAGTTTCACCTTGAAAACAACAACGTTGATCCGAATCTAAAGCACAAAAGTCTAATTTATTTTTACCAACATCAATACCTAAATATAAATTCATAGGATAAGGACCTCCTTTCATTGTGAATTAATTGGATAAGCTTAGGTGCTGCGTGATGTTCCCTAATTCCAATTCTAACGGGCATCCTCGCAATATAAGTAGACTAGATTAAGTGATTCAGCTGCGTGTCACGCGAGTGAACACGAATCACTCTAATCGCTACAGCTTGTGGTTTGCGGTGTTTCGAATTGTCTGGGCGGCACGCTTAAAACGTAGATAAACTACAAGGGGAGAAAGCCTATACCAGTTGGACCTAAATCCAATGAACAATTAGAGAATATCACGCAGCATCTAAGTAGTGAATAGTAAGAAACAAAGTTTCAAAATATATAATACGAG
>NZ_JQBD01000153.1 GCF_001437255.1 Pediococcus damnosus | reverse complement strand
AAAACCTACATTTTTAAACTGCCCTTGACACTAGTATCCATATTGGATCATCCAATCCCACTTAATTAGGTTATTTATCTCTCCATTTTACAGCTTTAAAATCATATAAAGCAAAAAGAATTTGAATAAATTTCTTCATTCAAATCCTTCTTTTGTTTATATGAATAATTCTATTTGGTTAGTTAGTATTTTTAAATCCGATTTTTCTTTTTTGACCTGTTTTCTTCAAATTCACGCTCACTAGCTGCCTTTTGCGGAAGAACCAAGTTTAGGGCAATACCTAGCACAGTTGCGACCGCCAAACCAGAGAATTGATACTGGCCAATTTGTAAGTAGGCATTTCCAATTCCAATAACCAAAATTGAAGATGCAATCATCAAATTTCGTTTGATATTAAAATCGATTTTTTCATCAATTAGTACCCGTAATCCGTTAGAAGCAATTGTCCCGAATAATAAGAAACTGATTCCACCGATCACTGGTGAAGGAATGCTTTGAATTAACGCGCTTAATTTACCGATAAAACTAAAGATAATCGCAAACATCCCGGCTCCAGCTAAGACATATACACTGTGTACTTTAGTAATGGCCAGAACACCAATATTTTCACCGTAACTCGTTACTGGAGGCCCACCAACAAGTCCAGCAATAATTGAAGCAGTTCCGTCACCGGCCAAAGTATGGTTTAAACCAGGATCAACAAAGAAATTTCGTTTGGTCAACTTGTTTAACACCATGATGTGACCCGTGTGTTCTGTCATGGTCACAAATGCAATCGGCGCTAAACTTAGAATCGCACCCCAGTAAAAATGGAAATGATATGTGACAAAGGGAATCTGAAATTTAGGCAGTGAGAACCAAGGTGCAGCCAGGACGCCACTAAAATCAACTATTCCCATTAATGTTGCCACCAGATATCCGACAACGATTCCTAACAGAATTGGAATTAAACTCACAAATCCTTTTAAGTACATGTTGAATCCGATTGTAACTAATAAGGTTATCAAAGCGACTGCGAAGTATCTCCAGTCATACGTTGTTTTACCTGAAGCTAAAGTCCGCATTGTAGCATCTGTTGCGGCCGTTCCTGCTAACGATAGACCGATGACCATAACAATTGGTCCAACCACAATGGGCGGCAAAATTTTGTTTATCCAATCAGATCCCACAAACGTTACAATTAAAGCAACCGTTAAGTAAACTAAACCTACCGCA
This sequence comes from Pediococcus damnosus, assembly GCF_001437255.1. Lineage (GTDB taxonomy): Bacteria > Bacillota > Bacilli > Lactobacillales > Lactobacillaceae > Pediococcus > Pediococcus damnosus. Next base: position 524 of record NZ_JQBD01000153.1, on the reverse strand, counting down.
ACCGTTCCTTGAGCGATTCCGGGATATCCGGTTGTTTTCATAAGAGCAACCATTGGCACGATAAAAGAAAAACTTGATCCCATGTATGCAGGAATTTTCCCTTTGGTAATTAATATGTAAATCAGGGTTCCAACCCCAGAACTAAATAATGCAATCCCAGGGTTTAAACCTACTAGAATTGGAACTAACACGGTTGATCCAAACATTGCAAACAAATGTTGAATAGAAAGACCTATCCAGTGACCTAAAGTTGGTCGATCATGAATGTCTAACACAACATCATCATTATGGAATTCTTTTTCTTTTGCCATGTAAAACCCTCCTAAATATTAAAACCCCTTTGAGCTATGCGTACACTCAAAGGGGTTCAGAATAAGTAGATGGAGTTTATCTTTATTCTAGAATACCTTTGAGGTCTCACAGGACATCTTTAAAGGATTTGTTAAAGTTAAGATACACTATATTTTAGAAAACGTCAACTTTTTTGATAGTCAAGTATGTGTCAAGTTTTCCTAGGTGCCTTA
>NZ_JQBD01000152.1 GCF_001437255.1 Pediococcus damnosus | reverse complement strand
AGGTACTGTCAAACGTACCCGATTTTGTCTAGTTTTAATTATTGTTTCTAATGGTTTTGTATTATCTAAGTGAAATTAAAAAACACCCGGACCAATTCTTCTGTTATCCTTGGTGTGCAACCAACAAGAATTCCAAGAAAGAAGGAGATCCGAGTGCTTACACCATTATTAACTTATTTAGTCCAAATAATCAAGTTCCAACGTGCATTGATCATCTTTTTGTTGGCCCAGCTGATTGATATTTTTGACCATTCGCGCTTGCCCAGCACCGATAAACCAACCTATAAACGCTTTAATCAATTTCAAGTTGACGATAAATTACCAATTTTAGCAGCCGATATTGGTCCAGAATCACTTAATTATGAGCAACTGATCATTGACTACATGACCAAAACCGGCAAAGATCTAAAACCAATTCGGCGCCGACAAGGCACCGTGATCACGTTCCAGAACCAACGTTGCCCACGCTGTAATGCCCCAAGCGACTATCTATACGCTAATAACGGTAAAGGTAATCAGCTTAAGTGTAAGATCTGCGCTTTTAGCTTCCAAAATGGTGATGCGCAGAAGAAGAAAGCGGTGGTACTTCGTTGCCCATACTGCCAACATCGATTGGAAGCTCATCACCACCGTAGTAACTTCGATGTGTTACGTTGTCCTAATGACCAATGTTCATTTCGTTTAAAACAAATCAAGCAGTTATCCGTAGCTGAAGCCAAACAATTCAAGGAACAGCCATCTAGCTTCAAAGTACGCTACACTTTCCGTAACTTTAAATTCGATCTCAAAGGCTTAGCGGCTAGTTCGCCAGTTCAAGCCAAGGTCGATTTGAGTAAGATCCAAGCCAGCCCTGAGGTTTTAGGGCTTGTCCTGACCTATCACATTAACTATGGCCTGTCGGCCCGTCGTACCGCAGCCATCATGTACGACGTTCACGGCGTTAAGATCTCCCACCAAACCATTCACAACTACGAAGAGGCGGTAGCGACCGTTATTCGACCATTCTGGGCTAACTATCCTTACGAACTTTCCAACCAATTAGTTGGTGATGAGACTTACGTCAAGGTCAAAGGTAAGTGGAACTATATCTTTTACTTTTACGACGCGGTTAAAAAGCTAATTCTAGCCGACTATATAACGCCCAACCGCACAACTGAATCAGCGGTCGTTGCCATCAATCAAGTCCTACAGAAGATGTCCGAACGTCCAGCCGACCTACAGTTCGTAGTCGACGCCAATCCCATTTATCAAGTAGCACAACTTTATTTTGCTCAACAAGGGATCAATTTTAAAATCAAGCAAGTAGTAGGGTTGACCAACAAAGATCCAATCAGTAAAGAGTATCGTTTCTTGAAACAAACAATTGAGCGTTTAAACCGTAGTTTTAAGGGCAATTATCGGTCGGCCACTGGTTTTAACTCACCAACCGGTTCAGCCAGTTATACCGCCTTATATTCAGCGGCTTATAACTTTTTACGCCCGCACGAAGCGCTAGATTATAAGGTGCCGGTACACCTACCAGAGCTGGACAATAAACCGCGCATGTACGATAAATGGTTGGCCTTGATTGATCTAGCACAAAGCCAATTACCAACTGCATAAGCAAGCATTAGTTTAGGACTAGAATCAAACTTGTCTAAGCTGACTTTGTGTTGCCTCGAAACGGGCGATTGGCCGGATTAATACTGTGCGCGTACAGAACTAACCAACTAGACCACTCAATCCTTAAGTCGATTTCTACAGTTGCATCTACACCACCTTCTGAACCACGGTTTTCATAGAACTTTTGACGTTACCGAAT
>NZ_JQBD01000151.1 GCF_001437255.1 Pediococcus damnosus | reverse complement strand
TTTTTCGAGCTTGGATTGCACTTTCCTTATCCTTAAAATATCCTAGTTCGTAACGTATATGTTTTACTGTGATATAGCTACGCCACCTCTTATCACGTTTACTATAAGAAACCCCCGTTATACCACTAGCATTATTTGCTTTTAACTTGTCGCCTACTGATAGTTTCAATATAGATAGTTTAGTATTTTTTTCACGACCGTCATTTTGTCTAAAGGTAGTTTTTATCTTTTCTTGTATCTTTTCATCTTTGTAAATGTTTTTCCATTTCTCTCGTGCCTTCCTTAATTGACAACCACAGCTCTTGGTAGTTCCTTGAATAAGTTTTGTGCTTGCCACGTCGGTATAATTACCACAATCACATTTACAAAACCATGTAGTACCCGATCCCTTTTTAACACCAACGGATTGTCTTAAAACTGTAAGCATTCCAAACCGTTTACCGGTCAAATCTTTGAAATTAAGTTTCGCAAATTTAACCCTATTCTCTTTATCTAAGCACCCACAGCTTTTAGTAATACCTGCCAGTAAATTACTAGTAGTCACCTTTGTTTTATTACCACAATCACATTTACAAAAGGCAAATTACAAGTTTAATCCGAACAAGCCCGGAATCTTTCAATGGCAGTCTGTTGATGATGTATTTTTAATGGTCGTTGATTAATTAGTTCAAGTGCTGCTAGGATCTCATCAGTCGTTACTTGGCTAAAATTGGTCTTTTTCGGGAAGAACCAGCGTAACCGTCTATTAAAATATTCATTGGAACCTCGCTCCCATGGTGAATATGGATGGCAAAAATAAACTTTGATCTGATAATCCTGTTCTAAGGCCTGATAATTGGCAAACTCTTTACCATGATCAACAGTAATGGATTTTACTTGGGGACCGAAGGCCCCCATAAACTTGCCAAAGGCGGTGTTTAGAGCCTTAGCCGTTCTATTAGGGGCTTTGATGGCCCATAGAAGTCGGGTCTTACGTTCTACGAATGTAACCAGACATGATCGTGACTCACTTCGACTAGAAAGCACCGTATCTACTTCCCAATGACCAAAAGCTAACCGTTGATTAACAGTTGTTGGCCGTTGTTCGATGGAAGTCCCACTTGTAAATTTCCCACGATTTTCGCTCACTCGGTGCTGGCGGACATTCCGATTGGGTAGATCAGTCAATTTGAAGGGGAGCCAGCCACGATTAAGCCAATTATAAATTGACGCAGTGCTCAAGTTATAAGCGGCCGCAATGGTTTCTGGTGACCAGGTTAATCGTAAGTGATTGGTAATTAAAGTCGCTAATGCTGCCGTCAGCATCGAACGACGACCGCAATTCCGCCTTTTGCGATCTGCATCTTGCTGAGCTAATTCTGGATCATAAGGTTTAACCCGGTCCAACTCATAGCTAATCGTAGCTTTGGCGACGCCTAAGGCGTCAGCCATTACTTGGTAAGATTTATTCCCCTCATTGACCAGTTGTGCTAGTGCGCCACGTTGAAAACGTGATAAAGTAGATGTACCCAAAGTAATCACTCCCTATATTGGTTGGAATTAGCTACTACCATTGTAAGTGATTGCTTTGGGCTTTTTAATTTCTGTTCGGATTAATTATAGAATTTGCCAAAACCAAAAAACAGCATGCCCTTTTTCTGGACTTTTCTTTTCAACTACTAATCTGCCAAAACGTTTCCCAATTAAATTCGGAGTAGGTACTCTCATTCAAATCATCTCCAAACATATATTTTCATTCTTTTCTGAACACTTTATTGATGAATATTTTTGAGCAAGTTACTAACGCAAACAAAAAACACAAAGGGGCAACAACTAAAACACTTAAAGCTAAAACTTGACCAATATTTATTGAGCTTGGAAAATTAACTAAACTAGTTAATAAAACTCCTAACAGTATTCCTACTATAACGGCAATGGTAGCGTCAAGAATCTTGTGTAAATGA
>NZ_JQBD01000150.1 GCF_001437255.1 Pediococcus damnosus | reverse complement strand
AGGCACCTAGGAAAACTTGACACATACTTTTTAAGATTTAGCTTGACTTCCGAATGTAACTCTCTTATTATGAAAATAATATCAAAGGCAATGCGGTAGCCGAAGTAGCAGATTACCCAACATTTCAGAGATCTGGTGGAATTGCGAACCAGAATGTGGTGGTTGTGAATTACAGTTATCAAGCTTCTAAATTCAAGAATTAGCGATTCATCTCGTTATCGATGTTGAGTGGTTACAGTTAAATGTAATAACTTGGGTGGTAACGCGGAGAATTTCGTCCCTAGAGTCTTTATTGACTTTAGGGACTTTTTTTATCTTATTAAAAATATAAAAATATCAGGAGGTATGATTATGAACATTATTGATGAATTAAAATGGCGGGGCGCCGTGAACCAAACGACTGACGAAGAGGGCTTACGGAAGTTAACAGATAAGAAACAAATTGGCTTGTACTGTGGGGTAGATCCAACGGGTGATAGTTTACATATTGGTCATTTGATTCCATTTATGATGCTGAAACGATTCCAGTTGCAGGGCCATCATCCTGTGATTGTTATCGGTGGCGGAACCGGTGCGATTGGGGATCCTTCTGGTAAAAACTCAGAACGAGTTTTACAGACGATGGATCAAGTTAAACATAATGAAAACGCGTTGTCTGCTCAGATGATTAAGTTATTTGGAACGGAAAACTTTACCATTGTAAACAATTACGATTGGCTCTCAAAACTAACTTTGTTGGATTTTCTGCGCGATTACGGAAAGCTATTTAACATTAATACCATGTTGAATAAGGAAGTTGTCTCAAGTCGTTTGGAAGTCGGCATTTCTTTTACTGAATTCACATACCAGATTTTACAGTCGATTGATTTCCTTCATTTATATCGCCATGAAGATGTTCAGCTCCAAATTGGTGGTGCTGATCAATGGGGAAACATCACTTCTGGAATTGACTTAATTCATAAAGTCGAAGGCTCTGACACAGATGTGTTTGCACTGACAATTCCGTTAATGTTGAAGGCTGACGGGACAAAGTTTGGTAAAACTGCTGGTGGTGCTGTTTGGCTGGATCCCAAAAAGACGTCACCTTATGAATTCTACCAATTCTGGATTAATCAAGATGATCGGGATGTTGTGAAATACTTGAAGTACTTTACGTTTTTGGATGAGGCTGAAATTGATGAGTTAGCAGAAAAAGTGCAAACCCACCCAGAAAAACGGGAAGCCCAACGCCGATTAGCAGAAGAAGTGACCAAATTTGTGCATGGCGAACAAGCGGTAGTGGAAGCTCAGCACATTACTAAGGCGTTGTTTTCTGGCGAAGTGCAAGAGCTAACGGCTGAAGAAATTGAACAAGGATTCAAGAATATGCCTTCTGTCGAGGTTAGTGCTGAGAAGAAAAATATTATCTTGTGGTTAGTGGATGACACAAAGATTGAAGCGTCAAGACGACAAGCTCGTGAAGATGTAAAAAATGGAGCAATTCGTATTAATGGTGAAAAGATCCAGGATGTGGAAGCAGAAATTGATCCGAGTGCGCATTTTGATGGCAAGTTTGTGATTGTGCGTCGAGGAAAGAAAAAGTACTTTTTGGCTAGAATTAAATAAGTGAGCGAGGCAAGTCGCTAAAAGACAGAAAATAAGCACGCTGTATGCGGGATCGCAATCCCGCGGAAAGCGTGCTTATTTTCTGCCTTTTGACTTGCCGAGCTGTCCGGAGGCTCAGCGGAAAAGTGCAGGTGGAAGCGACAGCGTACGGAACATAAGAGCTTTTCGGTACGAAAAGCATTCCATTGAATGGACGCAGCGTAGGATCGCAATCCCGCGGGAGTCGTGCTTATGATCAGCCTCTTGTTTTACCGAGCTGTCCTAAGGCTCAGAAAAATGACTAGCTGTTAGTAAAGATTATCTTTATCCTGAAATATTCATAGTAAAGGACCCAACGT
>NZ_JQBD01000015.1 GCF_001437255.1 Pediococcus damnosus | reverse complement strand
CACCTAGGAAAACTTGACACATACAATTATATTCAACAATGGAAGAAAATTGGATTACGTGTAAAATTAACAAATGGTCGTTTATTGGATATGAATAATTTCTATGAAAAAGTTCAAGCAAACTCAAGTGACATTGATATGTTTGAAGCTGCATGGTCACTTTCAAGTGAGCCATCTCCAGCTGATTTATTTAATGAAAATGCGCCATATAATATGGGTCGGTTTGTCACGAAAGAAAATACTAAACTTTTGAATAATATCGATTCTCAAAAGGCGTTTAATACTAATTATCGTGTAAAAGCCTTTAAAAAATGGCAGGAATATATGAACAAGGAAGCAGCATATGTTCCAGAAAACACTGTTTTAAATTGGTATCCTGTTAATAATCGAGTAAAGAATTTCTATCTTACAGGAAATTCAACTGTTGCAAACGGTTTGCAAACAAACTGGTCTAAAGTTCAAGTCACATCTAACAGCTTGTCGAAATAATTAGCCAACCCCTAAATGAAGGCTGTTAGATGAGTATCAAAATAATCCACCAGAAATTAACTTGATTTCTGGTGGATTTTTTTTGCGCAGATTTTTGTAACAAAAAACACTTTAACCAGTAAAGTGTTTAGAATTGTGCCGATTAAACTGAATGGTGGTTATGTAAATAGATAAGCAAAGCCAACATCAAAATGCCAGTAAGCACTAAGGAGGCTACCCATGACAGTGATCCGGTTACCAATGGCAGATGCATATTCATGCCATAAAAGCCACTAACAATTGGTGGTACAGCTAACAAGAGAGACCAGATTGTGAGAAAACGCATAATATCGTTTAAATTATTATTGATTAAACGATCATAGGTACTGCTTAATTGGTCGACACTTTCTGAAATTAAACCGATCATCCGACTAGCTTGGTTAGTTTCCAATTGAATATTGTGAAGCTTACGATTACAAGTTTTGTCAAAAGATACGTTTGTGTCTTTTGAAATAGATTTAATGTCAGAAAAGCAGTCTGAGTTTTCTTGAATTGCCGAACGTAAGTAAATAGCGTCTTGGTTAATCAATGTAAGTTCGTTCAAATGTTTCATACGACTTTTAGCAGTTAGATTACTTTGAATTTGGTCAGCCCGATATTCCAGTTTAGTGACGCGGCCAATATATTTACGGATGATTGGCAGAAGCAAATCTAAAACAAAAGCCATTCGTTTATCAAAGCTTTTGGTACGTAGATCAGCAATGGTGTCATTGACGAAACGCATTTCAGTACTCGAAAAAATGAATAGTTTTTTGTTGAAGAAAATAACAGATATTGGTTCAGAATGTGCACTGCCCTTTAAAGGAGCCCAGAAAACCAGGAGTGCATACTGATTGTCATCATCAATTTCGATTCAGGCAGGTTCGTCTTTGTCATCCACGTACTCCAAAATTAGTGAAGGCAAATTAAAGTCTTCAACTAGTTGCTTTTTATCGTCGTCACTGCAATCTTGAATAAGCGTTAAATCAAATTTATGTTGCTGATCAGTTGCATAGGTTTTAATCAAAGCTAAATCTCCCCATCCTAATTTTCGTTTTTGTAATGATGTCTACAATAATAGTACACTGGAAAGCCAAGCAAAACAAAAATAAAGGAAAAAGCAACGCCAACCAAATCAGATTGGATTTCGCTCACAATGACGAAAAGGGATCCCAAAATGGCAATGATTGGGGTGATTGGAAATAATGGGGTACTAAACGGCCGTTTCAAGTGCGGTTCTCGTTTACGTAGGATAAATGCACCAACGAAGGTCATTACGTAGAAACAATAGACAGTGAAAATACATAGCTCTGAAAGCCGATCGGCATTAAAAAACAGAATCATAATTGCTGAGATTGTAACGGTTGTGATGACAGAAACAACAGGAGTTTGCGTTTTACGATTTAAATAAGAAAGCTGTTTGGCAAACGGGAGCTCGTGATCACGTGCCATGGCATACATGATTCGTGGGAACGTCATGATTTTACCATTCATGCAGCCAACAATTGAAATGATAATGCCAATACTTAGAATTTTACCGCCGATGGTCCCGAAATCTTTATCAGCCATATAAGGGATGGCGCCGATGCCAAGTTTATGAATTAATTCAGCAGGCATACTCCGGAAAACACCAAAAGTGACTAACATATAAATTACCAGCACTAAGGAGATTCCGAACGTAATTGCTTGTGGAAGCCGTTTTTCAGGATTTTTAATTTCATCACCAAGATTGGCTACTAAAATCCAACCATCAAAGGCAAATAGGGTGGCTAGGATTGCTACTCCAAAGTTACCAGCAGATTGATGGACAGTGGTAAAGCTTTGCGAAAAGGCATTTTCTTTACCAAAGAAGAGGCCAAATCCGATTAAAGCAATGACCGGAACCAGTTTACAGATGGTTGTTATGATGGCAAAACTTGCGCCATACCGGTTAGATAATAAGTTTAAACAAGCAACGAGGACAACGGTAATAAGGGCAATCGGAACGGTCCACGAATGCGGCATATTGAAAAAATCAACCAATAAAATTCCGAGGTAGGCAGCAAGAGAAGCAATCATTGCGGGACCGTAGATGATGATTTGCATCCAACCGGCTAAAAATCCCCAAACTTTGCCGTAGATTTTTTCCATATAGTAGTAAAGACCGCCAGTTTTTGGCATTTGGGAGGCAATTTCAGCAATGGTGAGACCAGCGGTTAAGGTAATGATGCCACCTGCAAGCCAGGCTAACATGGCATTAGTGGTGGAACCAGCGTCATCCAAAACGGCTGCTTGGCGGACAAAGATTCCAGAGCCAATAATGGTCCCAATGACGAGTGCCAGTGCGGACCAGAGTCCCAGTGAGCGATTCAGTGTAACCTCGTCTTTTTCATTATTCATTAAGAATACCTCCCCAAAATTAATTTATGTAATATTGTAACGTAAATATATGATAGGAACAACTAGTAAACGCTTTCGACAGTTAGCATTTAACACAGTTAAGCGAGTAATTTTAAATTCAAACAAAGATTATGTTGAATACTCCCCAGTATCAAACTGATTAATTTATTTGGCGGAATCATTTGGAAAATAAACGACTAAGTGAAATCTAAAATGAATATAATAACGTAAAACTTGGCAATTATGAATAAACATTCAAATATATGTTGATATATTCAATAAAGATGTATATAATAACTCTTGTTAAGAATAACAAGGGAGAAAAGCCATGAAAAATCATAAAAATTTAAAAATTTCAGTAATTGGAGCATTAATTGCCGTAACGTTAGCAGGATGTGGCAATAAAAAGGAAAGTCAAAAAGAAATTGTGAATATGTCCACAGGAACTGAAATCACGAGTCTGGATTCATCCACAGCAATTGATGATACGAGTTTAACGCAGATATCGAATTCTAATGAAGGATTATATCGAATCGGTAACAACAGTAAAATTTTACCTGGTATTGCAACTCATTCAACGGAGTCAAAAGATGGTAAGAAGTATGTATTTACGCTGAGAAAAAATGCCAAGTGGAGTAACGGAGACAAAGTGACTGCTCAAGATTTTGTGTATGCTTGGCAACGAACGGTCAATCCTAAAACAGCCTCTGAGTTTGCGTACTTGTACTCGGGGATTCATAATGCTGATAAAATTTCATCTGGGAAAGCACCGGTAAAAACTCTGGGGATTAAGGCGAACGGTAAATACAAACTAACTGTGACTTTAGATACGCCAATCCCTTATTTTAAATTATTGATGGGTTTTCCTAGTTTCTTCCCACAAAATCAAAAGGTGGTTGAAAAATACGGTAGTAAGTACGGATCAACTTCAAAAGATATGGTTTATAACGGACCGTTTGTGCAAAAGGGATGGACAGGAAGCAATCTGAGTTGGAAGATGGTTAAAAATCCTAATTATTGGGATAAAAGTCATGTGAAACTTAGTCAAATGAATTTTCAGACCATTAAGGATTCAACAACCGGATTGAATTTATATAATAGTAAAAAACTGGATGAAACAACCCTAACTGGAAGTCAGGTAGCGCAATATAAGACAAACAAGAACTTTGTGAGTCGAAAACTTGCCCAGACATCTTACGTAGAATTCAATCAAACTAAGAACTCGAGTTTAAAAAATAAAAAAATTCGTCAAGCACTTTCATTATCAATAAATCGAGATCAATTAACAGGAAAGGTCCTTGCAGACGGATCTGAATCTGCAAAAGGCTTCGTTTCAAGCGGTTTAATGAAAAATCCTAAAACTGGTCAAGATTTCTCGGCACAGGCAGAGGTACCTTCAGCTGTTTCTTATAATTTGCCAAAAGCTAAAAAATTAATGGCGGAAGGTTTAAAAGAAGAGGGTAAAAAGACCCTAACCTTAAATTTATTAAATAACGATAGTGATGTGGGTAAAAAAGCCTCAGAGTTTCTTCAATCGGATTGGGAAAAGTTACCAGGGGTAAAGATTACATTAACAAATATTCCTTACAAGTCATTTTTAACTGATGAGAAAAATAAAAAATTTGATGTGGCTTTATCTGGATGGGCAGCCGATTTTTCTGATCCAATCTCGTTTCTTCAAATTTTAACTTCTGGAAATGCCCAGAATAATGGCGGTTGGAAGAATGCTGATTATGATAAGGCAATTAACAAAGCCGATACGACTGATGCAACTAATCCTGAAAAACGGTTTGCAGATATGGTGCAGGCCGAAAAGATTTTAATGCAGGATCAGGGGGTAGCCCCAATTTATCAAAGTACCCAGGCCCAACTTTGGAATCAAAATGTCAAAGGTTTGGTGCATAATTCGGCAGGAATCTATTACGATTACAAGAACTTAACTGTTAAAAAGTAATCTGTTGGCAAAATAAAAATCGTTATCTTCCTATAAAGGCAGGTAACGATTTTTTTGTGAGTCTGTAATTATGAAAATTTATTTTTAATCTTCAACTGGTTCTACAAGATATTTATGGAAACGTTGATAATCATCACTACTTAGCTCGGTTACAATTTCTGTACCGGTTTCTTTGTAGTCGGTTTTTAATACATTGGTATGTTGATTAAGATAGTCGACAATTTGTCCCTGATCAAACGGGATCAGGAAGGTGGCTTCTCGATAGCCTGTAAAGACTTTTTGCTTAATCATATTGGTTAAGAGGATGAGTGACTTTTTGTCTTTAGCAGAATAAGTGATTTCTTCATTGCCCTCAAGAGTTGGAAATTCGACATCAGCCACGTCAGCTTTGTTGAAAGCCACGATCATTGGGGCCTTAGTAACACCGACTTCTTGTAAGGTTTCGTTGGTTGTTTGAATCATTTCGCGAAAGTGAGGATCAGAAACATCCACTACTTGAACTAAAAGATCAGCCTGGGCCGCTTCTGCCAAAGTGGAACGGAAGGCCTTAATAAGTTGATGAGGCAAGTTACTGACAAAACCAACCGTATCGCTTAGCAAGAGCTGTTTTTGATCAGGAAAAGTTAGTTTTCGAACACTTGTATCTAATGTAGCAAACAACATGTTTTTTTCGAATACTTGTTTTTCGTCACTTTCACCATACAACCGAACAAGACCGTTCATCGTTGTTGATTTACCAGCATTTGTATAACCTACTAGAGCGACACTAGGAAGACCTGTCTGGTCACGTTTTTGTCTTTGAACGGCACTAGAGGTGGTCATTTCTTTTAACTCATGATTCAAATTATTAATTCTTTGTTGAATTGTGCGCCGATTCATTTCCAGCTTGGTTTCACCAGCACCACGGTTGGTATACCCACCACCTGCGTCACCCGCTGACTGTTGATCAAGGCGTTGTGAAGAACTGGTTCGTAATCTAGGCATTTGATAATTTAACTTGGCAATTTCAACTTGGAGCTTTGCTTCTCTGGATTTAGCGCGATTAGCAAAGATTTCTAGAATTAAACCAGTTCGGTCAATCACATCCAGTTTTGATTCTTTTTCTAAGTTTCTAATTTGGCTTGGTGAAAGTTCAGCATTTACAACAAGGGTGTGAACATTGATGCTTTCGCCGAGTTCATGAAGCTCAACCACCTTACCACTACCAAAGTAAGTAGCGGCGTTGGGACGGTCTAATTTTTGAATAACAGTTTCGGCTGCTTCCATATTATTTGCTTCAACTAAGGCTGCTAACTCTTGCATGGCATAATCCATGTCTTGGTTAGGCAACTCTAAACCTGCAATAATGACTTTTTCTGTCATAAGGACACCTCGAATTCTTTAATGCCTTCAGTATAGCATAGCGACGCGGTGTGCTTAAGCAATAGCAACCTTGATAATCAAAACTAAGTCAGCAGAGAAAGAAATTACTTATTAAATGATTAATGAGAGTCACATTAAATGTAATCTTTGTAACATTAATAATGATATGTCTTTATTTCAGGTGATGGAAAGGCTTTAATAAGAAACACATAAGTAATGGTTAAAATTAAATTAGTAAATTCTGTTGTATTTAATATTCGTTTAACCTATAATAAAGTCGCTTTTGAAAAACGGTAGTAAAAAAGCAAAAAAATGCTAGAAAGAAAGTCGAATTGGATGAAAGCAAAATCAGTAATTAAGTTAGGTGCGGTTGCTTTAGCTTCCACATTTGTATTGGCCGCATGTGGGTCAAAGAGTAGTAGTTCGTCAAGTGACAAATCAGTAAACTTTATGGAGTCTTCCGAGATTCCAACGATGGATACATCAAAAGTAACTGATGTTGTTGGCATGACTCAGTTGTCAAACTCTGAAGAAGGTATTTATCGGTTAGGCAAAAATAGTTCTGTACATAATGCCTTGGCAACCAAAACAAAAGAATCTAAAGATGGTAAGACATGGACTTTCACACTTCGTAAGAACGCAAAATGGAGTAATGGGGATCCGGTTACTGCCCAAGATTTCGTTTATTCTTGGAAACGCACAGTAAATCCCAAGACGGCTTCTGAATATGCTTATCTATTTTCTGGAATTAAGAATGCTGATAAAATTGCAGCTAACAAGGTTAATTACAAACAGTTAGGAATTAAAGCTGATGGCAAATATAAGCTTACTGTTACGTTGGATCGACCAATTCCATACTTTAAGTTATTAATGGGATTCTGTATCTTCTTCCCACAAGACCAAAAAGTTGTTGAAAAATACGGATCTAAATACGGAACAGCTTCTAATAAATTAGTTTACGATGGTCCTTACAAACAAGTTGGCTGGACTGGTACGAACTTGAAATGGAAACTTGTTAAAAACCCAGAGTACTGGAACAAAAAGAACGTGAAGATGGACACCCTCAACTATCAAGTTGTTAAGGATACATCAACGGCTTTGAACCTATATAATAGTAAGAAGTTGGATGTCACAACAATTACTGGAGATCAAGTTGCACAATACAAGAACAACAAGAATTACGTTTTGCGTAAGGAAGCTTCGACCTTCTATCTTCAATTGAACGAAAAGAAGGATAAGTACTTCAAGAACAAGAAGATCCGTCAAGCGATCTCAATGGCCATTGATCGTAAACAGTTAACTGGAAAAGTTCTTGCTGATGGTTCACAGAATCCTTTAGGCTATGTTTCAACAGGATTAGCTAAGAATCCTAAGACTGGTCAAGACTTTGCTAAAGAAGCCGAAGTCAAACCAGCTGTTACTCAAAACCTTACTCAAGCTAAGAAATTATTGAAGGAAGGCTTGAAAGAAGAAGGCATGTCCAATCTGAAGTTTACTTTAATGGCTGATGATACGGATGCTGGTAAATCTACTAACGAATTCTTACAATCACAAATCGAAAAATTAGGCAGCAATGTTAAAGTCACTGTTCAAAACATTCCATTTAAGACTCGTTTAAGTGATTCTAGTGATGGTAAATTTGATGCCGTTGTTACTGGATGGGTCGCTGATTTTTCTGATCCAATTTCATTCTTGCAGTTGTTTGTAACTGGCAACGCACAGAATAATGGTGACTGGAGTAATAAACAATACGATAAGTTGATCAAAGCTTCGAATACGACTGATGCCACAAATCCTGACAAGCGTTGGAGTGATTTGGTTCAGGCTGAAAAAGTCTTGATGAATGATCAAGCGATCGTACCGCTTTATCAACAGGCTAATTCACAATTGTGGAGCAGCAAAGTCAAAGGTGTTATCTATAACACTGCTGGCAACAACTTTGATTACTCAAAACTTTATATTAAAAAGTAGTCAAAATCGACAATCTTTAAAAACGTTGAAAGTTTAATACTTTCAACGTTTTTTTGTCGATAAAAATCTTTATTCAAAGGCAGAAAGTACGAAAAAGGCTTGGACTACCGATGTTAAATTTAGGTTAATTTACCGTTCTACGGTTCCCTTGGCCTGGAACGGGGTGCGAGTTCTTGCGGCTATCTTTGCCACAAGAATCGACACCGTTACGTGTAATGGCGGGCACGATTTGAAGCCAAACAGGTTACTTGTCTTCAAACTCGATCTTTATCTAAGCAAAAGTCGCTAAGATAAATTTTACCCCTGAGGCCAAAACGCCTTCGAACTGAAGAAGTCGTTGTCTGCAGATAGCTCAATGACTGCTTCCATAACAACTTTTGTGCTAAATATAATTAGTTTTAATACCTGATTAAGTCTGGAAGCAAATGGGCCCAGTAGTGTCATTTATCTTAACGGTTTTCGTTTAGATAAAGGCCGAGCTTAGAGACGTGTACTTCGGCTCTAAGTCGTGCCCACTACGTTCCGGCCCAGATTTGCCGGAAGACGGCATTTTTAATCTGGTTTTGTTACCATGAACGTTTTTATCAAGCAATTGGATGCAATTTTGCCCTTTCAACCTTTAAATCTTTATCGTTAGTTAAATGAGTAAAAAATTAAATAATTAAGGCGTTTAACATAAAATGGCTGTGCACTGATATAGTGGGATGTATGCAGTAAAATTACGAATTAAAAATATAAAGAATTAAAAACAAATTAATTTATTGTGTTGAATTTAATTTGTTTTTAATGTACAATAATAACAATTCGTGAAATGCACAAACATCAAGTAATTAAAAATTACTTAACAAATTAAGGGGAGATGTCGTTTATGAATGTGAAATCAGTAGTAAAGTTAGGAGCCGTTGCATTGGCTTCAACATTTGTCCTAGCTGCATGTGGGTCAAAAAGTGATAGTACCTCGTCAAACAAAAAGTCTGTTAGTTTTATGGTAGCGTCTGAAATTCCTACCATGGATACTTCTAAAGTTACTGACACGATTGGCTTAACACAGTTAGCTAATACTGAAGAAGGTCTTTATCGTTTAGGTAAAAACAGTTCTGTTCATAATGCTTTAGCCACTAAGACTAAAGTTTCCAAAGATGAGAAAACATATACCTTTACGCTTCGTAAAGGAGCTAAGTGGAGTAACGGGGATAAAGTAACCGCTAAAGATTTTGTTTATTCTTGGCAACGCACGGTTAATCCCAAGACGGCGTCTGAATATGCATACCTCTTCTCAGGAATTAAAAATGCAGATAAAATCATGGCCGGTAAAGCCAATTACAAAACTTTAGGCATTAAGGCTGATGGTGATTACAAATTAACTGTTACTTTGGATCGTCCCGTTCCTTACTTTAAGTTGTTAATGGGATTTGCAATCTTCTTCCCACAAAACCAAAACGCTGTTGAAAAGTATGGTTCTAAATACGGAACAGCTTCAGATAAATTAGTTTACAATGGTCCTTACAAATCTGTTGGCTGGACTGGAACTAACTTAAACTGGAAGCTTGAAAAAAATGACAGCTACTGGAATAAAAAGAACGTGAAGATGGACACAATTAAGTATCAGGTTGTCAAAGATTCATCAACAGCTTTGAACCTATACAATAGTAAGAAGCTTGATGTTACGACAATTACTGGTAGCCAAGTTGCGCAATACAAAAACAACAAAGACTACAAGTTACGTAAGGAAGCTTCAACCTTCTATCTTCAATTGAATGAAAAGAAAGACAAGTACTTTAAGAACAAGAAGATTCGTCAAGCAATTTCAATGTCTATTGATCGTAGCCAATTGACAGGTAAGGTTCTTGCTGATGGCTCTCAAAATCCACTGGGTTATGTTTCATCTGGATTAGCAGAGAATCCTAAGACTGGTGAGGACTTTGCTAAAGAAGCAGAAGTTAAGTCAGCCGTTACGCAAAACTTACCTGAAGCTAAGAAGTTATTGCAGGAAGGCTTAAAAGAAGAGGGAATGTCTAAGCTTGAATTCACGTTGATGGCTGATGATACACCAGCTGGTAAGTCAACAAATGAATTCTTGCAGTCCCAGATTGAAAAATTGGGCAGTAACGTTAAAGTGAATGTTCAAAACATTCCATTCAAAACCCGTTTGTCAAACTCAACAGATGGTAAGTTCGATGCAGTTGTTACCGGATGGGGTGCTGACTTTGCTGATCCAATCTCATTCTTGCAGCTCTTTGTAACCGGTGGATCAAACAATAATGGTTCATGGAGCAATAAAGAGTATGACAATTTGATCAAGGCTTCTAACACGACTGATGCTAACAACAAAGAAAAACGTTGGTCTGACTTGGTTAAGGCTGAAAAGATTCTTATGAACGAACAAGGGATCGTACCAATCTATCAACAAGCCCAATCACAACTTTGGAACTCAAAGGTAAAGGGTGAAGTTTACAATACTTCTGGTATTAACTTTGATTACTCAGGTCTTTACTTGGCAAAATAAATTTACAATATTATAAGGGGAAAGAGTTTTAGGACTCTTTTCCCTTATTCTTTTCACAAATGTGATCTTTCTAAGAATTCGTAACGGATACCACCGCTTTATGGGCTAATTTTAAATAATTTCATGAGCAAAAATGAGCATTTTTTAAAATGTAACATAAACCGGATACATGCAGCAATGGTGCTGGATCATTGTGTATGTAATTTGATTAATATGGTTCTTATCGGTAACAAAATTAGAGAGAACGATTGAATTTAATCTTCTTCTAATATATAATAAGAACAACTTTTGTTAAGAAAGTACATATTGATGAAATTCGTTAAGATTTCACGAAGGGGTTGGATAAATAATTATGAATGTTAGATCAGCAGTAAAGGTTGGAGCCGTCGCGCTAGCTTCAACATTAGTTTTGGCTGCCTGTGGATCCAAAAACAGCAGTTCGTCGAAAAAAACAGTTAACTTTGAAGAAAGTGCTGAAATTTCGACAATGGATCAATCGAAGGTTACCGATGTAGTTGGATTTACACAGTTAGGAAATACCCAAGAAGGTCTTTACCGACTAGGTAAAAAGAGCAAGGTTACTAATGCTCTTGCAACCAACACGAAGGAATCTAAAGATGGTAAGACTTGGACCTTTACACTTCGTAAGAATGCTAAGTGGAGTAATGGCGATCCTGTTACCGCAAAAGATTTTGTTTATGGTTGGCAACGGACAGTAAATCCTAAGACAGCTTCTGAATACGCATACTTGTTCTCCGGAATTAAGAATGCCGACAAGATCTCGTCTGGTAAAGTGAACTACAAGCAGTTAGGCGTTAAGGCTGACGGCAAGTATAAATTAGTTGTTACGCTAGATCGACCAATTGCCTACTTCAAGCTATTGATGGGCTTCCCAACATTCTATCCACAGAATCAAAAAGCTGTTGAAAAGTATGGTTCTAAGTACGGAACAGCTTCTGATAAATTAGTTTACGATGGTCCATACAAACAAGTTGGTTGGACTGGCACAAACTTAAATTGGAAACTTGAGAAAAATAATAATTATTGGGATAAAAAGAATGTGAAGATGGATACCATTAATTATCAGGTTGTCAAAGATGCAAGTACTGGTTTGAACTTGTATAATAGTAAAAAACTTGATGTTGCCAACATTACTGGTAACCAAGTTGCCCAATACAAGAACAACAAGGATTACGTTTTACGGAAACAATCATCAATGTTCTATCTTCAATATAATATGAAGAAAGAAAAAGTATTCCGTAACGCTAAGATTCGAAAAGCTATCTCAATGTCAATCAACCGAAACCAATTAACTGGTAAAGTTCTTGCCGATGGTTCAACCAATCCAAAGGGACTCGTTTCATCTGGTTTAGCAAGCAATCCTAAGACTGGTACAGACTTTGCAACTGAAGCTGAAGTTAAGCCTGCTGTTACACAAAACTTGACGGAAGCTAAGAAGTTAATGGCTGAAGGACTTAAAGAAGAAGGCAAATCAAACTTAACATTTACACTTCTTGGTGATGATACAGCTTCAACAAAGCAAATCACTGAATTCTTACAGTCACAAATTGAAAAGCTACCAAATGTGAAGGTCAACTTGCAAAACGTACCATTTAAGACACGTTTGTCAGATTCATCAGATGGTAAGTTCGATGTTGTTCTTTCTGCATGGGGCGCCGACTTCTCTGATCCAATTTCATTCTTACAATTATTTGTAAGCGGAAATGCTCAGAATAATGGTGGATTCAGCAATAAGCAGTATGATGCATTAATCAAGGCTTCTAATACAACTGATGCTACAAATCCTGAAAAACGTTGGGACGATATGGTACAAGCTGAAAAGATTTTGATGAATGACCAAGGAATTGCACCTGTCTTCCAGCAAGCACAATCACAACTTTGGAGTTCTAAGTTGAAGGGTGTTGTTTATAACACTGCTGGTGTCAACTTTGACTATAAAGGTTTGTATTTAACAAAATAATTTTTATAAATAGGCGTTAACTTTGGACAGGAGGGTAAGGGCCCCGTGTAACTGCTGACTCTTACCCCCTTTGTTATAGAGCCAAAGCTGGCTTGGAAGAAAGATTGGGAGGAATATAAATGGCAAAATATTTGTTAAAGCGAATCTTTTACCTGTTCTTAACGCTGTTTCTGATTGCAAGTATCACCTTCTTCTTAATGAAGTTGATGCCAGGAACACCATTGAATAATCAGGCAAAATTATCACCACAGCAGATCAAAATAATTTATGAGCATTATGGATTGAACAAACCGGTTTGGCAGCAATATATAAGTTATATTGTGGATGCAGCACATGGAAACTTTGGGTTATCATATCAATTTAGTGATCAGCCAGTTTCTTACCTGATCTCAAGCCGAATTGGTCCTTCGTTACAATTAGGTGCTCAGGCAATCATTGTGGGTGTCTTCTTTGGAATCATCGTTGGATCTTTAAGTGCCATTCGTAAAAACACATGGATTGATGGTGCTTCAACGTTTATTTCAATTTTAGGAATTTCAATTCCTAGTTTTGTGCTTGCCATTTTGCTTCAGTATTATTTGGGTCTGAAGCTTCAATGGTTCCCAATTGCTGATTGGGGTGGATTCTCGTACACAGTGTTACCAACCTTGGCGTTGGCAGCTTCACCGTTCGCGGAAACTTCGCGGTTTGTCCGGACGGAAATGGTCGATGTTTTGGGAAGCGACTATATTGAGCTGGCAAAGGCAAAAGGGCTAAGCCGAACTGGAATCGTTTGGCATCATGCTTTACGAAATAGTTTAATTCCGTTAGTTACGGTTATTGGTCCTTTAGCAGCAGCAATTATGACTGGATCAATGGTTGTTGAAAACATTTTCTCTGTACCAGGTATTGGGGAACAATTTGTAAAATCTATCTTGGTTAATGATTACCCAACCATCATGGGAGTTACCATGTTATACTCCGCATTACTTTGTGCAATCTTGCTTTTGACTGATATTGTATACGGAATTATTGATCCACGAATCCGAATTTCTGGGAATGAGGGGTAAATAAATGGAAGAAAAAATGAATTTAGCACCGGATGCGTTTGAGCCGGTATCTAAAAAAGATGAACTAGATGATGAAAAAATTGTCGCCCCTTCCCGGACATTTGTTCAGGATGCTTGGCGTCGGTTAAAACAAAATAAGGCTTCTTTCATTGCTTTATGGATCTTGGCTATAATCTTTGTGGTTGCTTTTACATCACCAATTACAGCTTCTCATCCAAATGAATCTAATCCAAACTACGCAAACTTGCCTCCTAAGATTCCCGGTGTAAATATCAACGGGTTGAACGGAACATCTGTAGTTGCTGGTAAACGAGTAGATGCTTACAAACAAAATCATGTTCCAAGCAAAGTTCACTACACATTAGGAACTGATTACTTAGGTCGTTCATTGGCACAACGAATTTTACGAGGAACTTTAGTTTCCTTATTAATTGGTCTTTTTGCCACTTTGATTGATTTGATTGTCGGGGTCGGGTACGGGATTGTTTCGGCCTGGAAGGGTGGTATAACTGATATTGTCATGCAACGGATAATTGAAGTTATTTCATCCGTCCCTAACATCGTTATCATGGTGTTATTCATGCTTGTTTTAAAGGGCGGTATGTTGCCAATTATTTTGGCGATTGCCTTTAATGGGTGGACCACGATGGCCCGGCTGACGCGAGCGCAAACCTTGCAGTTGAAGTCGCAAGAGTATGTGTTAGCGGCGAGGACGTTGGGTGAATCAACCTTTAAAATTGCGATCAAACATTTGTTACCTAACTTATCAAGTGTCATCATTATTCAAACGATGTTCACAATTCCATCCGCTATTTTCTTCGAAGCTTTCTTAAGTTATATCGGAATTGGGATTCAAGCTCCAACTGCTTCGCTAGGAACATTGATTAGTGATGGGCAAAAGAACTTCCAATTTTTACCATATCAAATGTGGTACCCTGCAATTGTGTTATCCGTTATTATGATTGCGTTTAATATTTTGGCTGATGGTTTACGTGATGCGTTTGATCCGCGAACAGCCCGCAGATAGGAGGAAGTTACAATGGAAAATGCAGATGAAAATATTCTAGAAGTAAAAAACTTAACCATTGACTTCCATACCTATGCTGGTACGGTTAAGGCGATTCGCGATGTTTCTTTCCATTTGAAAAAGGGAGAAACGTTAGCCATCGTTGGTGAGTCTGGATCTGGGAAAACTGTCACAACTAAAACCATTATGGGTTTATTGGCAAATAATGCTGAAGTTGTGGAAGGAACAGTAAAATATCACGGTAAAAATGTTCTCGAGATGTCCGAAAAGGAACTCGAAAATATGCGTGGTAAAGATATTGCAGAAATTTTCCAGGATCCAATGACGTCTTTAGATCCAACTATGCGAATTGGTCGACAAATTGCTGAACCTTTACAAATTCATAAGGGCTACAGTCGTGAAAAAGCTAATAAACAGGCGCTAGAAATGCTCAAGTTAGTTGGCATTACCAATGCTGAAGAACGAATTAATGATTATCCTCATCAATTTTCAGGCGGGATGCGGCAACGAATTGTGATTGCCATTGCATTAGTTTGTTATCCAGAGATTTTAATTGCTGATGAACCAACAACTGCTTTGGATGTAACTATCCAAGCACAAATTCTTGATTTGATGAAGGAATTACAAGAAAAAATTTCAACTTCAATTATCTTTATTACCCATGATTTGGGAGTTGTTGCTGGGATGGCTGACCGAGTTGCGGTTATGTATGCTGGTAAAATTGTTGAATATGGAACAGTTGATGAAATTTTCTATAATCCTCAACATCCGTATACATGGGGACTTTTGAACTCAATGCCTACCCTTGATACGCGAAAGGGTAAATTGGAATCCATTCCAGGAACGCCACCAGACTTATTGGATCCACCAACTGGTGATCCATTTGCTGCTCGGAATCCTTATGCAATGAAGATTGATGAACAAAAAGAACCACCATTTTTCAAAGTATCTGATACGCATTATGCTGCAACTTGGCTTTTGCATCCGGATGCACCACATGTAGATCCTCCAGACGCAATTAAACATCGTCAAGAAGTTTATGCTGAGCGCTTGAAGAAGGGTACGATCAATCTTGGTCATATCCATTCAACTGGGAAGACAAGCTTCGGTGCGGACAATGACGATGCAATTGGTGAGTAAAGGAGGCTAATCATGGATACACGAGAAAAGATTCTAGAAGTAAAACATTTAAAACAATATTTTAACGTTGGAAAAAAAGATGAAGTACGTGCCGTCGATGATGTTTCCTTTGACATCTATAAGGGTGAGACCTTTGGTTTAGTTGGTGAGTCTGGTTCAGGGAAGACAACGACTGGACGAGCAATTATTCGTTTACTTGATCCTACTGATGGCCAAGTGATTTTTAATGGCCGTGATGTAGCCTCTCTAAAGAGTAAAAGCGATATGATGAAGTTTAGACGTGAAATGCAGATGATCTTCCAAGATCCATATGCTTCTTTAAATCCACGGATGAAAGTCAAGGATATTGTGGCTGAAGGCATAGATATTCATCATTTGGCCAAGAATGATCAAGACCGGACAAATCAAGTAGAAGACTTACTTGAAACGGTTGGGTTGAATCGTGATCACTCTAGTCGCTATCCAGTTGAGTTCTCTGGTGGTCAGCGACAACGAATTGGGATTGCGCGAGCTTTAGCCGTTCAACCTGACTTTATTATTGCTGACGAACCAATTTCTGCGTTGGATGTTTCCATTCAGGCTCAAGTTGTTAACTTGTTGAAGGATCTTCAAGAAAAAACGGGATTAACTTACCTATTCATTGCACATGATTTATCAATGGTAAAATATATCAGTGATCGAATCGGTGTTATGCATTATGGCAAGATTCTTGAAATTGGTCCGGCTGAAGAAGTTTATAATCATCCTTTACACCTTTATACGAAGAGCTTAGTTTCGGCTGTACCACAGCCCGATCCAGAGTTTGAACGTAATCGTCGCCAGGTTGTTTATGATTCTTCTCCAGAATTTGATGATAAAAAGCGTCAAATGGTAGAGATTACCCCGCAACATTTTGTACGTGCAAGTGAAGATGAGATTGAAACTTACAAAAAACGTGCAACTGAAGAAGGACTAACAGTTCTATAAATTCAAAAATAGCAATGAAATCTAAAATAGATTTCATTGCTATTTTTTTATTTCTAGACCTCATTTTAAACGCTGCTATCGCGAATAATCAAAGAAGTCCCGATCGTTATTTTTCGTGGGACCATGTTACGTTTCTGAAACTGTTCATTTAAAAGTTCAAAGGCAGCTCTGGCCATTGCATTTCGGGAAACGTGCACGGTACTTAAGCTGGGGGTGATATATTGGGCTGACGTAATATCGTTAAAACCAATGACCGATATTTGTTGTGGAATAGCTATTTTATGTTCAGTCAGCGCTCGCATCGCACCGATTGCGATTGAGTCGGAACCAATTAAAAATGCTTTAGGAAGCTTAGCACCTAGTTTGTCAATAATTTTATTCATTTCTTGATAGCCTGCAGCGGCTGTATAGTCCTCCGCCACGAAGAAGTAATCTGGGTTGAAGGTTTTCTTACACTGCAGAAAAGTTTTGGCTAGAAACCCCTGTGGATCATTTTCAAGGGTAATCAGGTGGTGATGGTGTTGTTTTGCAGTTAAAATTCCAATGTCTTTAATGCCAGCCTGCAAGAGATGATTGGTTGTTCTGGCGACTGATGAGGTGAAGTCAGTCACTACACAGTCAACATTATCCAAGAGGGTGTCCGTATTAACGAACACAATTGGTTTGTGTAAGGCACGTAACTTCAAAATGGTTTCCTTATCAAAAAAGCCGACCGCTACAATCCCAATATAAGATTGTTTGGCCAATTCATTCCGTTCATAATCAGTCTGAAAGAAATTTTTAAATCGATAATTGCTATCGGTCAAGTGGTTGTTAACAGCCAAGCGAAGAGACATGAAATACGCATCATCCAGTTCTTCGGATTCTTTATAAGAAAGGACCACGGCAATTGTCCCGTTAGTTTTATGTTTAGTTTTATATTTATCGTATGAAAGCTGTTCAGCAGCTTCAAAAATGTTTTTTTCCGTACTCTGGCTGACTGACAAAGTATCGTCGCCATTGAGCACTCGAGAAACAGTTGACTTTGAAACACCGGCTAAGCGTGCGATATCATTGATAGTTGCGATAAAATCATCTCATTTCGTTAATGCCTTCAATTATATGAGTGTTTAAAAGTTTTATCAAGTTCACCAATGAAAGGGTTTACAAATAATATAATACGTGTAAAATAAGAACTGTAAAAATTAAAAAGTTTACTAAACTTATTAGGAGATGCAATAATTATGAAACTATTATTGATGAGCCACGGCAATATGGCAACTGAGGCGTTGAAAAGTGCAGAGATGATCATGGGACCAATTAAAGATACAGCGGCCGTTGGTTTACAACCAAACCAAGGGCCTGAAGATCTTCAGGCAGCTGCAGAAAAATTTATTTCGGACAATCCCAATCACGAACCAGTCGTTGTCATTGTGGATTTATTGGGTGGCACCCCTTCTAATGTTGTGGTTCGCTTAATCGCTGCTCATCCAGATCTTCAAGTAGTGAGTGGCCTGAACCTACCCATGGTTATTAATTATGGTAACCAAATCATGATGGGCGACGAATTTAGTAAGACTACCATGATGGATGAGGCCAAGGCCGGTGTGATTGATGTTAATGCAAAACTAAATGAATAAATGAGGATAGACAAATGACAGCAAATTATAGTTATTCGCTTCGCTTTACTTTGGATCCAGAAAATTGGGATGCCAAAAAAGAAACGCAATTGCTGGAATTTTGTAAAAAAGGTCGCATTGATGATGTGACTTTTTTTATTAATTCCGAGGAGCTAAATCAAAGCCATCAAACGAGTGACCAGATTCAAGTGTGGTTGGATGCTATTCAACCAGTTGGAAAAGCACTGAAAGAAATGGGTGTCACGACCAGTTTGAATCCGTGGACGACGCTGATGCATAGCGATCGAGGTCGCAAGATTAATCCTAAACTCGGATTTAAAACCATGGTAGATTATCAAGGACGGCAGGCCGAATCGATTGCCTGTCCGGCGGATCCTGTTTGGCAGAAATACATCGTTAATTGTTATCGGCAGTTTGCCAGCATTCATCCCAAAAAGTTATGGTTGGAAGACGATTTTCGGCATTACAATCATACACCACTGAAACTTGGTTGTTTTTGTGATCATCATATGGCAATTTACAACCAAAAATTGGGCAAAGAATTAAGTCGTGAAAAATTTGCTGCAGCAATGCTTCAATCTGGGGAACCAACGCCAGAACGATTGGTTTATTTAGCCGTGGCGAGACAAGAAATGATCGACGTTGCTAAAAAAATTGCCGACGGAGTTGCGGAAGTGTCACCACATACAAAACTTGGATTAATGAGCTCGTTCCCTAATTGGCACGCAGTAGAAGGACGCGACTGGTCAGAACTGTTCACTGAACTTTCAGGTAAGCATCCGCGCTTGAACCGCCCTCATTTACCAGCTTACAACGAAGTCTCATCACTCAAGTATAGTCGTGATTTTGAGGCGTATACGCGCACAACAGCAGCATATGTGGCTGATGGGAACTCTGCAGAATTTAATCCAGAATTAGAAAATTACATGTATTCACCGTTCGTGAAATCGAATCGGTTTACCCAATTTCAATTAGAAAGTACGGTCTTAATTGGTGCTTCAGGAATTATGCTGAATTTGTTTGACATGATGGGCAATGGGATTGACCCGACGTATCACTATGCAGAACTGTTGGCGGAGTCAAAAACATGGTTAAATCACATGAGTGAGAGAAGTACTAGGTTAGATCTTGGCCACCTGGATGGAGTCAAAGTATTGGTAGATCAAGATTCTGCGCAAACAATTCACACAACTCAAGGAAGAGATCCGGCCGAATTATTACCAACTGAAACGAATTGGCTATCTTTATTTGGGAGCCTTGGAATTGCCTGTTTACCAAAGCCATATAGTCATAAAACACAGTATCATGATCAGACCTTGGCCATTAGTGGTCAGTTCTTGCGGAACTTAACAAATACACAAATTACGCAGCTAATCAGTGACAATACAGTCTTTTTGGATGGCCAAAGCGTTGAAATTATCTTGGAGCGGCATTTAGCGAATACATTACTAGGTGTTTCAAACGGAAAATGGCATCAGGTAAGAACTGGCTACCAATCATTTGAGCAGGCCGATGGGCAGACTGTGAATGGTATTGAAAATCCGCGCGTGACAATGCTACAGCACACTGGGAACTATTTACAGTTAACTTATGATCAAAACGCTAAGGTGACGATTATTTCAAACGCTTATAACGAATATCATAAATGTTTAGGCCCAGTTATGACGGTTGTGAACGAGCATACTTTTATTTTACCAATGGACTCTGATCCAAAATATGGCTGGGAGTCACAATATTATTCCATCAAAGAGATTCTCTTCAAACGGTATCTACAAAAGCATTCTCAGGTTGCATTTGTGGTTGAGATGCCGGGAGTCAAACTCGTGACAGAACAAACAATTGGATTTAAAGCCTACTTCTCCAATTTCACAATTGATGATCAGCCAAAAATTAAATTTCATTTTAGTGATCAATACCAATATACGCATTGGATATTGCACGCAAGAATTGGTTCAGATTTAAAAGACATTTCAGTGCAATGCTCATGGGATACTCATGGAATTGGTACGATTGATTATCCGCTGAAAGGATTAGAGACCATTTTGCTAGAAGCAGAAGTTTAGTAAAAAAATAAAAGTTTTTATTGGCTTTTTATGAAAACGCTTTATTATTATAGGTGGTTGGTACCAGTTAAAATTAATCGGGTGCGCACCTGGATTAGTTAAAATATCTGCAATTATTTTTCTTATTAATTTACGGGAGTGGTGAATAATGGCAATTATAGCAGTACGAATTGATGGAAGATTGATTCATGGTCAAGTTGCAAACCTATGGACAACAAAATTAGGCGCCTCACGTATTATGGTTATCGATGACAAGGTTGCTGCAAGTGACATTGAAAAATCGGGATTAAAGTTGGCTCGACCAACAGGAGTTGATTTGAGTGTGTTACCTGAAAAAACAGCTGCCGAACATATTAAACGTGGCGGTTATGATTCTCAAAAAGTATTTATTGTTGTCAAACGGCCGAGCATTCTTCTTGATTTAGTGAATGACGGCGTCAAATTAGACACGATTAATGTCGGTAACATGTCACAAACAGATGACACTACGCAATTAACGAATTCAATTAATGTGGTTCAAGCCGACGTTGATGCCTTTAATGGTCTTCATGAAAAAGGAATTAAGGTAACTTCACAAATGGTTCCTGGCGATAATGCGCAAGACTTTATGGAAATTTTGAAAAAGTTTAAACCGAAGAAATAGGGGAGGTTTTAATTATGGGATTGATTGCTATATGGCAGGTTATCGTTTTGACTTGTTATTCCATGTATCAAATCATGGATGAATTAACTATTCAATCTAGTTTAAGTCAACCTGTCTGGGCCGGATTAATTGCTGGTCTAGTCATGGGCGATATCAAAACTGGATTGATTATTGGTGGTAGTTTACAGTTGACTGTTCTTGGAGTTGGTACCTTTGGTGGTGCTTCTAAGATCGACGCGAACTCAGGGACTGTTATGGCAACTGCTTTTGCAATTGGCGCTGGCATGAAGCCTGAAGTTGCTGTTGCTGCATTAGGTGTACCAGTTGCGAGTTTGATGATTCAAACAGATATCGTTGCACGTTTTGCAAACACGTTCTTCCAGCATCGGGTTGACAAGATGATTGATCAAGAAAATTATAAAGGAATTGAACGAAATTATCTTTATGGTGTTTTACCATGGACACTATCTCGTGGAATTCCAGTATTCTTAGCACTTGCATTTGGCGGTCCATTTGTTCGAACTGCCGTTTCATATATGAACGAAAACTTAGCATGGTTAAGTAACGGACTAGCAACAGCCGGAGCTTTATTACCAGCCGTTGGATTTGCAATTTTGCTTCGCTACTTACCAGTTAAGAAACATTTCCCATACTTGATTTTAGGATTTATCATTACTGCCTTGTTCTCAACTGTTTACGGAAACATTGGGATCTTAGGAACAACGGTTGCCGGAATTGATACAAAATTCACGACAAAATTTGCAAGCTTACCAATGTTAGCAATTGCTTTAATTGGATTTGCATTTGCCTTGCTTGAATATAAACGCTCAACTGAAAAGAGCGCCGTTGTAGCTGTTGAAAAATCAAGTGAATCAGAAGACTCCGAAGAACAGGATGGTGAAATTCATGGAGACGAAATCTAAATCAACAAATAAAATTACGTATAAATTAACGGCGAAAGATTTTCGCCAGATTAATTTTCGAAGTTTAGTGTTTAACCAGTGGGGTTGGAACTACGAACGGATGCAAGGCTCTGGCTATCTTTATATCATGATGCCACAACTACGAAAAATGTATGGCGACCATACCCCTGAATTAAAGAGCATCATGAAGATGCAAAACCAATTTTTCAATACAAGTAACTTTTTCAATACCATTATTCAAGGAATTGATTTAGCAATTGAGGAAAAAAAAGGTGTTAAGTCACTAGAGACCGTTGCTGGTATTAAGGCAGGATTAATGGGGCCTTTCGCCGCAATTGGTGATTCACTCTTTGCCGCACTGGTACCTGCAATCATGGGTGCGATTGCTGCTAACATGGCTGTTAACGGAAATGCTTTAGGTGCTTTCTTATGGATGGCAGTTGACTTTGTGATTATGTGGTTCCGTTGGATTCAACTAAAATTTGCCTATAAACAAGGTGTAAATTTGGTTACTTCTATGCAGGGTCAGTTAAGCGCTTTGACAGACGCCGCAACTTTACTTGGTGTATACGTCGTTGGTGCTTTAGCTGCAACCATGGTTAACACTCAAGTTATCTATGTAGCTCATTTGGGTAAAATGGCAGTTAACTTCCAAGAACAGATTGATATGATCATGCCAAAGCTTATCCCAGCATTGATTGTGGGTGGCATTTACTGGATGTTAGGAAAGAAACACATGACTTCAACACGTGCAATCTTCATTGTAATCATTGTTGCGGTTGCTCTTTCAGCACTCGGTATTCTAGGAAAAGCTGTATAAGCATGTGTAAAAATTAAATAAGATATTTTTATCATATTGTGTATATTTCGAATTTTTACTGTTAGAATTATTAATAAAAATGAAAGGTCTGGTATGATAAGTTCACACTCAGATCTTTTATTATGTACAGGAGAAAAAACTAATATGACAATTAAGTATGATAAAAAAGAACCATTATACGAGCAGTTGATGGATACCATCAAAGTTAAAATTAAAAATGATTATAAGGCCGATGATAAGTTGCCGTCTGAACGTGAAATTATGCGTAAATATTCAGTGAGTCGTAACACCGTTCGTCAGGCTCTGAATGAGTTGGAAATCTTAGGACTTATCTATCGACAGCATGGTAAAGGCACATTTGTGGCCAATGCAACAGACAATCCAGCTACTTTGGGAAATGAACACAGTTTTACCAAACAGATGATTGCTTTAGGCCGAAAGCCTGAAACAAAGATTATGGAATATTCTGTTCGCCCTGCCAATAAGTATTTTGCCAACAAATTAAACATTAACGAGGGCGATAGGATCATTAAATTAAAGCGCTTACGGTCGGCAGATAAAGTACCAGTTATGATTGATCGAACTTACCTGCCTTTTTCGAAATTTGAAGGCCTATCTGCAGTCGAGTTGGAAGTTAAACATCGTTCTTTATACGCAGTATTTGCGGAAGATTTTGGCGAAGAATTTCGAATTGCGGATGAAGCGTTGTCGGCAGGCAGAATTAGCGACAAGGATGCCGATGTTTTACAAGTTGCGCAGGGATCACCAGGTCTCATGCTAAAACGAACAACTTTTAATCAACAAAATGAAATTATTGAATTTACTTTAAGCAGTACGCGTAGTGACCAGTATGTTTACAATATTCGGTATAAGAACACTAAAATTTAATTTTTTTGGTGTAGGTGAAATTGAAAGGGGATTCATAAAAATGTTTTCGAAAAATGATGCAGAATTAAAAAAAATGGGTGCAATCATCACGACACGTGAGATTCAACAACAACCCGAACTTTGGCATGAAGCTTGGGATAACTATCAGAATAGTAAAACTGAAATTTCTAAATTCTTAGATGGAATTGCTAGCCAGACAAAAGAGGCAGTTCGGGTTGTTTTCGTTGGTGCTGGGTCTTCAGCATACGTTGGAGATACATTGGTTCCTTATTTGCAGGCTAATGGTAATCGCCACCAGTTCCGTTTTGAAGCAATTGATACAACTAAGATTGTGTCGACTCCGCATGATTATCTAGAAGCTGATACGCCCACTTTATTAGTTTCCTTTGCGCGGAGTGGTAATAGTCCCGAAAGTGTTGCAACCGTTGATTTAGCAGAAAAATTAGTTAAGCATCTCTGGCAGTTAACCATTACTTGTGCTCCGGAAGGCAAATTAGCTAAACATGCTGAAGATGATGCCAATAACTTGGTTCTGTTGCAGCCAGCTCGTTCCAACGATAAAGGCTTTGCGATGACTGGGAGCTTTAGCTGCATGATGTTAACTTCATTGTTTGTTTTTGACGCAAAACATACGGATCATCAAAAAGCGATTTATGTAGATCAGATTACGAAGATGGGTTCTGAAGTTATCGACCGTGAAGCAGAAGTTAAAAAGGTTGTCGATACAGACTTTGAGCGCATTATCTATTTAGGTTCAGGTGGTTTAACTGGGCTCACTCGTGAAGCCCAATTAAAAGTGTTGGAATTAACTGCTGGTCAAAAGGCCACCATGTTTGATTCTTCAATGGGATTCCGGCACGGACCTAAATCTTTTGTAAATGACAAGGCACTTGTCTTCGATTTCATTAGTAATGATGCCTATACTCGTCAGTACGATGTGGACATTTTGAATGAAGTGCAGGGCGATCACATTGCTCCGGTTGTGTTTGGGATTGGTGTGCCAAGCAAACAGAATTTTGATGGCCAAGGATTTACATTTACTAACGGTAATGATCAGCTTCCTGATGGCTACATGGCATTTCCAGACATTATGTTTGCTCAGACACTGGCCTTGATGACTTCTGTCAAAGTAGGAAACACACCAGACACCCCTTCGGCTACTGGAACCGTTAACCGGGTTGTTAAAGGCGTCACGATTCATTCGTTGGATTAGGGGAGGAAAATCATAATGAGCTATTATATTCATGCTGATAAATTTTTTCTTGATAATACAACGGAAAATGGCGGTTATTTAGAAATTACGGACGATGGTAAATTTGGTACTTATACAAGTGTGAAACCAACTGGTAAAATTGTGGATTATTCTGGGCGTTACGTATCACCAGGCCTAGTCGATACCCATATTCATGGACTTTTAGGTCATGATGTTATGGATAATGATTGGGATAAAATCCAGGAAATGTCTGAAGGGCTGTTGCAGGCCGGTGTAACTTCTTGGTTACCAACGACTTTAACAGCTTCGGCTGATCAATTAGATGCTGTTTGTCAGACGATTGGTGCTAATTACAGGAAGGCAACTGGTGCTAAAATTCAGGGGATTTACTTTGAAGGGCCTTTCTTTACGGTGGAACACAAGGGTGCACAAAATCCTAAATATTTTGGTGATCCAAGTGTTGAAACTTTTGAACGATGGCAAAAATCGGCAAAAGGCCTGATAAAGAAGATTGCGATTGCTCCTGAGCGTGACGGAGTGGTTGAGTTCACCAAAGCAGTCAGTCGAATGGGCGTAAGTGTTGCGCTAGGGCACAGTGATGCCACGTTTGAACAAGCACGTGATGCGGTGGAGACTGGTGCTACAGTCTTTACACATACGTTTAATGGGATGAGTGGTTTGAATCACCGTAAACCAGGGATGGTTGGTGCAGCAATGAGTATGCATAATGTTATCGATGAATTGATTTGTGATGGACATCATGTTCTTGGTGAATTTCCAGTGTATGTGGCTGATGGGATGGCACGTTTGAAAGACGGTGGTAGTTTAGCTGGCAGCATTCTTCAGTTGAAAGAAGCCGTTAAGAATGTTGTGGATTGGAATATTTCCACTCCAGAACAAGCAGTTCAAATGGCCAGCAAGACAGCAGCCGTTAGCAGCCACATTGGTGATCAGTGTGGAAGCATTCTTCCTGGCCGTGATGCTGATTTCCTGATTTGGGATCATGATATGGACCTTGAAGAAACGTACTTGGATGGCAAATCACGCTACCAAGCATAAAGATTGGAAATGAATGGCACATTAATCAGTAGATTCAGGCAATGGCTTGAAACAATGATTAACGTGCTTTTTTAGTTAAGTGAGAAATTAAAGTTGCATTTATTGACAATAGAAACCGCTTCCTGCCATAATATGACTGAAGGCTAACGGGTAGGCAAAGTAATTGGAGGCATGAAATTATGTATAAGCATTTGATTGCAACCACACAAATTAAAGAGCGCAGCTACGTGTATCATTACGCGTCTAAAGAGGCTAACAAGGTTCTTTATCAAAGAGATGCATTAGCACAAACACTGCCTGAACACAGTCTAAACGTGCTATATGGGGTACATGCTTGGGTTAGTAATGAGAAAAGCTTAAAATCTGTTCAAGCACATAATAAACAATTAAAAACGATGCGGGAAGTTAAAAATGCCGAAGAATTTACCAAGCTTGTTTTCGATAGAAAGTTGTTAAGACTGGCTGATAAATTGCAGTATCGGGAAATGAATAACCTTGATCAGTTAATTGAATGGTTTAACGAGAACTAGGATTTATTTAGTTTTATTGATGGATGAACATAGTAGATTGAATCAGAATTCTAGATAACTGTAACTAACAAAAAACACATTCACTTTGAGTGAATGTGTTTTTTGATCATGTAATGGGTGATAGATAGTGCTAATTTATCGATCCGGCATCTTGAATATTAAATCGTTTTAAGAGGTGGACAATAACGATTGCTGTAATACCAAAGATTAATGTACATCCTACCAAAAGCCATAATAGTAACTTAGGTGAATAGCCCATTAGTGTTGGTGTAATTAGTGAAAATAGCGCAGTAAATGCACGAACAATTCCATACGAGAATCCTGTCATTGTTGCACGAACTGATATTGGATAAAATGATTGATTCCAGATTTTATATAGAGCCTCACCACAAAGCACAGTGCTGCCAGAATAACAGATATATGCAACCGTAAATGCTTGCCAATAAGCGCTAAATGTACCAGCAACAACGAATGAAATAAATGCTACTGCAATTCCAACATACATCACCTTGTACCGGTATTTAGTGTCTGCAACTTTAACATAAAGTACATTCAATAATAAACAAAAGAGGTTTGCAGCAATTGCAATGGCAGTAGAAAAGGATTGACTTTGATTATCTATGGTAACTAAAAAGTAATTTACAAATGAGCCCCAGGTATTGGCGGGTAAGTTCCAAAATAAATAAAACACAGTTAATAGAAATAATGGTAAAAGAGTGGTGCGTTGACCAAGCATTGATTTAAGACTTTGTTTTTTTAACAATGTTTTTTTTGTAGTGGGGTTCGGATCAACTGTGACTGCTTCTATGTTTTTTATTTTATGAGAAAAAACACGTACACACCAATCAATAAAAGCGACCAATGCAATCCAACTGAATAATATAAGCACACTTCCTTGTTTAGCACTGGCAGTGATGAAGCCGATAAATTGAGATAAGAGAATTCCCATTGTCCAAAAGATTTGGGTGGAGGAAATTGCACGACCATACGCTTTTTTTGACATACGTTCAGAAATTACAGCTAAAGAGGTTGGCAAATCTGCACCAGAGGCCAAACCTGCGATAGTAACTCCGATAAGTAAAACAGCAAACCGAGTTGCAGTTGCAATAATTAATGCACCAACTGCTACGAAAAATATATCAAAATTGAAAACTGTAATTCGACCAAATTTATCTGATAACCAGCCACCAATAAATGAACCTGCAGCAACAGATAAAGTAAGTAAAGTACTGATAAAGCCAATTTCCCAACTATTTAGTTGCATTGTCTTCAACCAGATGGGTAATGCTACACCAAGGCTAACTAAAAGAGCTGCATCAAGATAGGATGCAATGCCTGCTACTATAATTAATAGTACATTATCACGGGTTAGTTTTTTTGCTGAGGTTACCATATTATTCCTCCGCTAGTAAATATCGTTGTATTAAATATACCGGTGTGCAACTCCAGGCATGACAATAGCTATTTAATAAGGTACTACCGTATGGAGAGTAATTAGGTTTATCAGGATCAAAGGATTCCCAAAAAGTGTCTGCTCCCAAAGAAATCATTTTTCCCCAATATTGTTTCAGTAACTTGGTGCCTTGGTCCTTTAAGCCGCTGACAAATAATGCTTCGACAATGTGATGGTACATATACGGCGTTGCTATATTCTTAACTGGAAACAGTTTAGAAACGGTAGTTTGCATGATGACTTTGTTTTCTTTTTCACTCATAACTTGTGCTAGTACCATCCAAACTTGGCTAGCAATGTTAAATTCTTGTTTTGGGCCAGAAATAAATAATTTTGCATCTTGATTGAATAAATCATGTTTTGCAAATGCACTGATAACATCAAGTGCACTTTGATATTTTGTGGAATCATCACCAATTTGATTGGTTAAATTAATAAACTGTTTTAAAACGTAAATCAAGATTGCTTGGCCTGCTGTTGTTTTGTCAAAATCGTTTGACCAGTCGATAAAAACTGGATAATTATCATCTAATTTTAGTTCTCCATAAGGACTTACTTTTGTTAATGCAAAATCAATTTGCTTTTTGGCAACGGGATAAAGATCATTTAATACTTTGTAATCTGGCTCAAAATCCATTAGATCATTCAAAATTGAAATGAAGAATAAACTATAATCAAACAGGAATGTATCATCAGGAGTATTTTCGGGCCTTGTGAAAACGTTCGCTGGGATTCTACCATCTTTTGAGGCCATTGCACCAAACAGATATAGGCAGCGTTTAACTAATGTCGTATCTTTAAAAGTAGCGTAGTCAGCTAAAGCTTGTAAACGTAAATCCCCAATCCATAGGCGTCGATCACGTTTAGGACCATCCTCAAATACTGTTTGCATGCAGTCTTGTAAGGTTTTTAATCCGACATTATAAATTTTTTTAAGTTGAGGATCAGTAATTTTTACTGATTTTAAATTTTTTGTATTAACAGATGTTTCTGTTTCGAGTTTTGGTGCACTGAAAACTGCCTGCCATTTTGGTGAGGTATCTACAACAGTTAATTCAACGTAACGAAAACTGTATCGTCTTGGTAACTTTAGTTCAAATGGTAGTACATCTAAGTGAATTAATTCTTCCTGAATCCAAGAACTGCTTAACCAACCTTTATAATCTGTACTGTTTTGGGTTAATTCAATTGGCATTTCAGCAAACTTAATGCGTAAAGTTAACGGAGCGTCCATTGGTGAGCCAACGGAATCAATATGGATGGAGAAATGACCAACATGGTGATCTCCAAAATCCAAAATAATTGATTCACCCTTCTTTAAAGGTTTACTAGATGTATTAAATTTGGCTATTGGGATTACACCATAGCCTCCTAACTCATCCGCATTTTTAGTGACTTTAACGATTT
This sequence comes from Pediococcus damnosus, assembly GCF_001437255.1. Lineage (GTDB taxonomy): Bacteria > Bacillota > Bacilli > Lactobacillales > Lactobacillaceae > Pediococcus > Pediococcus damnosus. The sequence goes on along the minus strand of NZ_JQBD01000015.1, from coordinate 4,348 downwards.
TATGAGATGTAATGGTGGTATGTTGTAAGACAGGCTTGAACGCCTTAGCCTTTTTTAGCAACTTTTCATCATGAGTAAATTCAACATTATTATTAATTTGAAATGTAAATGCCATTATGTTTATTCCTTTCTTAGTCGAATTTTCGAACGTTGTACTTTTTCTGTAATGCCATCATTGTTAGACCGCCAATAAATCCAATTGTAAGCAAGATAGCAAAGCCAAACATGGTGGTACGAATTGCGGATGGGATAACCAGTGCAGGAGTGATTAGCGCAAACAAACCACAACATAACCGAGAAAAACCATTAATGAAGCCTTGAACCGAAGCACGAATTTCGACTGGAAAAGATTCTTGAGTCCAAACTTTGTACATTGCTTCACCAGCAAGGTTGTTTCCAATGTTATAGCAGCCAATTGCAATAACAATTGGCCATAAAGCGTGACTGCTTAATGCTAATCCTAGCATTGAGAATATCTGAATTAATTGAGCAATAACGAAAAGCTTGTTACGCAATTTACCACCAGATAGGGAAGCGAAAATAGTTGTAGTGATTAGTCCAACTATATTAAGTACGATTCCCGCACCTGTAGCAAACCTTTGGCTTGCATGTGCTTGAACTAATGTAAAAGTCTGAAATTGACCAAAGGTATTTGCAAGAAGGTTCCAAGCAAGGTAGAACACCATGATACAAGTAAAGAAACCAATGTATTTACCAGCACCTTCACCAGTGAATACACTTTTAACAGTAATATGGGTTTCTTGTTCTTTTCTTGTCTCTGAGTTCAGATGTCGTTTTTCTCCTTCTTCATGGAAAGCTCGAAATTTAGATGAAGTTGTTCGCCAGAGCCAAGCAATTATTGCAACTGCTGCCAAAATTGAAAAAACAATACGTGCACCAGTTGCACCAGCAATTTTTGAAACAACAAAGGCGGCAATATAAGAACTTAGGACACCAACCTGCCAAAAAATTTGTGTTGAAGAAACTAAACGTGCAGAAGTATTTTTGTCAGGGGAATCATGTGAAATTACTGTAAGACTGATTGGCAAATCTGCGCCTGATGCAAATCCGGTGATGATAACGCCAGCTAACAATAACGTGTAGCTTTCGGAAAATACACAAATCAAAGCGCCAATCGCGTAAAACAGATTTAACCAATTAAAGGAACGAATAAGGCCGATTCGTTTCGTGATTTGACCAGATAGCAAAGATCCAGCAGCAATTGCAAATGTTAAGGCCCCTGAAATGATGCCGACTTGGCCATTAGTGAGACCTAACCCACGTTGCCAAACGGTGATAGTTGCTGATAAACCAACAATAATACCTGAACCTAGAATAGAACCAATACCTGCTGCAATGGCAAGTGGCTGATATTTTTTAAAACTAGAAACTTCTTTCATAAATAACTCCTCCTTCTTTAATGCCCTTATAGTAGCAATGAAATGAAACGCTTACAATATCGTATACACACTATTTTTATTGCATATTCACAGATAGAAATCGTATACTTAAACTAATTATTTCTGAAAGAAGGCATTACTATGTCGACAATTAGACTAGATCATACGCTCTTTGCACTTAATAATGTCGAAAAAAGTCAACTAACTAATGGCGAAAATTATAATTACATGGATCTTGATTTTATAAACAATCCGATTCCTCGGATGCCAGCATGGGACTTTTTTAAAAAAGGTAGTATTGCGGTCACCAAAAGTAATCGTTTCTCATATGTTCCTGCGCATACACATAGTTTTATGGAATTAAACTATATGTATGCTGGTAGCTGTATACAATATATTAATGATGAAAAGATTGTGCTTCGCCAAGGTAATTTGCTTTTGCTTGATAAAGATATTGTTCAACGAATTGATTATACTGGGCGTGATGATATTTTAGTTAATATTTTGATTAAAAGTGATGCAGATATTTCGGCACTATTTCATCTAATTCCTGAATCGCTCAATATTGTTTCCCGTTTAATTTATAATATTGCAAATAAGAATTCACTACATAATAATTTCATATTATTTGATCTCTTGCCAAATGATATAGCACTTAGTTTGATTGATGCGTTGATTGAAAAGGGACTTACAAAAAACGCCTCACCACAGCGTAATCAATCAATGGAATTACTGATGTCAGCACTTATAATTGAACTTAAAACGGCGATTGTAAAAAGTGAAATTAATTTTAGTGATAGTGATATGGAAGGGGTGTTACCAATTATTCGTTATGTTAATGCTAATTATGCGACTACTAGCCTTGCTACTGCCAGTCATCATTTTGGATATAATGGGAATTATTTAAGTAATAAGTTGAAGCATGCTACTGGTAAAAATTTTCAAGAGCTAGTCGATCGGCGAAGATTATCGGTGGCAGAAAATTTAATAATTAAAACTGATTTGTCCAGTTCTGATATTTGCGAATTAATTGGATATAAAAATGTTACTTCACTTTTTCGATTGTTTAAAAAATATTTAAATTCAACGCCATTTCAATATCGCTGTAAAGTACATCCTAAATTTACGAATATTGGTGACATGGGTTTGCCAACTAAGGAAGATCTTTACCGATAAAAATAGTAAATGTGAAGAATTTATTGATATTTTTTTATTTAAGTGGAGAAAAGCATGAAAAAAATAAATTTTATTTAGAGTTAATTGCAGGCAATATGGTGGTTAACAAAACAAACAATATAAATGCTCTATTAATTGAAATAGATAAAGTTTGTTCATATAAATTGAACATACATAATTTGTTAAATTAGCTGTAGTAAAAGGCTTTTTAGACTATTGACTTTGCTTCCTTTTTAATGTTTAATGAACATAAGCAAACAAAAACGAACATAAAAAGGTGATAAAATTGTTAAAAAATGAACGATTAAGTAAAGTATTAGACATGATAAATCAAAGAGGATCAGTGACAGTACACGATTTAGTTGATAGCTTGAAAGTATCGAGTATGACAATCAGAAGAGATTTAGACGAATTGGCAGATAATGATAAGATTAGGAGAGTTCATGGAGGAGCTCAGCGATTAAAAGAGATTTCTACTGACGAGTTGAGTTATTTGCAAAAACGTAATGTGAATGTGGCCTTAAAAAAAGAAATAGCTAAAAAAGTTGCGAGTATGATTGAACCTGGAGAAACGGTGTTTATCGGACCTGGGTCAACAAATGAGTTTATAGTCAATTATTTAACCCTTGATCATTTGAGAGTGGTAACCAATAGTATTCCGATATTTCAAGCATTTTTAGCCACTAATAAAGATTATGACTTAACTCTTATTGGTGGTACTTACAGGTCTAGAAGCGGTGCATTAGTTGGGGCGCTAACTAATGAATTTTTGGCTCGGCTGAATATGTCGAAAGCATTTGTAAGTGTAAATGGCATAATGAATGATAAATTAATGAATGCAAACCCTGAAGAAGGGCAAACTCAGACGGCTGCGCTAGATCATTCAAAGCAACGTTTTATTGTCGCGGATCACTCAAAGCTAAATGCTCCTGATTTTTATGATTTTTATTCATTAAATCAGATTGATGGATTGATCACAGATTCTAAAGCTAATAAGCTAGTACTTGATCAATATGCGACGTTTACAACAATATATTAGATATGTGGAGGAAGAATAATGAAAGATTTTATAATATGGGCTATGATTTTTATTATTGCGTTACTTATTATTTCAATTTTGATTAATAAAGTCAGATATTATTTTGTAGGAAGCTTTTACAATGAGATTGAACATAATGGTGGTATTAACAATATAGTCAATTTAAATGCGAATGGAACGTTTCAATATGAGTATACAATGATCCCTTTAAAAGGTGAGAAAAATAAAGGATATAAATTTGGAATTCTTGAAGGCTCATTTAAAAAGAAAAAATCTAAACTGAATTTAGCACCCAAAAGGGCTGTAGAATCTGAATTCTTCTCCTTAGAAAATATGGTACAAAATAAAGCTTCTAAAACTGGTGAAATTGATGTTAATAAATTATCCGTTGGAAACTTCAACTTAGAATTAGAAGATCGAAAGGTAAATCTGATTATTGATGGCAGTAAATTTGAAATGCGACATATTAAGAGTACAAAAATACCGAATGTTAAAACAGTTTTGAATCCGAAAAGCAAAAAGAAATAATTAAAATTAGTTGTTAATAGTTAGCAGTCTTAATAGACTGTTAACTATTTTTTTGAGTACGCCCGGCATGGACAACTAGGCGGTGAAAGTCCGCTATGGGCCGTAGTAGTCGGAACCATGAGCCAATGGCAAGGGTGTCCATTGTGAAGTGGAATCTGAAGGAAGCCGCAGGCAAAGTACTGCACCGATGAACAAGAAGTGGCTA
>NZ_JQBD01000149.1 GCF_001437255.1 Pediococcus damnosus | reverse complement strand
TGTCAAGGGCAGTTTAAAAATGTAGGTTTTCGGCAGAAAGAAATGTAGGTTTTCGGCAGTTACTTGAGGCCACGTAATCGGTAAGATTTACCAGTGATCTTCACTACGTGAACATGATGAACCAAGCGATCGAGAATGGCTGCTGTCACAGTTGGGTTCTGGAAAATATCAACCCAAGCGGATAGATCACTATTGCTGGTAATGATCGTTGAATGCTTTTCATAGCGGGCATTGACTAGCTGAAATAAGAGGTTAGCTTCTTGGTGACCAATTGGCAAATACCCAATTTCATCAATAATTAATAGGTCATAGCGCGAATAGCGGCTTAGAGATCGATCAAGCAGTCCTTTTTCGTAAGCTGCTCTCAATCTAATCAACAGCTCATGACAATTAATAAAGAGAACCCGACAGCCCTGTTTACAGGCCTCAATCCCAATACTAATTGCCAAGTGGGTTTTACCGACTCCCGGATTGCCAATAAAGATTAAGTTTTCAGACTTTTCCATAAAAGCCAGATTCTGGAATTCCAGAACCTCTTGGCGATTAATACTGGGTTGAAAGCTAAAATCAAATGTATCTAGGGATTTTGTATTGGGGAACCGAGCACGGCCAATGGCCCGTGCAATCTGACCTTCGTGTCGATTCTGGAGTTCCGAATTAGTTAAATCAATTAGCGCCTCAGTTAATGACAGATTATCAGTGTGAATTTGATCAAGGTAATTCGGCAAGTATTCACGGATTTTGTTTAACCCTAAGCGCTCAAGATTATTTAAAAGAATTTGATTATTAGTGGTCATGGTAGCCTCCTATAAGTTGTCGTAATCAGTCATATGTTCACGAATGTAAGCTGAAATGTCTTCATCTGTCCGCCCTTTAAGCAAATCAGATTTGAGGATATTGAACTGATCTTGGGGGTCATAATTCAGCGAATTGGTAGTTATGGAGTGCGTACGAATTTCTTCTCCGTTATAATAAATGTGGATGCGCTGCTCATCATTGGAGATTTCAACAGCAACCGTACAACCAATGTATCGCGGATCTACTGAGTACTTACATTTGCGGAAATTGATCATGGCCTCCTTCGAAACGACACGGGTAATGTTTTCTTCGAAGTATGGTTCAAGGAGATTAACTGGAACGCGATGAAGGTACTCTTTTTCTTCGTCTAACCATTTCAGGTACGGGACTTCGTCCGTGGCCTGCGAAGTTTCATGATTTAGATCATCTCGGAGCATATGAACTAGTTCGATTAGCTCAGTTCCATCAGCAAATTCAGTATTGTATGGCCGTAAACGTTCAACCGTGCGAGCAAGGGCTTCAACTGCACCTTTAGTTTGTGGTCTGAATGGTCGACAAGCAATTGGTGTGAAACCGGCATCTTTACAGAATTCGTGGAACCGTTCGTTAAAGACAGCGTGGCCAAACTGGGATTTTGTATGATCCACAACGGTTTTCATATTATCAAACCAGATTTCCGTCGGAATACCTCCGGTATGAAGGAAAGCGTCGTGTAAGCAAGAAAAGAGGGTATCTTGGCTCCGATCAAAGGTTAGTGTCATATATTTGAGTTTTGAATAAGGCAATACATACAAGAAAATATTGAATTTAAACAGCTCACCCTCGCTGCTCACTAGGGCCATTTCTTCTTTCCAGTCAACTTGAGCAGAGAGACCAGGGGAATGTTCAATCCGAATGGTAGCTTTCTTAACTCGTTCTCGGCGGGTTTGGCGACAATAATCTTTCACGAGGGTATAGCTGCCGGTAAAGCCCTTCTTCTGGATAAATTTAAAAATTGAAGCAGCCGAACAATTTAGTTCAAGCTTTGAATCGATGGTTTGCTTGAATGGATCCAGTAAACTTGGCCGTTTCGGTCGACCACTTGGTCGGCCCTTAAGTCCAGCTTTGACTTCCTCATAGGCTTTCTTAACGGTTCGATAATCAACATTATATTGCCGGGCAATCTCGGCGAAGTTAGGCTTAATATTTTCAGTCACGTAAATCGTCACTCCTTCTCTTAAATCACGTCTCACATCAAATTCCTCCTACACTCTGATGTGATTCATGATACAAAAAATGTAGGAAAACCAACAGTTCTAACCTGCCGTTTTCCTACATTTTACGGGTGCCTTTTACA
>NZ_JQBD01000148.1 GCF_001437255.1 Pediococcus damnosus | reverse complement strand
ACTATCCTTCAACACCATTTGACAAACTTCCATAAAATGGTCTGATCTCAGTAAAGTACTGAGATCAGACCATTAATTAAAACTAAATATAATTTTTCTAACTTAGTTGTTGCACTTAAACTACTGCATACTCATTTTTCAGTCTTACTTAATCTGCCTCGATGATAAATTTTCTTTTGGATTAAGTATTGATCCTGATCTTGAGTAATAAATAACGGAGAACTTTCTTCTATGACATTGCTAAACTCCAAACCATACCATGAAATAGGTGCGGCCGTAATTTTCTGCAAATAGATGCGCCCGCCAATCAATCTTCTATCTAACGAGCTTAACTTATCATTGGCAATTAAATCTGCTGGTTGTTCCTTTATAATAACAAACTTAAAGTCGCCGACTTTCCGTTGTCGCTCTGTTGAATACGTGGGTATTTGTGGTTCTAAAATACCTTGTTCCACTAGATGATTTACAACTTGATGTAAATAGACACTAACGGATTGAGATTTCTTAAACCCTAAGTAAAATTGAACGTTAACAACATTATGCGTCTCAAGTAAATCAACTGTATAATTACTTTCATAAGGTGCATTGGTTTCATTGACTGTAACAAACCAATAAACTTTAGCTCTTTTAGGTTGTCTGTCGAGAATAGAATACATGGTACTACGCTTAATTTGGTAATCACCCCTAATTTTAGTCATATACACTAAGTTAGTCGTGAACAAAGGTACTGTATTGTCTGCGCTTAATTTAGAGAGTTGCTCACGATAGTCAAGAAGTGAAACATACTCGCTTTCTTTCTCATAATGGTCTCTTCGTTTATTTCCAAAGTACCAAAGCCACATAATATAAAGAATGCCCAACATGATTGTTAACGTAACATAACCGCCATGAATAAACTTAACCAAACTTGAAATTAGAAAGATTAACTCAATAAAACCAAAAAACAAGGCAATTATAAGTGCTGTTCCCTTAGCCAGGTGTTTCTTTAAGAATTCATGCAAAAGCACAGTAGTCATAAGCATGGTAATAGTGATCGCTAAACCATACGCGGCCTCCATTTTTTGTGAACTACCAAAGAACCAGACTAAACTAATTGTTATTATACATAGCATCCAGTTAACAGTTGCAATATAAATTTGATTTTTTATATTACTTGGATGTCTAATAACCATTCTAGGTAAAAATTTTAAGCCAATTGCTTCATCGACTAAAGTGTAAGAACCCGTAATCAACGCTTGAGAGGCAATAATTGCAGCGAGTGTGGCTAGCAAAATGCCAACTAGGCGCCAAGTTCCGGGGAGCATTTCATAAAAGGGATTTAAGTTCGATAAGTTCCTGTAAGCAGTATCACCTGCATGTCTAATTATCCAAGCACCCTGACCTAAGTAATTTAAAAATAGGGTACTATATACTAGTGGCCATGTTACATAAATATTCTGCTTGCCAACGTGACCCATATCGGAATATAAAGCCTCTGCTCCTGTGGTTGCCAAAAAGATACTTCCAAGTATAAAGATTCCCACTTTGTTAACTGGACTGAATAGTATCCTAATTGCATAATAAGGAGAAATAGCCTTCAATATCATTGGATAATTGATTAGATTAACGATTCCAAAGACAGCCAAAAAGCCAAACCATAAAATCATCACTGGTCCAAAGGATTTCCCAATCACACCTGTTCCCAAACGTTGAATCATAAATAATACGAGTAGAACAACTGTTGTGATAATCAAGACGTTATGTTGAGAATTACTAAACACCACAGGGCCAAGGTGTTGTTTTTTTAATCCCTCAATGGCTGAAGTCACAGTTACTGCAGGAGTTAATGTTCCATCGGCCAAAATGGCCGCCCCACCAATCAAGGCTGGCCAAATTAACCATTTTGAATTTTTTCGAACCAATGCATATAAAGCAAAAATTCCGCCCTCACGCTTATTATCGGCTTGCATTGCAATGACAACATACTTCAACGTTGTAATGATCATTAATGTCCAAAAAATCAACGAGATCGATCCAATCACGTAATTGGGAGAAATATTTCCCATTTTACCGGCGTCACCAATCAATGCATTCATAACATACAATGGTGAAGTGCCAATATCACCGTACACAATTCCTAAAGTAACAAGTGCCCCCGCAAAAGAAACACGTTCTAGTTGCTTATTCATATTTGCTTGCCCCCAACGCTAATTATTGAAATATAGCACTGCAAAATAGTAAGCCTAAACACGAAGAAAAGCAACTATGCCAGCAGTGGCTTAGTTACTTTTTATCTAAGAAGCTGTCTAAAATCTCTTAAGTAAT
>NZ_JQBD01000147.1 GCF_001437255.1 Pediococcus damnosus | reverse complement strand
TTGACCATCTAGGAAAACCTTACACTAACGTATAATTTTGAGCAAATATTAATAAACAAAAAAATTCCGTTTGCCACTTTACATGACAAACGGAATTTTTTAACGATCTAAAACTAATTCAATAACTTTTTTTCGAGTTCCAATGTTAAGGTGCGTCACATTCTCTGTAAGGACTTTTTCGTACTCAGAAAGTGCATCTTCAGGCAACGGTGTGTTCTTACTTAAAGCGACTAACACATCATCCACCGTCGTACTCAACGTAATGTTCATAAAAATATTCATCTTTTCAATCACATCACGCAACAAATCCGTCAGCAAGCCATTGGGTTTCCCATTTATATCAGTAATGACGAGCTGATGACTATTCACTACTGCATGATCAATCCGGCTAATTCGTATTACATCAAATACCGATATCATTTTGCCAACCCCGTTTCTGCATATCTTAACCTGCATTATAGCCCAAAAACAGGAGGTAAAACAAGACGAAAACCTTCAGAAATTACATCTTAGGTTTTTACGCCTCGGATTGGATTTGAAGTATCCCTACTTTAACTATTTAAATAATTAAAAATCAGAGCTGGTAGCTTTCATTAACTCCACACCACGAAGCGACAGTAAGTATCCGTTGCCCGTTTGATCAAAAGCTAATCCCTCAAATTCACGTGTCGCAGTTTTCTTATTATTGGCATCATAGCTTTGGAAAGTTTCCTCTTTAACATCATTTGGAGAAAGTTTTCCTAACTTGTTAACTGGTACTGATTCAATACTACCATCTGCTACAAAGTACAAACGCTGGTTTGCCGCATTAAACCCAATTGACTGTGAATGCGTGCCAGGAGCATATTTAAGTCCCTGCATAACCAAATTAAACCTCACGGTATTGTTACTATTAATTGTTCCTTTATAAACCTTCACACTATTTGTCGGTGCCCATGATGCAGCATTTTTAACATACGCATACATATTTCCTTGATCATCAAATGTCAAATTCATTGGCATCGTTTGATATTGACCCATTTTAAAATCAATCTCTTTATCTGGCTTAAGGGTTGTTTGGCTCAATTCTTGAAGGTTACTCATTTCATCACTAGTGCCACTCTTGCCGATAAACCAAATTTGATTTGTTTTTTTATCATATGCCATCGCCTGTCCATGTCCGGTAGTGAAGGTTGGGCCAATCTTCATACAAGACAAGGCTGCAGTTTGATCATCTGTGAGATTCTTATTATTTAATTTATTATAGGCTGCGCGTCTCAAAACAGATAGATCATTTGCGCTTTTAGCATAGGTACGTAATTTGGCTAAATCATAACGAATCACGAAACCTTGATCCGATGTTGTGTGTTGTTTCGTATACATCACATACGCATAGTTTCCCACTAACGCCACGCTTTGGGCATTTCCTAAATCACCAGATGCGTTATAAGTACTTGGTAAATACATGTCAGTAGTGAAGTTTGTCGTCCCTGTTCCTGCTGAATGTTTAATAGTATTTGCTTCTGAGTCAAATGCAGAATAATTTGGCGCAACTCCATATGTGCTTGGTGCTGTTACAAAGTGATTGGAATTCTTCACAACAGAATATTTACCACTATCAAAGCTTTGTAAAGCAACCGCTGATTGTGTATAAACTGGAACACCATTGATATTTTTCATAGTGGTAGCTGCCACTTTTTGTAAGGCCGCTCCATATACCCAACCAAAGTTTTTGCCATTGTAAGTTACACGGTAATAATGAGTTTTATAAACCTTCTTAGCTTCACCAGTCACCGTCATAATTTTTCCACGATAGTTTTTACCGTAGTGAGCAAGCTTTCCTGCGCCATAATCGCCACCAGGAACATGATTGTAAAAGTTATTGGTTGCATTGCTCTTTACCTGAAAAGAGTTAGCAGACAATTTACTATAATAAGTTGTTGGATCACCTAAATAACCAGACCAAATCCAACCTGTGCATCCACTGGGGCTTTTAACTTCATAGTAGGTTTTTCCACTAACTTTGGCAGTACGCAATAAAGTGAATTTTGTGAAACTATGTACGTAATATTTTGACTTTAATGTGTACTTTCCCTGTCCAGCAGATTTCAGTGTATAAATCCGCTTGTTGTTTGATTTTGAACGATAGTTTCTAACCACAACTTTAGAACTATGAGTTACTGCTTTGTTTCCAGTTACCTTATGCGTTGCACTCGCAAAAGCCGGAGTTGCCAGTGCCATTGTGGCAGCGGTTACACAAATTGCCCGTGTAATTGCTTGTTTAAATTTAATTATCATATCTTTTCTCCTCCTGAACTATTTTATAACACTATAATTATATCATTAAAGAAAATTTACGAAGCAACAAATTACATTAGTAATTAAAATGACATATTTTTCTCTTATGTTTATTTCTTTACTTACCTGATCCAAGTTGGTAGGATAATCAGTGTAATTTTCTACCATTAGTCAAGAGAAACCTTT
>NZ_JQBD01000146.1 GCF_001437255.1 Pediococcus damnosus | reverse complement strand
AAGTGATCTGCTTGGCTTCAAATCGTGCCCACCCCGTTCCAGGCCAGGGAAGCCGTAGAACGGTAATTAATCTAATTTCGGTGGACTAAACTGCTCAATAACAGTAATTAAAGTTATTTTTGTACTTTCAACCTTTAGATCTGTTATTTTATTTTGCTTTCTTCGGTACAATCAAAACTAAAGTTAAAATTAAAGCAATAATGAGAAATACGACGCCACCTCGCAAGGCCAAAGCTGTCCGTGCGACCAATGCAGTTCCCCCAATTGTTGTACTGAGAACTACTAAAATAGCTAAACCAATTGAACCACCAATTTGATGCGCAACGTTAACAACTCCGGATGCAGCTCCGGCGTCTCGTGGCACAATGTCGGCAATTCCAGCAGTTGTTAAGGGACTCAAGGCAGCTCCCTGGCCAATCCCAATTAAGATCATGGGTAAAGCAACAGCAACCACATAATTACTCCCACTTCCTGCAAAACTCAGCCATAACATTCCGGCAATTGTGAAGACAAGTCCGCCAACTAAAGTCATTCCGTTTCCAAACTTTGCTGTGAGTTTAGATACTTGTAAAGCACTTATAAAATTAGCAACGGTCATTGGGAAAAATCCCAGCCCTGCCATCAATGGCGAAAAGCCATAAACTTCTTGCAGAAATTGTGTGATGAAGAACCAAAATGCCATCATGGCACCTAAATATAACATTCGTGATAAATAGGCCCCCGTTCGTTCTTTATTTTTAAAGACCCGTAATGGCATAATTGGTTGAGCCACTTTGACTTCGCGAACGACGAACAAACCTAATAGGATAACTGCTGCAAGAATCCAAACCCAAGCAGTCGCACTAGTTGAAACTAATAAGATTCCGTAGACTAAACTTACCATTCCAAGCAATGAAAGAATGGAACCAATTCCATCAAATGACCCTTTCTGTGGTTTAGTTGCATGAACTGCTTTAGTCGCCCAGATAAACATTACAATTGCAATCGGAACGTTGACGAAAAAGGCATAACGCCAACTTAACAAACTGGCAAACAATCCACCAATCACTAAACCAACGCTAGCTCCAATTCCAGCAACTGCTCCATAATCAGCCACCGCTCGAATCCGTTTCGTACCTGCCGGAATGCTATCCATTAATAAAGCTAATGTGGATGGTGCCAATGCGGCAGCTCCCGCACCTTGAAACCCACGAGCGATGATCATCCACATTGAGCTATTGGCCATTCCAACTAAAAGTGAGCCTAACCCAAAGACAATCAAACCGATATTAAAAATTTGTTTACGACCGACAATATCGCCAAGCCGACCACCAAGTAATAACAACCCACCAAAAATAATTGTATAGGCGTTTTGTACCCAAGTTAAGTTTGCCGTTGATAAATGTAAATCGTCCTGAATTTTTGGGAGCGCCGTGATCACAACGGAAACATCTAAAACGGTCATAAAATAACTAACCAAGACAATTGATAAAATTGAAAATTCATACTTTGTAAATTTAGTTTGCATGTTTGCTGATCTCCTTTATTTGATTACAATTACGAAGTATAGAGGGTTGCAGTAACTGCAAGGCAAGCTTTTTTTGAAAAAAGTTTTATTTTTTTAATTATCTTGCTTATGATTAACCAAATAGCGTAACCAAACCACATTGCTCTTTGTCTGCACTCCTTTTAACGTAAAAGTTACTGGGGTTGTATCAGACAAACCTTCACGAGCTTCGAATAATGCAGGAGTTGTAGGAGTTCCGTCTGCTGCTGGGGTCACAACTAAACTGACTTCATCACACAAGCCTTGCTGAATAAAAGACCAATTCAAGACTGCACCGCCACCTAACATGACCGTTTCCAGATGAAACAAATTTTTTAGTTTTTTCAAGGCAAGTTTTGCATCTAACTTTTGATCTCCTGCAATAATGTACGGAATTTGTTTCTTTCGTAGAAACGCTTTATACGCATTACTAGCTTGATCCGTCAAAACTTCAAGGACCTGCGCATGCGTGTCTTGATAAATTAGCTCATTTGATTGCCAAGCCAAACGTCCATGAGGATCAATAGAAATATAATATTTTGAAAATTCAGTTGGAATCACAAAATCTCCGGCTGGAACTTTCGGTGCCGACTCATCCAGAATCGGTTTCTTGTAAAAAGTAAAATTATCATCGGTCGTTGTCCGGCCAGAAAGCCATCCTTGGTTTTGATAAAAACCGTCTTTCTCAAAAGCTAAATGATAAAATAATTGGCCAGCCTCAGGTCCCGCTGCACCATGATACGGTCCACTGATTTTCCCATCTAATGCTGTTGCCATATGACAAAAAATATAAGGTCTATCCATTTTTAATTTCTCCCTTTTCTTTAAAAAATTCATTTGTTTAATTTTTGAATCACTATTAATCATTACAAGTACTATGCTACGATCAATAAGTCTATACGTCTAATGCTTAAATTAAAGTACACTATGCCTTTTAGGCAATCTAAAAAAGCAGAATAAAAATTCCCATATATTGAGAATTTCTATCCTGCTTCACTCTGCTGAGAGTGTCAAATTTTATGTGTAAATGAAA
>NZ_JQBD01000145.1 GCF_001437255.1 Pediococcus damnosus | reverse complement strand
GCATTATATTTCGATCTATGAATATTTCAGGTTTATATAGAAGAAAAATGAAAAAAGCGACTAGTGGCCAAGCACAGATATTGTTTTGCGTAACCTAGTCGTTTTTTGGCTATTTAACAGGTTTACCCAAATAATCATCGTGATAGCGATCCGCCAAATAAGCGTGAATTTCTGCTAACATCAATTTTGTTGAGGGTGCTTCTGCTTGGGTTTTGTTGGCACTGAGACAAATCGTGCGGTAGTACTGGTGAGAGAATGGATAGACATTAACATCACCGGTTAGTTTTTGAAGGGCTAGTTTAGGCAAAATACCAAATCCGAGGCCACTTTCTACCATTGAAAGGATAGACTGGTCATCGATAGAGTAAGAAATGGCATTCAGAGCAACATTATATTGATCTAATGTCTTTTTTGTGTCGCGATCATAATCAATTTGCTGCAAGATAAAATGATAATCACCGATGTCATCAGTGGTGATGTAAGTTTTGTTTTTAGGAACAAAGTCAGCAGGGGTCACACAGTAAATGGGATCAGCAACTAAGGGCTCAGTGTTTAACTGTGAATCCATGGGTAAGGTGGCAAACCCGATATCGACGGTCCCAATTCGTGCCATTTCGGCGATTTCTGAAAAAGTTCCTTGTGTAATCGACACATCAACACCGGGATACTTTTTCTTAAAATGTTGAATAATAGATGGAAGCCAGTTAATACAGACACTACTGAATGCGCCAATGCGAACGGTACCTAAGTTTAAACCACGAATTTGATCGGCGACCTGCTGTAGTTGTGCTTCGCTATTTAGAATGTTTTGGACGACCGGCAAAATTTGCTGACCATCAGGAGTGATTTCCACACCAGTGCGGTTACGAATAAACAAAGGAAAGCCAAGCTCGTTTTCTAGTTGACTGATTGCATGACTTACCGCGCTAGGAGTGACATTTAGAATCTTGGCAGCCTGACCAAAGTTTTTAGTTGTGACAACTTGTGCAAAAATTTCATAGGAAAAATTAGCCATAATAGTCTCCAATTCAATTTAGTAGTGAAAAGCATTCACATTTTATTGAGAAAGTTGAGTTTTACTTCATACTAAATAATTAGTATCATAGAGTCAATAACTAAAATAAATAATATGGAGGGAATAAACATGGAAGAAGAATTTGCAAGTCGTGTTTCGTTGACTTCAAAAAGTGGGTTGAATGCAATATACCCCAGTCGGGATCCGGAGATGATTTCATTTACTGGAGGATTTCCTGATGCAAATTTATTTCCCACACAAGAACTCGGTAATAGTTTTCAAAATGTGATTGGTGGTGCACAAACACCTTTTCAATATCAAATTGGCCAAGAGTCGGAGCCTCTGCGTGAACAGATTTCAAAGCTGTTGGCTGCGGATGGCACCCAGGTAAGTCCTTCTAAAATTATGGTTACTCAAGGTGCACAGCAGGGCTTAGATTTAGTTGCAAAATTATTAATCAATAAAGGCGACGGTTTGGTCGTTGAAGGCCCAACCTATATTGGTGCTTTGGCTGCCTTTGATGCTTATGAGCCGACTTACTACACTGTGGAGATGGAAGAAGATGGCATGAATCTTGCAGATTTAAAGAAGATTTTGATCCAACAACAAGTAAAATTAATTTATACAATTCCAGATTTTCAAAATCCCACAGGAACGGTTATGTCACTTGCCAAAAGAAAACAACTGATCGAACTAGCAAATCGCTATAATGTTTTGATCATAGAAGACGCTCCTTATCGATGGTTACGCTATGAAGGAAAGTCTTTACCAACCTTAAAATCACTCGACACGCAAGACCGTGTGATTCAGTTAGGCAGTTTTTCCAAAATTTTAGCACCAGCCCTTCGATTAGGGTGGCTTACAGCAGGAAAAGGTCTCTTTGAACGTCTTCAAGAATTAAAAGGCGGGTCTGATTTAGAGACTTCAAGTTTAATGATACAAACGGTTAACTACTATTTAACGCATTACGATCTTGATGCGCATTTAAACCAGTTACAAAAGAGTTATCAAGTGAAACGAAATGCAATGATGACAGCAATGGAGAACTATTTACCAGATTTTGCGCATTATACGAGACCACAGGGAGGATTCTTTACTTGGCTGACTGTTCCCAAAGACCTTGATTTAGAAAAGATCCAAAATAGCCAATTAAAACCAAACTTTCATGTCATGATGATTCCGTCAACGAACCTTTTCCCTGATAAGAAGCATTGTAATGGTGCAAGAATTAGTTTTAGTAATGTAACCCTTTCACAAATTGATTCAGGAATTCAACGACTAGCCAACGGCCTATCTAGTGGTTATCAAAAGCAGTCAGTCTAAAATTGGTATAGGTGGTTTTAACGGATGAGTTTTGAAAGAAATGAAATTAGTTTGAAAAAGTCCTTGACGAAATGTTCTCAGGTTGTTATATTTATATACGTTGCCTGACGGAGAAAGGCGTGCCAAGTTAAAAAAAGAAGCAAAAGTTTTTCTTGACAAGCTTTTAACCAGATGGTATACTAATTAAATTGTCTCGGTTGATAAGCAATTGAAACCGAAAAGACAATTGGTAGACCTTTGAAAACTGAACAAAGTTTCGA
>NZ_JQBD01000144.1 GCF_001437255.1 Pediococcus damnosus | reverse complement strand
CGGCATGAAGATGGGGGTATGCACTTGTAATCTAAATGTAAAATTAAAGACGCCTATAAGTATTTAAAAGAAATTACTGAAAATGGGGCTTATTATCAAGCGGCTTGGCAAAAATTAGCCGATGGCTACGTTGCCCTTTATGGCACGACCCCGATTCAAATAAGATCATTGCCTCGATTTAAAATTGAAGTGCAACACTTGATAACTAGACCAATTAGACTAGCTTAAAAGGCCATGAAGGCCTATTCTTATTATTAACGACAAAATCAACAGATAAGGATAGGTGTCTTCATGACCCAAACTAAGAATATCATGCCTAAGCATTACCAACAACTCCAATCTTTTGAACGCGGTCAAATTGAGTCCCTGACTCGATTAGGATTTGGCGTTCGTCAGATCGCCAGCCGGCTTCACCGGAGTCCCAGCACCATTTCTCGCGAATTAAAACGCGGGTTAACCACCCAGATTGATTCCCAGAAACATCGGTCATATCAGGGCTACTTTGCCGAGCGCGGGGCGGCTTACTATCGAGAACAGCGGGCCAAGTGTCACCCCAAAGGTTTACTGCAGCGGGCTGCCGTGTTCTTCAAGTCCCTGCCGAAAGCTTTAAAAGCTAAGCCACAAGTTTTCAGTGTCGATACGTATGTCCACTATTTCAAAGCTCATTACCCGGGCTTTCCCTGCCCATCACCGGCTACGGTCTATCGGTATATCGAGGCTGGCAAGCTCCCGGAGCTTCACAACTATGATTTACCCATGAAGCTACGTCGCCGCGTTAAACGCCCGAATCACCGACATGCCCGCCTGAATAAAAAACGGCTTGGACAGTCCATTGAAGACCGGCCCGCAGTGGTTCGGAAACGTCAGGAGTTGGGCCATTGGGAAGGCGACTTAGTGAAAGCCAAACGGGTTGAGTCCGAACCAGCTTTAATGACGTTAACCGAGCGAGTTAGCCGGATGGAAATTATCGTTAAATTGCCTGATTACCGGGCAGAGACTTGCCGGCAAGCCCTCCAAGATACGATTGATGATTACGGTGCAGAAAACTTTCGGACGATCACGTTTGACAACGGCTCGGAATTCGCTAGTTTAAATCAGGTTCAAGGAACGGAAATCTACTTTGCCCATCCATATTCTCCCTGGGAACGGGGCACTAATGAGAATGTGAATGGTCAATTAAGAGAGTTCTTCCCAAAGGGGCATTCCTTTAAAAACCTCTCATTAGTGGATCTGCAGTTGGTTCAAGACACGCTGAATCACCGTCCCCGCCGCTGTTTAAGCTATAGTTGTCCAGCGGATGTTATGCCACAACTGGTTTAACTTTCTAGACCAATTATAAGAATAGGCCATTAGTGTTGCACTTAACTTGACAATTGAGGGCAAATATATTTCAAACAAATTTCATTTTGGGGGATTCGCGGATGATACATAAGTTTTGGTTATTTCTAATGCCGTTAATCGTGTTATTGACGGGATGCAGTATGGCCGGTAAACCGGTGGCAAAGAAAGCGCCGACGGTCAACCGGGGCTTTAATGGCGTCACAATTGACGTTTCCCGGCACCACTATCAAGTTTCAACGCTGGTCAAGTTCATTCGATTAGTGAGTGACCACCACGGCAACTTTATTCAGTTGCACCTAAGCGATGACAAAGATTTTGCGATTGAAAACAAGGCGGCGGGTCAAACTACCCGGGGGGCCACTAAAACGGCCGGCGTTTGGCGGAACAAGAAATCTCACCAAGCCTTTTACAGCCGGGGGCAGATTGCTTATTTACTGAAAGATGCCAAGCAGCACCACATCACACTGATTCCCGAGATTGACACGCCGGCCCACGTCACTGGGTTGGTAAAAACGCTGAAGGCGTCAGGTCAGGCCAAACTCGCTAAGCAGTTGAGCTGGCAATCTAAAAGTTACGGGGATGAACTTCATTTGAACGCTGCCAGCATCGCGTTTGTAAAGCGGATGGACCGTGAAATTGCAAGCGAGTTTGCGGATCAGCGAATTAAACGATTTCACTTGGGCGGCGATGAGTTTACTGACAAACTCACAAAGAATACCGCCTACATCAATTACCTGAATGCCACCAGCGAAAACGTTGAAAAGCTTGGATTTACGCCGGAAGCTTGGAACGATGGGTTTTTAACCAACAGTTTAAAGGCCATCAATCATGATATTCAGGTTACCTACTGGAATTGGACCGCTGATCAGTCTGGTGAACTTGGCAAGGAACGGAAAAAGGCGTGGGCTTCGATGCCCCGGCTGATTCAAAACGGCTTCAAGGTATTTAACTACAACGATTACTATCTGTATTTCAACGTGTCAAAGGCCAATCTCAAGCCAAAGAGCGTTGCCTATATGAGTAAGGACATGAAACAATACTGGACGCCGATGCTTTGGCATACTGACCACCAAACGAAATTAAAGACCCGCCACGGCATTGTTGGCAGTAGCGCGTCAATCTGGTCGGATGCTGCGGGGAGGATATCTGATCAGCAAATTTATCAAGCTAGTACGACGTTTATCGAAGACTTTTTGAAGTTGGCGCGCAAGGCTTAATCCGTTGTTCATGACATTCGGTAACGTCAAAAGTTCTATGAAAACC
>NZ_JQBD01000143.1 GCF_001437255.1 Pediococcus damnosus | reverse complement strand
TCTCCACCAATACGATTTGACAGAGACCCAGAATTTATAAGATGTTCTAGAATAAAAAAATGGCTGGCTTTCTTTATGAAAGCCAGCCATTTTGTACTTAAAATAATTAAATATCATTTGAAAGTTGTTAATCAGATGTAGTTACTTACAAATAAATTATCTTTTATATGTATATATTTGTTGACGGTTATCAGTTTAAGCTTTTATAATCATTTATAATAACCATAAAATAAATATTATAAAGGGGATCCTAATGAAGAAAAAAGTATATAAAAAGCAAAGTAGTAAAATTCGGCGATTGATTGTAATGTCTTGTACTATTCCGCTTCTCTCAACGTCAATTCTACCCATGGTAAATATTTCTGCACAAAATGTTGAAAGCTCGCAAAAGACGAGCAAAAAAAATCAGGATGTTAAGGACGCTGAACAGCTACCTGATTTATCTAAAAAGGTAGAAAATATGGCTGTAGAATCAGACGACGAAAGTTCAAAAAAAGTTGATAGTAATTCTAAAGATAAAGAACAAACAGAATTAAAAAATGATAACAACTCTAAAGACGAAGAACAAGTAGAAAACTCTAAAAATAAGATAGCATCGGAAAAGGTCGAAGAAAAAGTGAAGGATAAGAAAGATGCAAGAGCGTCGGCGTCAGTTACCATATCTCCTTCAGAAGTGAATGAATGGGATAGCTACAGTCCAGGTGGTCTGGAAACTGCATTACTTATTTTGCCTGTTTCAATCGACGCCTCAGCCAACACGAGAGTGACGTATGGACTGTATTTTAAACCAGATTCTGGCCCAGAACATTCTGTATCACATGGAATGGTTACTACAAATTCTGTTGGGCAAGCAACTTGGGAAGCGGGAGCATGGAGTGAAAAGGAGTCTGGGAATTACATTATTCGCTTTTCTTCAGGGATGTCGGGTTCAACATCAGCTAGATATACCTACAATAAGGCAGAAATTCCAACGGTGGCAAGTCACACAATTTCAGCTGGAGTATCGGTAACTTTTACAGCTGAAAATATTAATGCCGATCACGTAGCTGAGTATCAGTGGCAAAAACGGGAAAGAGGTCAGTGGGCAGATATTGAGGGAGCAACAAATAGAACTTATAGAACTGATGGAACTGATGCTGTTGGAACAACAGAGTATCGAGTTACAGTAAAATATGGTACAGATAATGTATTGACAAAGACTTCTAATGCAGCGACACTTACGGTTACTGGCATAACACCTACTATTGCAGATCAAAGCGTTCTTGAAGGCCAGAAGGCCACATTTAAAGTTGAGGAACCCGTTAGTGGTGTTCATTACCAGTGGTTAAAGAAAGATGGTGATTCTTTTGAACCCATTAGTGGTGCGACAAGTTCAACTTACACAACTAATGGTGATGAAGCTGATGGTACTCAATACAAAGTAAAAGCAACAAGTGGAAGTTTAGTTGATGAATCAAATGTGGCAACTTTGACTGTTGCTGAGTTAATGAATCCTGAAATTGAAAATCAAGAGGTTTTAGAAGGCCAAAAGGTAACATTCACATCTGAGGCTGTTGCCGGTGTGAATTATCAATGGCAACAATGGATTGATGATGAATGGAAAAATATCGATGGGGCTACTAATCATGAATACGAAACTAAAGGTACAGAAGCAGATCAAAGCAAGTTTCGTGTGAGAGTAAATAATGGTTATATTAATAAGTATTCAGATGAGGCAGTGCTGACGGTTACAGAGTTAGTCAAGCCTGAAGTTGCTGATGAAACAGTTTTAGAAGGCCAAAAGGCAACATTTACAACTGAAGCTGTTTCGGGTGTAAGCTACCAATGGCAACAACTAATTGATGGTGACTGGGAAAATATCGCTGGCGCCACTAACCATGAATACGAAACTAAAGGTACAGAAGCAGATCAAAGTAAATTTCGTGTGAGAGCAAATAATGGGCATATTAATAAGTATTCCAATGAAGCAGTGTTGACAGTTACGGAATTAGTTAAGCCAACAGTTGCTGACAAAACAGTTTTAGAAGGTGAAAAGGCAACCTTCGCAACTGAAACTGTTTCCGGTGTGAGTTACCAATGGCAACAAAAGGTTGATGGCGACTGGGAGAATATTGACGGGGCTGATAAAAACGAGTACGAGACTAAAGGTACTGAAGCCGATCAAAGCGAGTTCCGGGTAAAAGCTAATAATGGTCATATCGATAAATATTCAGATGCGGCCGTGTTGACGGTTACCGAATTAGCTAAACCTGAAGTTGCTGATAAAACGGCTTTAGAAGGCCAAAAGGCAACCTTCACAACTGAAGCAGTTTCTGGTGTAAGTTACCAATGGCAACAACTAATTGATGGTGATTGGGAAAATATTGATGGTGCTACTAAACATGAATACGAAACTAAAGGTACAGAATCCGATCAAAGTAAGTTTCGTGTGAGAGCAAATAATGGTCATATTAATAAGTATTCCAATGAGGCAGTGCTGACGGTTACAGAGTTAGTCAAGCCAACAGTTGATAATGAAACAGTTTTAGAAGGGCAAAAGGCAATTTTCACAACTAAAGCAGTTTCTGGTGTAAGTTACCAATGGCAACAACTAATTGATGGCGATTGGGAAAATATTGACGATGCTGATAAAAATGAGTACGAAACCAAAGGTACAGAAGCCGATCAAAGTGAGTTCCGTGTAATCGCAGATAATGGTCATGTAACTAAGACATCAAATGCTGCAAGCCTTACAGTTAAAGAACTAGCAAAACCATCAGTTGCAGATGAAACAGTTTTAGAAGGTCAAAAAGCAACTTTTAGTACGGAAAAAGATGCAGATGTAAAGAGTTATCATTGGCAACAAAAGATTGATGGTGATTGGAAGG
>NZ_JQBD01000142.1 GCF_001437255.1 Pediococcus damnosus | reverse complement strand
TATGCATTTACACAAGATATTTTACGCTCTCAAATTATGTTCATCATAGTACTCATCAAATATACTCAATTAGATCCCACCTTTTTAAATATTTTAAATAAACGTATTACATCAATAATTTAGACGTCGTCATTAACTATTTGGTTGATAATTACCTAATCTATTAACTGAAAGCGTGCTTATAATGCGTTTCTCAAACATCAAAACATAAAAAAGCACCTATTTCTAGGCTTTTTCACGAAAATGGTTACGGTGTAACTATATATTTTTACATTTTTGAATTCGCCTACTACTTTATCTGTGAATCGTACCACCACGACGTCCATGTTTATGATGTTGACGTTTCTTTTTATCTAACTCGTATTCCAATTCCTCTTGTGCTTTCCTTTGTTTGTTCAGCTCATAATCTTGGGTATTTGAATAAAGCACGCTCATTAAGGCATCTGATAATAATGTACTCATATACTTTATTGGAGTATTTTCATTATAATTAACGGCTCTGTACCCTTCTATATTCTCTTTTCGGAAATCATCACTCCTTAAATTATGTTGTTTTACTGCCTGCTTAGCCTGTTCAATTTGCTTAGCAGAAATATTTTTATCTTGTCCTGCTTCACCAATAAACAACTGTTGTGTGCCTCTATTGTTCAACACACGTAACAAATTAGCATTTTTAATCTCATCTGGTTTAACCTGTCCGCTTAAATAAGCAAGTCCTTGTACATGCTCTTGCGTTGTAAATTTTTCTGGTGGCTTGTTTTTTAGACGGGTTATATCCTGTTTCTCCAGTGGTTGAAGCTCAGGATTGTAATAAATAACTGCCGTATATAATCGCTCTTTTTCAGTCATTTTTACTTTGTTTAAGTCTATATCAGGAAAAGACTTAGTTAGAACGCTGTTGTATTGTGTATCAACCACTTTTTTAACTTCATTAATTGCTGAAAGTTCTTTAATGCTTCGCTTTAATACGTTTTGTTCATTTTCTTCAAAACCGTTTAGTAAAGCACCTTTTGTTAGCTTAATATCTTTAAAGCGGTAGCCTTTTTTAGCCAAAATATCGCTAGTATTTTCCTTGACTCGCTGTTCTTGCTTTTCAAGCATTAACCAACTAACGAATGGACGCTTAGTAAATGTTAGAATTTGTTGATTTATAATATTAGTTCTTATCATTGCCAAGCGATCTTTTAATTCGTTTCCTGCAAATACCTTTTGTTCACTATCTGTTTCTTTAATTAGTTCACGTTTTTCTGCCATTGTTACCCGTTCAAAATCAATATCAGGGTAAAGTTTTCTAACTGTTCGATTAACTACTTTATCTAGCAACTGATTAGCTTCTGCTAATGAATTTTCTTGTTGATTAATAGTTATTAGTTGCTTTGTCATATCCTGTCCAATTGCTTGCTTAATCATAGTGCTATTTTTCCAATTAAATAGCATACGTTGCTTCTCATCTAGGTTCTCTAAGCTAACAAATGTTTTTAGTCGATTACTCAACTGTGCAACCAGTCGTTTTTCATCAAATGAATAATGGCGCTGTAAGGTTTGCATACGGCGTTCATTATGGATTTTTTCATTAGTATTTTTTGCTTCTGCTTTGGCTTGTCGTTGTTGCTTAACATTTTGATTAAATTCTTGGCGCTTTTCTTTCTGTGAATTGATACCCTCGTGTTGTGTTGCCACTTCATCAATTCCTTGTTCTTCATATGATTTTTCACTAATACGGTCTGGTAAATTTTTAGCTTCTAAAACTTGATTAACCGCGGTAGCCCAATTGTGACGCCATTCAGTTATTTTTTCTTTTTTATCCCAATCGACCATCAGTATTTTTCTACTCTTAGGGTACTTGCTAGTTCCGGTATATGTTTTGTTGCCATTATCATCTAAAATATATTGCTTTTTGCTCTTAATTCCCCATGTTCCATCTGAATTAAACGGCCGATTAGTTAACATCACATGAGCGTGCGGATTATCTGGGTGGTCGCGATGAATTGCCACGTCGGCTACCATGCCTGCATTAACAAAATTTTCTTGTACATATTTTGTCAATAATTCTTTCTGTTCATCTTCACTTAATTCAACTGGCAGAGCCACGTTAAACTCTTTAGCGTACCGTGAGTTTGCTCGACGGTCTTTTCTTTCTACTTCGTTCCATAATTTCTCTCTATCACTCGCCCATTCTGGCGCATTCTTTGGTGTCAAAATAAAGCTTTCTGGCATAACCGACCGAGCATAAAAATAACTTCGACCTTCTTTTTGATCGAATGATTTTTCGCCACTTCGATAACTTGCTCCAGCAATTGCACTTCTTCCTTTTCCAGCACTAATATTACTAAAGCTCATGTGAAAAATTGCCATGTCGGTCACCACCTTTCTTTGGGTTTATGGGTTTGATTTTGTTGTCGCCAACGGCGACTTCTAATACAAGTTTTAATGGGTTTAGCACAACGTCATCGAAGATGACGTGTAAGTGCGCATTGACCTCGTTTCACTCGGTCTGCTGATTCTCCTGAATTTACTTTTAGTGTATGCCTTCCGCTTCGCTATTTCAACTTTTATCCTTTGACTTAACGTTTCCTATATGATATAGTTTCGGTGATTATTTCTAATATGATTGGAGGGATCGTTATGTCTCAAAGTAACTTAGAAAAACAAGAAGCTAAATTAAAAGCCCTTAATCAAAAAATTAAGGACGAAAAAAATAAGATTGAACAACGGCTAGGTAAACAAATCATCAGTCAAGCCAATTTAGATTATGCTAATTTGTCTAACGATCAGATTAAGCTTTTAGCTAAGCAATTTTCTGAATTTTTAAAGGTAAAGTCCGTAGATCATTAGCCATACGAGATGGGGAAATTCCATGTCTAATCAATAT
>NZ_JQBD01000141.1 GCF_001437255.1 Pediococcus damnosus | reverse complement strand
GACCATCTAGGAAAACCTTACACTAACACTAATCCTTTTTTGCATATTAAACTGTAAATTAAAAAATAGATTAGTCACTAACAACTAATCTATCATCTCATCTAATCTAATCTTTTGTGTAATCTCTTAACCAAGCCAGAGCCAAAGCCTTTTCTCCAAGGTGTGTTCCAATTACAGGTCCAAAATAACTAATATCAATTGGTAAATCTGGATACTTTGCTTGCAATCTTTCTCGCCATTTGAGGGCAGCAGGTTCATCATTTGCATGAATAATGATGGCTCTAATTGGATAATCAATTTTTTCTTTATTCTGAGCAAATAACTCTTCAACTCTCGTGAATGCTTTTTTGGTTGAACGGACTTTTTCAAACGCCACAATTTCATGAGCATCATTAAATGTCAAAATTGGTTTAATCTTTAGCAATCCACCAATGAATGCTGAAGCGTTGGATAAACGTCCGCCCCGCACAAGATTTTGTAAATCATCCACGATAAAGTATTCACCAAAAGTTGCACGTAGTTTATTTAACTGAGTTAGAATATCTTCTGGTGTCCGTTCCTCACGAGCCATTTGAGCCGCCTCTAGCACAAGCGAACCCATGAGACGAACTGTGATCTCAGAATCATACACATACACATTTAGACCATCAATTTCGTCTTTGATAGAGTCTAAGCTACTAACAAATCCTGAAATGGTACTTGCTAAATGAATGCTAATCACGTTTTCATAACCTTCATCACGAAGGTGCTTATATAATTCAATCATTTTACCCAATGATGGCTGGGTTGTACTTGGAAATGATCCCGAGGTTCGCAACTTTTGATAAAACTCCTCCGTTGTAATATCTACCCCTTCATCGTAACTCTTACCATCAATCACTACAGGAATTGGTACCACTACAATATGATTATTTGAAATTTCTTCTTTTGTTAGATAACAGGTACTAT
Source organism: Pediococcus damnosus (assembly GCF_001437255.1). Taxonomy (GTDB): domain Bacteria; phylum Bacillota; class Bacilli; order Lactobacillales; family Lactobacillaceae; genus Pediococcus; species Pediococcus damnosus. Next base: position 1,948 of record NZ_JQBD01000141.1, on the reverse strand, counting down.
CCGTTACAATGGCCGTTTTCATTTATACACCAGCTTCTGATTTTTAAAATTAATATTTAAATAATATCACAAATTTAAAAAAATTCAAAAAGTCTTCAAACTTCCTTAAACAAATGCGCTTTCAGTTTAACTTTCAAGGTTTCATTTATTACTTTCCCTTTCTAGACTGGTATACTAGATAGTAACAGTTTATACAAGAAGAAAGTAGGTCCCAATATGTCATTCGACGGTTCATTTACTCACGCCATGGTTCACGAATTAAATTCTTTATTACAAAGTGGACGAATTACTAAAATTCATCAACCTTACGATAATGAAGTTATTATTACTTTTAGAGCAAATCGTAAAAATTTTCCTGTTTTACTTTCTGCACATCCGAACTATGCCCGCGTGCAAGTTACTAAGATCCCCTATGCTAATCCAGCCGTTCCGACAAATTTTACAATGATGTTGAGAAAGTACCTGGATGGTGCCATTTTAAATTCCATTAAACAAGTTGAAAACGATCGAATAATTAATTTTTCGTTTTCAAAACGAAACGAGCTCGGCGATATAGATGAGTTACTTCTTGCTGTTGAAATTATGGGTCGTCGCAGCAATATCATTCTACTTAACAATACTACAAAAGTAATTATTGATACAATCAAGCACATTAATGCTGATCAAAATCGTTATCGCCTACTTTTGCCCGGTGCAACCTATATTACGCCACCCAGTCAAAACAAACAAAATCCCTTTACTGATTCTAGTGAAGCTTACAAAATCGACTTAGAAAAATACCCAAATCAAGAAGTTTTAGCGGATGAATTACGGAAAAACTATCAAGGGATAAATAAGGAAACTAGTTTAGAACTCGCAAACTACTTACATCTTCACCCATCAGATAGTGCATTTACTGACTTCTTCGATAAATTTGAGCATCCAGAACCAGTGATGACTACTCAAAAAAAGAAACCTACTTATACTGCCTTTCCTTATGCAACTTTAGAAGGACAGGTTCAACATTTTGATTCACTTAGTGCTTTACTGGACGCCTTTTATGTTGCCAATGCCCAACGAGACCGAGTGATTCAAAAGGCCGGGAATTTAGTAAGAGTCGTGAAAAATGATTTAAAAAAGAATCGAAATAAACTTAAAAAGTTAAATCAAACTCTTCAAAGCTCTGAAAAAGCTGATAGTTATAAAATTAAAGGTGAGATCTTGACGACTTACCTAAATCGGGTAAAACGAGGGATGACCGAAATCACCCTACCGAACTATTATGAAGATAATCACGATATCAAGATTTTATTGTCTAATCAGATCTCGCCTTCTCAAAATGCCCAGAAATATTTCAAAAAATATCAAAAATCAAAAAATGCGGTCCACTATGTTTCTGAGCAACTTGAAAAGACTCACCAGGAGATTGACTATCTTGACAATATTATGACTCAAATTGAGTTGGCTAATCCTCAAGATCTGGATGAAATTAGAGAAGAGCTTGAAAAAGAAGGCTACTTAAAACCCAACCAAAAAAAGAAGAAACAAAAACGACTTCAACACTCTAAACCAGAAACCTTTCATGCCACAGACGGTACACAAATCTCGGTTGGAAAAAACGATACGCAAAATGATCGTCTCACACTAAAAACAGCTAAAAAATCCGATATTTGGTTGCATACACAGAAGATTCCTGGATCTCATGTAATTATTCATAGTTCTGATCCTTCGGAACAAACGATCTCTGAGGCTGCCAATTTAGCTGCTTACTTTTCAAAGGCACAATTATCTTCACATGTCCCAGTTGATTATGTATCGGTTAAAAAGGTCCATAAACCCAATGGAGCCAAACCAGGACTCGTAATATATGAGGGACAGAGTACTATTCTTGTGGACCCTGACGAAAAGCTAGTCAACCAATTACGTAAATAGTTCAAAAAAACGCTCTATCATTTTAAAATGATAGAGC
>NZ_JQBD01000140.1 GCF_001437255.1 Pediococcus damnosus | reverse complement strand
TTGTTCACCAACAACAGTTGACGAAGAACCGAAAAAGGATTGATCATTTACGAAAATGGTCAATCCTTTTTTATTTTTGCCTTTTTTATTTTGATTGTTTGATAATATAAATAGGAGGGAAGATGTGTATTTAATTTAGAATAAGAAAGATGATTTTTATTCTAGTTTACATAATATATATTATTCAAAGTAGTTTAAAAATGATCCTTAAGAAAATAAACTTAAATATTTAGAATATCCGTTCTTTTGCATTTTTTTCTTAGGAATGAATTTTAATGCTGCAGAATTAATACAGTATCGTAAACCTCCTTTTTCAGTTGGTCCATCAGTAAAAACATGACCTAAATGTGAACCTGTATCTGTTCTTTGAACTTCTGTGCGCTCCATACCAAATGAGCTATCACGATGATCTTGAGTTACGTTGCTGTCAATTGGTTTTGTGAATGATGGCCAACCACACCCAGCATCATATTTATCAGTGGAACTAAATAAAGCTTTGCCATTAATAACATCAACGTAAATACCTTCTTGATAGAAATCATCATATTGACCACTAAACGGTGTTTCTGTAGCGCCATGTTGCGTGACTTCAAATGCTTCTTTAGATAACTTATTCTTTAAATCTTTTTTAGACTTTTTGTTGTCGGACATGATAAATACCTCCAATTTATTAAAGTGAAATTCATCTTAATATATAACACAAAAACAAACGTAAGCGCCGGATAACTTAGTACCTATCAAATACCAACCTTTTTCTTTAAACTGGATTTATCAGTTAATTGAAGGAGGTTTTTCTTTTGAAAGATATTGTCCAGATTGAGATGAATTCAAGCGATCGTGAGAGCACTCCTCAAAAAATCAACGGGGTTGCAGCCACGCTTCAGTATAGAGATATCAAGATTCAAATTCATAACGACATCGATAAATATATTCTCTATATCATTCTGAAGGAGTTGAAAACTAATGCTCGTTGACTATACGCGAATTGCCCATATTTACATTGTTTGTGGCAAAACTGATTTACGGCGCGGTATTGATGGTCTAGCTACAATCGTAAAAGATGAATACCAACTTGACGTATATACAGATGCCTTATTTCTTTTTTGTGGCGTACGATCCGATCGTTTTAAGATGTTATATTGGGACGGTGATGGTTTTCTTCTGTTGTACAAACGACTAGAAAACGGAAAGTTGCGTTGGCCACGTCATCGTCAGGAAGTTAAACAGCTTTCTCAGCAACAACTTCGTTGGCTGTTTGAAGGACTTAAGGTAGAACAACGTCAGTCAGTACATAGCGCATCTCAAGGTCAATTTTAGTTAGGTAAAAGCAAACGAATATGATACACTACTTTCTATTAAATAAAACGAAAGTGGTGATTTCTGTGTCTGATGTTATGGCAACGCTAGTTAAAAATAATGAAGAATTAGTCAAACAGTTAGCGCAAGCCAACCGACAAGTGGACCAATTACATCAAGAAATCACCTACTTGAATGAACTGATTGCCGAGATGAACCGCAAACTGTTCGGTAAATCCAAAGAAGTTATTCCCGATCAAGACGGACAACTATCGTTGTTTAACAATGGTAATGAACCAGCAACTCCTGCACAAGATGAACCCGTAATCGAAGTTAAAAATTACCGACGTAAGGCCAAAGGAACAAAAGCAGATAAATTGGCAAAATTTCCCGTCGAGCAAATTGAAAAAGAACTGTTAATTAGTGAACGAGATTGCCAACACTGTGGCGTCGAAATGACCGACATGGGCAGCATACCGATTAGAAGTGAATTAGCATTTATTCCCGCTAAGATTACGCGCCTAATTTATAACCAACATAGTTATGTGTGTAAACATTGTGAGCAACAAGGGATTACTTCCATTAAGAAATAAGAAAAAGAAATAAGAAAGCTGCGGTTCCTAAACCATTAATTACCAATAGCTTAGGATCTGGTTCCATTGTTGCCGAAACTATCATTCAAAAGTTTCAACAAAAAGTCCCTGCCTATCGGCAAGAAAAATATTGGAAGTCCATTGGACTGGAGATAAATCGCGATAACATCTGTAACTGGCAAATTATCAGTAGTGAACAAGTCCTTCAGCCAGTTTACAAACTGCTTCAAGATGAAATGAAACAGCAAGACGTTTTGCATGCCGATGAGACTAGTTATCAGGTTATTGAGAGTGATAAAACCAAAACTTATTACTGGCAGTTCTGTTCAGGTAATAGTGAAAAGCGGCAAATTGTCTTATACCATCACGCTGAAACACGGGGACACGAGGTGCCACTTGGTTTTTTAGATGGTTTTAAAGGCTATCTACATTGTGATGGTTGGGGAGCTTATCACTTATTACCTGAGATTACCTTAGTAGCTTGCGCTGCTCATATTAGACGAAAGTTCTATGAGGCAATTGGTAATAAAAAGCAGCCAAATCAAAGTAGTCCAGCGTACATAGGTTACCGTTACTGGCAAAAGATGTTCCAGTTAGAGCGAAAATGGCAAGCTCTAACTCCGGAGGAGCGCTTAACAGCACGACAAGCAGAACTTAAACCAGTTATGGACGCTTTCTGGCAATGGTTAGAAAATGCGAATATATTGCCGCATTCTAAATTAGGCCGTGCTGGTGAATATGCGGCGAAACAGCGGCAAGCCATGATGGAAATTTTCAATGATGGCCGCTTAGAGTTCTCTAACAATAAGGCCGAATGCATGATTAAAGAATTAGTTATGGGCCGGAAAAACTGGTTGTTTTCCACCAGTTTACAAGGAGCCACATCCAATGGCGTAATTCTAAGCATCATGAAAACAGCCGAGTTAAATAATTTAGATGTTCGTAAATATCTAAATTACTTATTCAGAGAAATTCCTAATTTGAAAGTTGTAGATTCAAGCACATTGAAAGACTATTTACCTTGGTCCGAAACCGTGCAATTACACTGTAAACAACAATAGACAGCTATCAGGCCAAGTAATTCTGGTCGATAACTGTCTATTTGTGGTATTTTTGATTAAATTCATATCCGGCGCTTACAAACAAACAATGAATTTGCTGCATGGATGCTATTAATAGTTAATGCCATTCATCTTTAATTAGCTATAGAAAAAACCAATTTCTTAATTTTAAGAATTGGTTTTTTTAGGTGCGCCCGGCATGGGCGCTAAC
>NZ_JQBD01000014.1 GCF_001437255.1 Pediococcus damnosus | reverse complement strand
TTCACTTTCCTACTAAAACTTTACACTAACACTTCAACATTGTAAAAGTTAGTCGTTAGTTTGATATACTAAGGCTAAACAATAAAATGAGAGGAGGGTTACAATGGCAAAATTTCATTCTGGTTTTCGTCAGCAGCAGCGGGATACAAAACACAAACAACAAGCGGATCACCGGAAAAAATTGGCTGAGTTTCGAAAACAGCAATTGGATCGGCAAGCTAGCGAGACAATTGCGCCAGAAGCCACCGCTAAATCACAGTCATCATTGCCGAAAAATGATCACGAGAAGACAAAGTATCGGAAGTTAAAGCAGCAGTATACCAAACTCCAAAAGAAATTGGTGGCCAGTGGTAAACAAAATTTACAGTTAAGTCAGCAATTAAATAAGCAAAAACGAAACGCTAATCAGACTAATTTGCAACAAAAATTACAGGCCAAAGACCAGCAACTTAAGGATAATGAACAAGAGCTGCAACAAAAAGAAGCGGTGATTAAACGGCTCCTCGCAGAAAAATCCCTCGCAAACGATGAAGTACTGGCGATTCATGAAGAAATGCAAAGAACTAAAGCGAACTTTACCATATTAGCTCGCCACGTCAAACCAAAGTTAGCTGCCGATGAACATCAAAAACAGGTTCAAAGTTTATCAAACGTGTTAATCGGTTTTTTAGCGAATCGTTATCTTGGGCAGAAAACACATTATTACCAGTTATCAGCAGCTGATATGCTCAAATTATTTAGAGAAGAGATTAAAAATCAAGAAACAACCAAAGCTGAAATGAAAACCGTTCACCAAGAAAATCAACAGCTAAAAATACAAATTAAAGCTGCTCAAAAAGCGGCCAATCAAGCTAATTTAAATCGCCAAATTATCAGTAACCGTTTTGAATCCTTGGTAAATTTCAACGTTGAACACCAATTGCATCGCGTTTCGACTAAAACATTATTGGAAACGTTAATGACGAGAGTTGGGCGAGCGGATCTATCCGAATTCGATTTATTGGAGCGTTTATATGATGCCTATATGCGGCGTGTTGAGCCTCAAATGGCGCAAGAAGTTGAAAATCAAGATCCGCAGATTCGGTTTGGGTTTATTCATATCACAGAGAATGTCACAACATTTACCGACGTGAATTTTGTCATTCACTATAATGTTAAAAATCCGAAGCAACTTGAATTGGTAAATGGCAATGCATACCGTGGTCGTTTGGTACAGGACGATACAGAACTTGTTTTAGAGAAAGCTTTGCCATTTTTCAAGCGGCGTTTGGAGCGAGTGGCGCATCATAATCATAAACAACGGCTATCGACGAACAAAGTTATGCCTGAAGTGAAGTCAGCTTTGGATGGTAAGCAGGTGTTGATTGCCACATGGAAACGGAATTTTGATTATAAGGAATATTTGAAGCCATTTGGCGTAATCACGACGGTGGCAGATACGGCCGAAATTAAGGGCGACCGATTAGCGATGCTGGCTGGGGCAAAACGATTTGATCTTGTTTTTTGTGATACCGGGGGGATGCACCATAGCCAGGTAGCTATCATGGATAAATCAGTGCCAAAAAACAAACTTATTCATTTTTATCGCTTAAATACCCATGATATGGTGGGCGCTTTGCTAAGCAAATTCGGTTTGTATCCGCAACTCACAAAGTACGGTTTTGCGACTGGTGAAAATAAAGGGTACTGGTAGTAAATAAATATGAGCATTAAAGCCTGCAATTATACGGGGCTTTTTTTTGATGTTTATCGGTTTTAAAATTTCCTTAGTTAACAAAAAAGAAGCTAGCTTTCCTAAATGGCAAAAAAGCCATTAAATTGGAAGTTAGCTTCCTGAAAAGGATAGTCCATCGATTTATTAATAATTGATCGTAAAACGCGTTCACGCATTTTCAACGAGTTTATGTGATAAGTAATTGTGTAACCTGTAATCAAGAGATCACACACACAGAGTTGCGAAATCTTGCCAGATAGAGAACCGCCGTTCATTAACAGTTCTTCCACTGCAGTTTGCAAGACGACATCACCCTGTTTGGCAATTGGAGACAACAAATGGTTGGTCACAATGATTAATTTGGCACCATTCTGTTTGGCAACTTTGCAAGAATCAAAAACATCCTTTGTGCTTCCCGACAGACTAAAGGCAATGACTAAATCGTGTTCGTTCATCAACGCGGCATTTTGTGCCTGATAATGTGAATCGGTAATCGCTTCGGCTTGAATGCCTTCGCGCAGAAACCGCGAAGCCATGTCCATTGCGGTGACGCCACTTGAACCCACGCCAAAGATAAAAATTCGCTGAGCATTGTGAATGAGCTCAATGCCGCGGTTGAGGTCTTTGACGTTTACTAACGCGGAAGTGGAGCGGATGGCATCCATCAAACGATTGCTGACGAGATCCACGTAAGAATCGGGTGACTCTTTGGCTGTGTCCTGTTTATAGGCAACTTTTGCAATGGCAATTTTTAAGTCAGAAAAGCCCTGATAGTTTAGTTTTTGACAGAAACGGACAATCGTTGCGTCACCCACACCGGTTGCTTTTTTGACATCCGTTAAAGTTTGGTTGATGAGTTTATCGCCCGCTCCAATCACATAATCGGCAACTTTCTTTTCAGATTTGGTTAAATCATCATAGCGCAACTTGATTGTTTCTACATAGGTCATGGCAAATTTTCCTCCAGTTTCTCTTACTAATTATTTTACACTCCAAAAACGCAAAAAGAAATCGATTCGTTGTATCCGTTTACAATTAAAAAGTAACGTGGTATTCTTTGCTTGTGGAGAAATTATCCAATATAAATATATTATGGAGGAAAAACAATGAATAAACAAGCATTTGTCAATCAAGTTAAAGGAAATCTCATTGTATCTTGCCAAGCCCTTACTAATGAACCGATGTATACCGAACAGGGCGGCGTCATGCCTTTGTTTGCCAAAGCAGCAGAACAGGCCGGTGCCAAAGGATTACGGGCCAATTCGGTTCGTGATATCAAACAGATTCAAGCTGTGACGGATTTGCCAATTATCGGCATCATCAAACGGGATTACCTGCCAGAAAAACCATTCATTACCGCGACCGCAAAAGAGGTATCTGAATTGGTTGCCACAGGAGTTGCCGTGATTGCGTTTGATTGTACAGATCGCCCAAGACACGATGGTTTGACGGTGCCTGAGTTTATTCATCAGATGAAAGCTAAATATCCTGATCAACTTTTCATGGCCGATACTTCGACGTTTGAAGAGGGCAAAGTGGCTTATGAGGCCGGTGTGGATTTTGTGGGGACCACGTTAAGTGGCTATACAGAAGAAAGCCAAACGCAAACGGGGCCTGATTTTGTTTTAATTAAAAAGTTAGTTCAAGCGGGAATTCCAACGATTGCGGAAGGCAGAATTCACGAACCGGGAATGGCAAAAGAGGCTTTGAGGATTGGTGCAATGAGTGTTGTGGTTGGTGGTGCGATTACGCGGCCCAAAGAAATTGCAGAACGATTTGTGGCAGCCATTCAGTAACTAAAAACGGTGGTCAAATTCCTTGAGTCGAGCGCTGAAACCCTTTAAGCTGAAAGTATAGCCAATGGTTGGCTAAGCCTGGAAAACTGGAAGGAGCTACTTTTTATGAGCGAAGATCAATTTCCCAAGACTCAAGCACATTTAAACCAATTGATTGCTGATTTGAGTCAGTTACAAGTCAATGTTCAACAGATTCACTGGTATATGCGAGGTCCCGAATTCTTTAAATTACATCCAAAAATGGATGACTTCAATGAAGAGTTTGCGGAACAATTAGATGAAGTGGCAGAACGGTTAATCGCTCTTGGTGGGAAACCATTTGCGACGACCCATGAATTTATCGATCACACAAATTTACCAGATGAGATAATCGAGTTTGGTCAATTTCCACTTCCTGAACTGATGCAACATTTGGATCATGATTTTAGGTACGTGCGCGATCAGTACCAACAAGGAATTGAGATCACAGATGAAGAGCACGACCTACCTACGCAGGATATGTTAAACGGCTATAAAGCCGAAATGGATAAACTGATTTGGATGGTGAGTGCCTTCTTGGATAAAGGACCACAGGAGAATGAAGCAAAGCCTGAGAGTCCTAAAGGTCCGGACGGCCCAGGAGATCCAGAGGACAATTAAGATCCGAAATAGATAGAATCGGTGCAATGACCGTAGTTCTTCACTCTGATCGGTGGAGAACTATTTTTGTGTAAAAAAAGACGGCATACCTGGACGTATGCGTCTTTAGAGAATATTTTCCTTGAGTCATGGACTCTTCATTTCTATTACACGCTATCATCATTGCTGGAGATTGTCCATATTGACGGGTGGCTCTTCAAGGAGAATATTTTAGATTAAAGAATTTAAATTCTGAATGGCTTACAACAACTAATAATTCGTTAAAAATACAAACAATGCCATCGGTAAAAATGGTTAGGATGGGCCAATATGATACACTTGCTAGGTATGGAAATTATGGTAAAGCGTGTGCTAACTTGAAGATCATTTGTTGGTTGACCCATAATCGGCTCATTAAACTGGTTCCCACGGAATTTCAAATAAATAAAAGAGCATGCCTGGTCTCAACGAATGATGTTGAAGCCTTTTTGTTCGAAAAAAGTATAGTGAAGCAAAGAATTTTATTCAATTCCCGATTCGGTAGTTTTAAGCTAATGAAGTCATTGACCTTGGTCTGTGGTTAATCCATACTAGATGCATAACTTATTAGAGGAGATTCGTCATGGCAACTTGGTTATTAATTTTCTTTCCGGCAATGTTGGCTGGATTAGTTCAGGGCTTGACTGGCTTCGGTGCAGTGATCGTCATGATGACCTTCTTTCCAGCCATTTTGCCGATTGCTCCGGCCGCCGGAATCGCTGGATTAAGCATGTTGGCAAGCATGGTCGGTTTGACGTTCAGATATCGGCATGAATTTAAGTTAAAACGCGTGCTACCACCATTCATTATTTATGCGGCGGTGGCCACCTGGTCAGTGCATCTTAGTAGCGTTTTGGATACCCATGTGATGCGGATGATGTTGGGTGGTTTGCTGGTGGCGCTGTATTTGTACTTTACATTGGTCAAAAACTCGGGTGATCGCAAGTTTCCTTGGTACATAGCAGTTGGTTTTATGATTATTTCTGGATTCTTCAATGGCTTGCTGGGGATTGGCGGTCCTTTGATGGCACTCTATTTCCTGTCATTATCTAAGTCAATTCCGGAATATACGGCTAACATCCAGGGATTCTTTTTAATTGATGCTTTTTACATAAACAGTGTGCGAGTGGCCAATGGAATTCTGGTACCCCATGATGTACCTTACATCTTGGTGGGGATGGTTGCCGCTGGAATTGGAACAATTATCGCAACCAGAATTGCGTCTAAACTTGATGACCAAGTGTTTAGAAAATGGATTTACCGGTTTATTGGACTGAGTGGGATTTATTATTTGTTTTTCTAGAGCTGGGACTAAATTGATCTTGTGAAAAATAAGAAGTATTTAGCTAATGAAGCATAAATGTGATTTTTAAAATTAAATGGGATTAATTCGAAACGTCGCGACTATTTAAAGTCACGATGTTTTTTGGTTCTTCAGAATAAATCTATATTTCATAGATAAATAGTTTGAAAATTTGAATTAAAACATCAATTGATGAACTTAATGTGTATTTATATTTTGAGGGGGAGGTGCAGAATAGGAAATCCTTTTTATTTAACGAATATGTTGCATAGATGATATAATGAAACAAAATCGTTAAAAGAGGTTACTAATGCAAACAAATGAAAAAATAATTGCCTTTATGCAAGAGAATAACGGGTATATAACCAACAAAGATGCAATGCAAATTGGTATTAACAGGTTTTATTTGTCCAAGTTGGCTAAGGCTGGAGTTATTGAACGAATGGAACCTGGTATTTATGGTGACCCTGATTTATTTGAAGATGAAATGTTTAATTTACAGTATCGTTTTAAAAAGGGAATTTTTTCATATAACACAGCACTTTTTTTACATGAAATGACGGATAGAACGCCACGTAAATTTGATATGACGTTTCCACGACCATACAATACGGCATCGTTGCCTAAGGAAAAAGTTAGAGCTTATTCTCAGAAGAAAGACTTATATAATCTGGGCATTGTAACTGGGATTACACCCAATGGAAACAGTGTGAAAGTTTATAACATTGAAAAAACGCTTTGTGATTTAGTTCGCGGAAAAAATCGTAAGGACGCTGAACTAATTTCACAGGCAATGAACGAGTATGCTCAGTTAAAAAATAAAGATGTCACTAAACTTATGAAATATGCTGAAATAATGAGTGTTGAAAAAATCATTAGAAATTACATGGAGGTTTTGTTATAAAAGATCATTTTGTGAACGGTATGCAGTTTAAAGCATATTTAAAGAAGGAAGCGAAAGAACGAAATATTTCTGTACAGTTAATGCTACAAGGAGTCATGCTAGATGAATTACTCGAACGAATTTCAGTATCTAAAATGAAAAATAATTTTGTTTTAAAGGGTGGTTTTCTAATTGCATCACTAATTGGGACCAATACGCGAACAACAATGGATCTAGATACAACCATTGTGGGGTTATCAGTAACAATGCAATCGATGCAAGCAGCGGTTATTCAAATTTGTTCAATTCATTTACCCGATGATGCAATTTACCTTGAATTTAAAAAAATAGAACCTATTCGTAAAGATGATGAATACAATGGATATCGTGTTCATATCAGTGCACATTACTTTAAAATACAAACTACAATAAAAATCGATATATCTACGGGTGACAAAATCACACCTAAAGAAATGAAGTATGGGCATAAACTTTTGACTGAAGAAAGAACTATCCATGTTATGGCATATAATATTGAAACTATTCTTGCAGAAAAAATGGAATCCATTATTTCCAGGTCCATTGATAATACTAGAGCCAAGGATTTTTATGATGTTTATATGTTAGAAAAGTTAGAAAAAAAGAATATTGATTTCAAAATACTTAGAACAGCTATAAAAAATACCAGTAAAAAACGTGGTAGTTTAAGTTTAATACCTAACTATCTAAAAATACTAAAATTAATTGAGAAAAATCCAGAATTACAGAGAACATGGAGAGTTTATGCAGAAGATAATGATTACGCGATGAATATTGAATTTTCAGAAACGTGTTTGGCAGTACGTCGACTTTTTGATTGTATTTTCGAGAAAAGTAAATAGTGGTAGACAGTTTAATTTAGTATTGAAAATTGACACGAGTTGATTAAAGATTTTTTAACCTGTCAGATAAAACATTCTTATCAATAACAGATATTGAAGAACAAAGAATTAAAAAGTACGTTTCTGTTTATAAAACCAGAAATGTACTTTTGTAATCATATTTTTAATGGAATCTCATACCGCCATCAACCTGTAGGGACTGGCCTGTCACATAACCAGCAGCGTCAGAGGCAAACCAGGCAACCACTTCAGCTATATCAGCAGGTGTCGCTTCACGACCAATAGCGATTTCGGTTAAACAATCAGCCTGTTGTTGCGCAACAGTTTTATGTTTGATACTGGCGGTTTTTTTATCAATCGCGTCGCGCATTTTAGTACGCACAATGCCAGGATTATAAGCATTAACGGTAATTTTGTATTTAGCCAGCTCCTTAGCGGCAGACTGGGTTAATCCACGGATCCCAAACTTTGAAGCAGAATAAGCACTTTGTAATGCGGAAGCTTCATAGCCAGCAAGGGATGCGGCATTAACAATGCGGCCACCATGACCCTGGTTTTTAAATTGTGTTGCCGCAGCTTGAATCCCCCAATAAGTTCCCTTGAGATTAACATCCAATAAACGTTCGACGTCATTTGGGTCAGAGTCGATAAACGAATCAATAAATGCAACGCCGGCGTTGTTAACATATACGGAAAGCTCGCCTAAGTCAGCAACTGCATCAGCAACTAATTGGAAAACTTGTTCACGATTTGCGACGTCTACTAAGTAGGACTTAGCAGAATAACCATCGTCCTGTAAATCCTGTGCAACTTTGTTAGCGGTATTTTGATTGATATCTGCAACAGCGATCGCATAACCATCTTGGGCCAAGCGATGAGCGATACCCTCGCCGATACCTTGACCGGCGCCTGTAATAATAGCTAATTTACTCATATTTTTTCCTCTTCTTCTTTGATTTAAGATGTTTAGTTAGCAACAACAGATGATGTGTTTCAAATGAATTTAATTCAGACTATATGGCGGTTAAATTGGTGATGCCTAGTGTTTTTTGTAGTTTCACCTCTGTTTTGTAATTCAAAAATAAAAAAGCAGTTTCGTCCTTAATCTTTCAATAGATTAAGGACGAAACTGCTTTTCGCGTTACCACCTTATTTTAAATAACTCTCACAAGTTATTCCTTTTCGAGTACTACATAATTTGAATACTCTAGCGTGCTATCAGGCGCGTCCGCTGTCACTTAACTGATTAGCTCAGTGGCAGAAAACATTAAATTAGACCATCTTCAATTATTAGTCCCTACTGCCTTACACCAAAATGACAGTTCTCTGTGAAGTAATAATAATTTACTCATCTATTTGTTTGCTTATCTATTAACTTAATACAGCATATTATTATACGGAATAATGTGGATGTCAAGGCTAAGTTAAAATATTATTAAAATTGTATTTGAACAGGCTAATTAGGTGATGGATCATCATAACATGAATAAATGTAGTGAAAGTGTTAGTTTGTTGAAGGATTCTTGACCAAATGAAGTTAAGAATCTTTTTTAAGTGAAGTTAAAAACACAAGCCGACTTATATACTGTAAAATAGATAAAGAGATACATGTTACTTAAGTTGGAATTATATAAAACTAGAAACAGAAAAAATAAAGTTTTGGAAAACATGAGGAATCAAAATGGCACTTTATAAAACCAAGGGAGAGATTCCCTTTGAAAATGAATTCATTGAAACACTCTGTCATAATGGCTGGACGTATTTATCAGAACTAGAAAATGCGACACCAAAACAACTTGAAAACCATTTTAGAAAAATTTTAAATCAAAATAATCAAGATGTTTTATCAGGTGTTGATATCACCGACAAAGAAATGGAAGATATCATGCGCTTCATTAGTGGATTGACTCCCACTGATACCAACCGTTTCCTAACCAAAGGATATGTTGCCGAAATCAATCTGACTAGAGAAAATCCAGATTTTGGTAAGATCCAACTTCGGACATTTTGGCGTGATGCTGTAGCTGGTGGTCAAATGCACTATGAAATTGTCAAACAAGCAATTCGTCCAGGAATGGAAGACAAACCTGATGATCCCAATCGCCGTTTTGATGTGACCCTTCTTTTTAATGGGATGCCATTAATTCAAATTGAAGAGAAAAAAGTGGATGTCAGCTTGAAACATGCCACAAATCAAATTGCTAAATATAAATCAGAACATAAGTATGATGGTTTATATTCTTTGGTTCAAATTTTTGTTGCACTTAAAGAAGATGCAAGCCGTTATTTTGCTAATCAAAAGTCTGAAAAAAGTTTTAACAATAAGTTCTTCTTTGAGTGGCTCGATTCTTCCAATAAAGCAGTTCGAAATTGGAAACAATTTACTGAAGAATTTCTAAAAATACCTATGGCACATAATATTATTAGTAACTTTACGTTAGTTAATAGCGAGAATTTGGTAGTTTTACGTCCCTATCAAATTCATGCGGTTGAGGCAATTCGAAACGCTTTTGCCCAACACAAAGATGGATATGTTTGGCATGCAACGGGATCTGGTAAAACGATGACTGCATATAAAACAGCGACGTTATTGCAGCGTGATCCTGGTAATCAGGTAATCTTTTTATCTGATCGGAAAGAACTAGATTCACAATCTGGTAAAAATTTCTCTATGTTTTCTAGTGGTAGTGATGATAATGTTTTTGAGATTAACAGTACCAACGATTTGATTCGCCATTTTAAATCTAATAAGACCGGTGTCATTGTGACAACCATTAATAAAATGAAGATTGCGGTTGATAAGCACAATGCTCGAATTGCTGAAGGGAAAAAGGCATTCTTGATAAGGTAATGAATCAGCGGTTAGTTTTCATTGTAGATGAAGCGCATCGATCCCAATTCGGAGAAATGCAACGAGTTATCAAGCAGGCATTTCCAAAACAAAACTGGTACGGGTTTACAGGAACACCGATTTTTGAATTTAATAAAACGGCTCAGGATCAGACAACCGAAACGCAATTTGGGCCGGAACTTCATCAATATAATATTGGAAATGCATTAAATGATGGAGCTATTTTAAAGTTTAATTCAGAATATGTTAATTTGGCTCAGGTTACAGACCAAGATAATAAAGAAGTTGAGGAGCCTGATTTACCAGATGATTTTTATGACGGGGATTCTGAAGAGTCAGATAAGTACAGAGACAAAGTAGTAAAATGGATTATCAAAAATTGGCAGAAAAAATCAGTGAATGGCAGCTTTAACGCGATTCTAGCAACTAGCTCGATTCGACAAGCTTTAAAGTTCTATTCCATATTTAAAAAGAAACGTGATAATGGTGAATCTAAGTTAAAGGTCGCAATTACGTATTCATTAAATGAAAATGGTGATGCAAATCAAGGCCAACGTGAGGGCTTGGTAGAAGCAATGAAGGATTATTCGCGGCAATACACCAACAGTGATTCCACATTTAATTTAGATAATATGAATGCTTATATTGAGGATGTGGCAAAAAGATCTGCGCGCATGGAAGGTCAATATCGGCATATTAAACCTGAAGAATCGATTGACTTAACAATTGTGGTCGCGCGGTTACTCACTGGTTTCGATGCTCAACGGCTTAATACCCTTTATTTAGACAAGTTGATGGAATATCAAGGATTAATTCAAGCATATGCACGTACTAACCGTGTATTTGATAAAAATAAGTCTCAAGGCAATATTGTTGTTTTCCGGAGGCCTAAAATGATGGAAGAAAGAACCAAGGATGCTTTTGAAAAATATGCTGGCCCGGGAACCTTTAAAAAAGTTTTTCGACCTGAATTTGATCAAATGCAAAATGAATTTCATGAAGAGGTAGATAATTTACGAAATAATGTACCTCAACCAGAAGATGCTAATGATTTACAAGATGCAAGTCAGGATGATCAGAT
Organism: Pediococcus damnosus; assembly: GCF_001437255.1. Classification (GTDB taxonomy): domain Bacteria; phylum Bacillota; class Bacilli; order Lactobacillales; family Lactobacillaceae; genus Pediococcus; species Pediococcus damnosus. The sequence continues at coordinate 23,302 of NZ_JQBD01000014.1, read as the reverse complement.
CGAATTTTTAACGTGTTTTCGAAGTGTAGCCAAAAAACTACAATACATTGCCTCTTATTCCGAATTCAATTGGGATCAGCAGGCAGATGAATATGGCATTACCCAAGAAGAATATGGTTATTATCAGGGTGCTTTTGAAAATATTAAAGCCATCGTCACTGAGAGCCAAGATGAGGAGCCAGATGATCCTGAACAACAGGAGTTATTAAATTTTGATTTTGAAGATGTCGTTATTCATGAATTAGTTATTGATAAGGAATATGTGCTGACCTTAGCAACTAAAGCAATTCAAACTCAACATGAATTTATGGAAAGCCAAACAGAAAAAGATAAACAACGAACAGCAGATGCACAGAAGAAATTAGAAGTAGCTTTAGAGAAATACGCTAAGTCTGGACATTCACTGACTGCCGAACAAATTAAGAATTTTGTGAATGAAACGCCTGTGTTAGAGGGAGATAAGGATTTTGATGCAATTAGTGCGTTTGCTATTCGTCAGGATCGTAAGAAAAAACGTGCGATTCTCGATTTTTGTGATGAATGGGGACTGGATCCGGATCAATTGACACGTTTAAACACAGAATACGTTGCGAACGGTAAGTTTGATCATGAACGTGATTTAAGAAGAACAGCCGATAAAACGACGGCCGAAATGAATGGACATGTTTTTAAGAATGTTCTTCAATATAAGACGGCTGCTACGACAGCATCGAAAGAGTTTATAAAAAAAGAATTAGCCAAATACTAGTGAAGAAGGATATATATTATGAAAGACAGCAGTCAGACTTTAGAACAAGCCCTATGGAATGCCGCCAATGTGTTACGTGGAAAGATGGATGCTAATGAATATAAAAACTATTTATTAGGATTAATTTTCTATCGATTTTTAAGTGAACGAACTCTTAAAACGGTTATGACAGAAACCGAGGAAGATGGAGATCCATTAGAAATTTACAAGCGCTATTGGAATGAACAACATGATGATATTGTAGATGTTTTGTATGATTCATTGGGTTTTATTATTAAACCAGATGAACTATTTGATAGCATCGTTACCCGTATTCAAAATCATCAATTTCAGGTTTCAGATTTAAAAAATGCATTGTTTAATTTAGAACAATCCGTTAAGGGACATGAATCTGAAGAAGATTTTGATGGTTTATTTTCAGATATTGATTTAGATTCAACTCGGCTTGGCAAGAACCCTAGTCAGGTAATGAATGATACGATTATGGCTCTCAAGGATATTGATTTTACTGAAGATCGGGATGTCTTAGGGGATGCCTATGAATATTTAATTAGTGAATTTGCTATGAGTGCTGGGAAAAAGGCGGGTGAATTTTATACACCTCGAACAGTAAGTGAAATCATTTCTAGAATTGTCACGATTGGTCACAAAGAAGGGAAAAACCAAATTCGAAGCGTTTATGATCCCGCGTTGGGGTCTGGCTCCTTGTTGCTAACTGTGGCAAGTCAAGTTACCGGCGATTTGCACATTAGTTATCACGGGCAAGAATTAAACACAACGACTTTTAATTTGGCACGAATGAATTTAATGTTACATGGTGTCCATTACGAAGATATTTTTGTGCGTAACGGAGATACACTTGATGCTGATTGGCCAACCGCCGAACCTTATCAGTTTGACGCGGTCGTTATGAATCCGCCTTACTCTGCACATTGGGATAACAATGAAAAACGTTTGAGTGATCCACGTTTTCGCGATTTTGGTGTATTGGCTCCTAAGTCCAAGGCAGATTATGCTTTCTTATTACACGGGTTATATCATTTGAAACCCACAGGAACAATGGGGATTGTATTGCCTCATGGCGTGCTCTTCCGAGGTGCCAAGGAAGGCAAAATTCGGCAGCAATTGGTTGATAAGAACATGATTGATGCAGTGATTGGATTGCCAGCAAATATTTTCTTTTCTACTTCAATTCCAACCTTAATTATGATTCTAAAGAAAAATAAGGACAATAAGGATGTTCTCTTTATTGATGCTTCAAATGAGTTTTCTAAGGAAAAGAATCAAAACGTCCTTACCCAAGACAATATCGACAAGATTGTGCATACTTATGAAGATCGAAAGGACGTTGATAAGTATGCACATGTGGCCAATTTAGACGAAATTAAAGAGAACGAATATAACCTAAATATTCCCCGTTATGTCGATACTTTTGAAGAAGAACCACCAGTAGATGTTGATAAGTTAAGTCAAGAAATGCATGAAACGGATGCAGAAATTAATCAGCTAACAGGCGATATTAGTGGGATGTTAGACGATTTAGTGGGCAAAGATACTGACGCTCAACAGCAGCTTACGAAAATTAAGGAGTTGTTTAAACAATGAGTGATCAAAAACAACCAAATGTCCGCTTTGCGGGATTTGATGACGCTTGGGAACTGCGTAAGTTAGACGAGGTTGCCGAATTCAAAGACAATTTAAGAATACCTGTTACAAAAAGTGATAGGATTTCAGGGAATATTCCATATTATGGAGCAAATGGTATTCAAGACTATGTTAAAGGTTATACACATAATGGCGAATTCGTTTTAATTGCTGAAGATGGTGCAAACGACGTAATGAATTATCCAGTTCATTATGTTAGTGGTAAGGTTTGGGTAAATAATCATGCACATGTTATTACTGGAAAAAATGAGGTTTTAGATAATTTATATTTGTCTTCTCTAATTAAGTCAATGAATATCAGCTCGTGGTTGGTTGGCGGAGGTAGAGCAAAATTAAATGGTGAAATCTTAAAAAAGATACCAATTAATCTGCCAACCCTTGATGAGCAACGAGAGATCGGAACCTTTTTTAAAGGTATTGACCGCCTTATCGCTGCCAATCAACGACAGCTTGAACAGCTCAAAACCATCAAGAAACTCGCTATGCAAAAGATTTTTGATCAAGAGTGGCGTTTCAAAGGATACACTGACCCTTGGGAACCGCGTAAGTTTTTTAATAATATAAAAAGAACAATAGATTTTCGCGGCCGAACTCCAAAGAAATTGGGAATGGAATGGAGTGAAAAAGGGCATCTTGCACTCTCTGCTTTAAATGTTAAGAATGGGTATATTGATAAGTCGGTTAATGCACATTATGCTGATGAAAATTTATATCAAAAATGGATGACAGGTAACGAGTTGGAAAAGGGACAAGTATTATTTACGACCGAAGCTCCAATGGGAAACGTTGCTCAAATTCCCGACAACGAGAAATATGTTCTAAGCCAGCGGACAATTGCATTCGAAGTTTTAGATAATGAAATTACAAATGATTTTCTTGCAGTTATTTTAAGTTCAAAAAATGTCTTTAACCGACTACAAACTTTGTCTAGTGGTGCCACAGCAAAAGGCGTTAGTCAAAAATCACTAGCACAATTATTAATTACAGTACCAAATTCATTAAAGGAACAAACTCGAATAGGGATCTTCTTTAAAAGCCTTGATAGCCTTATCGCTGCCAATCAAAGTAAGTCCGAACAACTCAAAAAACTAAAAAAATGGTTTATGCAAAATATGTTTATATGATATTTTGTATAATCAATCGCGCTAACCCTGCTGATAAGCGACAGCTATGATGTAAGAACAACTAAAAACTAGTAAATATTGTTATAAATCTGTATGACTAAATTAGGAAATTTAAATTTTCCTAATTTTTTATATGGAGGTGTCGTAATGACACAAGAATTAAAGCTACACACGTATTTTGATCAATGGATGAAACTGTATAAATTAGATGCAGTTCGACCAGTAACGTATCGAAAGTATGAGATGACCCATCGGCAGTTAGTCGGCTTAGTGCCTGATTTAAAGATGTCTGAGTTATCTCGGTTAACTTATCAGCAGTTGTTAAACGATTATGCTGAAACACATGAACGGCAAACAGTGATGGACTTTCATCGACATATCAAAAGCGCCTTGATTGATGCTTTAGAAGAAGGTTTGATAGATCGTGATCCAACTCGAAAGGCCATTATTAAGGGTACACCACATAGAAAACATAAGGTTAAGTTTCTTAGTCAACATGAAGTACAGGATTTACTGAATATATTAGTTTTGGATGAAGGAGTTAATTGGGATTACTTTATTCTATTAACTGCAAAGACAGGATTGCGATTTGCGGAAGCTTTGGCAGTCACCCCAAAGGACTTTGATTTTGCTCATCAGTACTTAAATATCAGCAAAACATGGGACTATAAGTCGGTAGAATCGGGGTTTGCACCGACTAAAAACAAATCTTCGGTTAGGAAAGTTCAGCTGGATTGGCAAACAGTGATTCAATTTTCACAATTAACTAAAGGGCTGCCAGAGAATGAACCTATTTTTGTGCGATCTAAGGTGTATAACGATACGGTCAACCATTATCTCGAAAGGTTGTGTAAAAAGGCAAATATCCCCGTTATATCAGTGCATGGATTAAGGCACACTCATGCCTCGTTGTTATTATATGCAGGTGTCAGTATTGCGTCAGTGGCTAGGCGATTGGGACATTCTAACATGACTACGACCCAACAAACGTATCTGCATATTATTCAAGAGTTGGAGAATCAAGATAATGATAAGGTAATGAAGCATTTGGCCAGTTTAATATAAGAAGATGCTTATAAGTCATGGAGAACACAATAGCCATGGCTTTTTTGCTGCCAATCAACGACAGTCAAAATACCGATTTTTTGCGTGTTTCCTTGATAGTTCATAGTATATTAGATGAAACTTATATTAGTTTGGTTGAAAGGCTTTACAGAAACTAAGATTTGGACAGTTAGTTATGTAAATTTTTAATAAAAACCAAAGTTGAAACGCAAACTATAGTAAAATTGAACTATTAGAGGAAATCAAAGGAGAAATCATGAAATTCAAGCAGGCGTCTCAAAAAGAACGAGAAGAAATGTTATTTCCAATCATTTTAAAGGCTTTAAAAAAATTAGGCGGTCAATCTAATATTAACGATCTTAAAAAAGAGATAGCGTTATATTCAGATGATTTAGGGGAATTTACCACATTTGAAAAAATGAGTCGGGGAAACAATCTATATCGTCCATTTGACTATGTGTTTAATTTTGCGGTAGCAAGCTTAGGATTTGCTGATTTTTTATATCATCCGGAACGTGGTGTTATCGAATTAACGGAAAAAGGGCGTACATTTGATTTTGATAAATTAGATGTCGAACGAGATATAAGAAAATTAGCGAATCCTAAATGGGACGAACGAAAACAGCAAAAAAAGAATAAAATAAAGGCTTCAGAAAAAGATATAGACAATACTGATGCCGAAATTGAAGATGAACCTGAAGCCGATTGGAAAGGTGATTTGGCCCAATCTCTTAATGCATTCACACCTGCAAAATTTGAGTTATTTGCTCGTTTATTAGTAAAGAAGATGGGTGTAGAGTTAGATGAAACGCTTGGCACTAAACTAACGGGTGACGGTGGAATTGATGGATTTGGCTATCTAACAACCGGTGATTTTCGAACTGCTAGAGTAGCTATTCAGGCAAAAAGGTGGAATGGTGCTGTTTCTTCTCCTGAAATTGATAAATTTCGTGGTGCTATGGATAAGTATAATGCAGAGTACGGTATATTTATTACAACTTCGGATTATACAAAAGATGCGATTCGAGCTTCACGAGTTGGAACGCGGGTTATTACGTTGATTAACGGCGATAAGATAGCTGATCTCGTTTCTAAACTTGGAATTCATGCCAAGCCAGTAACGACTTATGTATTGGATGATTTTTATTCTAGCAATAATTAAAAATCACATTCTGCATAGACAGAATGTGATCACAAAAACGATGTAGCTTAAGAACGCTTTCCAGTTCTTAAGCTATTTTTTTCCATCTCAGCGGTCTTTAACTCCCAGCCGATATAGAAGGCAACTAATTCATGAGCAGTAGGCATAACTGCCGCAAGTGCCAATTCTTCAGTGTCATGATATTGATGTTCAACCAGCATGCCATTAATGCGGATTGAATTAATACAGTCGTTAGTCGAAATGATCACGTGCATGTTGTGAAAAGTAAACTCAAATTTGTTCATTAGCTAGTCCTTTCTAGTTGTGGGCAAGTTTTTTTACAGCATACTGCGTTCTTTAAGCATGTCCTTATAAAGGCTTTCCATGTCATCGAGTCTGATCCGGTCTTCTGGGCTCATTGTTTTATAAACCTGAAATAAAATGCGGATCAGGATTTCCCGACAATTTTGATATTCAGTTGCGGGTAATTCAGCGGTTTTAGGGATGCGTGTGAATAGATAACTATTAGCTTGAGGTGCGACAAATTCAGTCGTAAACTGTTTGCCAAGGAACTTAGCTAAACTTACTTGGAAATCATAGTATTTTCGCACGGTCGTTAGTTTACGCTCTAAATGTTTTAAATCGATGCGGACGTTCAAACGCATCCCTTCATTAAACAACAAATAGAGTCGTTTTGGATCTTCTACATCTTGATAAGCGTCCTTCAAATGATGAACCGCAATCCAATTGGTTGAGGTATATGTAGCGCCACTCGTTGGTACAAATTGAACATTTCCTAAGACATAAGGCCAGCAGCGTTTGACTTCAAGCTGGCGGCCCATTGCCTGCATCAACATAAAGTTGGCTTCTTTTGACCGAGCAAATTTATTGATTAATTGCTTGGTCGTTTTCTTTGTTTTGTGTAGGCCGCGATGCGCGTCAAAAACAATACTGTTGTAATCAGTGTCCCAATGTGAGGTGTCATGAATATAAAAAGTCGTGGTCTCACAAATTTCCGTTTTATCAATCGTTTGCGCATTATCCGCAATTTCTTGAAACCGACTAATCGTTCTTCGTTCAATAACCTCATGTAGCTCGTTTAACTTCTCCAAATGTACTGTATCCATGTAAAATCCCCCCGTGTTTTCTATAACTAATTCATGATACTTTTAAGAGTATACCAGAACTTTAATTTTTGTATAGTCTAAAATTAGCCGTTTGGAACGGCTTATTTGTCACGTTCTGGATGGGTAATTTGGGAATCTTAAATTAAATAGTTTGAATTGACATGGATTTTTGTGTGTAAAACATTTCATTTGGTTGTTTATTTAACCAAATGGGTAGCTGAATGATAGAAATTTAGTCTATAAGGAATAAGAATTCATCAAAAAAATATTTTATCTGTGATGAATAGGCGAAAATAATATAATCTTTGATATAAACAAGAATCCTGAAATAGCGTGTTTAAGGCCATTTAAAAGTGGCATTCACACGGTCAAATTAAAAATAAATTAAAAAAGCATTTGTTTATTTCTCATAATCAGATATACTAGTGATTAACTTAAAAGAATGGATGTGAAACTTATGTGGGATAAATTTACTAGCATTTCGCTGATTAAGCGAATTTTGATTGGAATTATCGTTGGTGCAGTTCTAGGAGTGGGGGTCCCACATTTGACCTGGATCACGATCCTCGGTGATCTTTTCGTCAATTCACTAAAAGCAATTGCCCCATTGTTAGTCTTCTTGTTAATACTATCTTCAATGGCAAAGCACGAAAAGGGTTCGAAAACCCACATGCGTTCGATTGTGGTTCTATACTTAACAGCAACTTTGGTGGCCGCGGTGGTTGCGGTTGGCGCTAGTTATCTTTTTCCAGTTGAAATCTTTTTGCCTAAAGTATCAGAAACAACCACTGCCGCACCGAAAGGGATTGCGACTGTGTTGAAGGGTGTCCTTAACAATGCGATTGAAAATCCTGTTAAAGCACTGGTAGAAGGCCAATACTTATCAATTCTAGTCTGGGCAAGTTTGATTGGGGTTGGTTTACGAGCAGCCGGCAAACAAACCAAACAAGTTGTCAATGATCTTTCAAACGCAGTGACGAGCGTGGTTCAATTCATCATACAGTTGGCACCTTTTGGGATCGTCGGTCTTGTATTTACGTCAGTTTCAGAATCGGGGCTTAACGGTTTGGCCAAATATGGTCAACTTGTATTATTGGTGGTCGGCTCGATGATGTTTGTTTCGCTGATTGTCTATCCGGCAATGGTGGCACTGATGACGCACCAAAATCCTTATCCGTTAACGCTATTTACGCTTCGTGAAAGTGGCATTCCAGCGTTTTTTACCCGCAGTTCTGCCGTGAATATTCCGATTAACATGGAACTTTGTCGCCGCCTGGGGTTAAGTAAGAAAACCTATGCAATTTCGATTCCACTAGGAGCTTCCGCCAATAGTGGTGGAGCAGCAATGACCATCTCAATTATGACATTGGCAACAACGCACACGCTGGGGATGGAAGTTTCATTTCCATTGGCATTCCTGCTTTGTTTACTATCCGCTATTTCCGCAACGGGAGCTTCAGGGATTGCGGGCGGCTCGTTGCTTCTGATCCCGATGGCTTGTAGCCTATTTGGGATTTCTAATGACATTGCGATGCAAGTAGTGGGCGTTGGGTTTATCATTGGAGTGATTCAGGATTCCGTTGAAACGGCCGTTAACTCTGCCAGTGATTTACTCTTTACAGCAACCGCAGAGTTTGCAGATCTCCGTCGTGCTGGCACACCGGTAAACATCAGTGAACGTGTCCGGCAGGCAAAAGCGAATGATTCGGCAACTCAAGAAGATGAGGAGCTGGATGCTCAAGCAGTTGAAAATGAAGCAGGCGAATAATTAACGACACTGAGTAATTTTTACAGGACTGACTAAAAAATTCTTTATAACCAAATTTCGATTAATGAAAATACCAGCTACTACTTTCGTATAAATAAAGTAGTTAGCTGGTATTTTTTAATTTATTCAAAAATTTCATGGAAAATGAAAAACAAGATCAATATAAATTTACACCGGGAACACAGAATGATTATCAAGGTATTTAGGTTCAATCAAAATCTTTGTAGACGGCACTTCCACGCCATTAATCAAGTTATCCAATAGTTTAATCGCTTGATGAGCAATTTCACCTTCGTCTTGTACAATGCGATTGTATTTTACATCCGAAGTGAGATAGGGTGGCCCATCAAAGCCCAAGAAACTAACACGATTAATCTTTTTGGTTAGCGAATCCTTGGCAATGATGAAGGTATTGATGCAAGAGAAATCCAAGGCCATATAGCACGTGAACTTCTTGTTAAACACTAATCGGTTTCTGATTTCGTCAAGTGATTTCTGAAAGCGATCATAGTAGTGCTCTGAAGTAGCATCCGGAATATCCAGCTGTTGCCACGCATCATCGGGAATGGTGCGTTGAAAATCATGATAGGCGTCCTTGATACCGCGGATGCGTTCATCCATTGCCGAATTATTAGAACCTTTTCGCAACATAAACACGGTATTGACGTGACCCATTTGGAGCAATAATTTGGTTAATGTTTTTGCGGCATGATAGTTATCCGTGGAAACAATTGGCAGTGAATAATTTTCTATCTGCCGATCCAATAACACGGTTGGGACCCTTTTAATATTAGAGGTTAAAACCTCTGATTTTTCGGCGTAATTTTCGACGGGAAAAACTAACAGACCGGCGACACCAAAATCGATCAGTTGTTTGATGTAAAGCGCCTCGTCATGAGCAGACTGATTGGAAAAGCGCATGATGACGAAGTAGTTCATTTTTAGCGCGTAAGCTTGAATTGCTTTAAGCAGGCTGGTGCCATAGCTATCGGTAAAGCCCGCCATTACTAACCCAATAATCTGCCGATTGGTATTTGGCATGCCTGCAGGATGCGGCGTCGTTTTTTTGATTATCTTGGTGCCTCGACCTCGGTGGCTTTGAATGACATGGGTTTCCTTTAGCAGTTCTAGCGATTTGCGAATGGTTGTCCGACTTACCTTATAGGATTTCATCAGTTCTTGTTCGGAAGGAAATGTCGAAAGTGACTTAGTGTCGATGGCATTACGAAGATCACTGGCTATTTTTTTGTACATCGGTTGGTAAGCCATGTTGTTACCTCATTTTTAGAAAGTTGATTTATAAAGATTATTTTTACTTAAATGTATCTTTTTTTAATACATTTAGCTTTATTTTGCATTATATCACTTTTTTAAAACCCTTTGAGCAATAATAAAGAAGTTGCAACACAAACAATTTTGAAAGCGGTGCCATTGCCAATGAAAATCAAAGAGATTGATATTACCAATGCACAAAGGGAGCTCAAACAAGCAACGGAAACGATGCAAAATGCCAGTCTAAGTAAAAAAGCCAATGAACTTTTTTTCAAAGGAATTAATTCGATTCTTGCGGACAATGCTAGTGTTCTGGACGATGAATATTTTTTCTTGGCCACTGGAGATATTCCAGCAATGTGGTTACGCGATTCCACTTTTCAGATGTTACCGTTAGTTAAATTTGCGGATCACTTACCGGCAGTCAAAAAATTAATTCATGCTTTAATTACGACGCAATGTCACTTGATTCAAATTGATCCGTATGCCAATTCGTTTCGGAAGGATGCTTTGAAAGTTCACACCAGTGATGTTTCGAACGTTCCCATTTCACCTAAAGTTTGGGAACGTAAGTACGAACTTGATTCACTATGTGCCCCGATTTTTATTGCTTACAAGCTGTATGAGCAAACGGGAGATACGGAACAGTTTGACCAGAATTTCTGGGAAACCGTGAAATTGATTCTGGCGGTATTCAAACAAGAACAGCACCATAATGATTCGCCATATACGTTTGAACGTTCTAACGGGGCACCAACCGATACATTAACAAACGAAGGCAAAGGGGAACCGGTTAGATATACCGGCCTGATCTGGAGTGGGTTTCGACCAAGCGATGATGCCTGTAAATATGGCTACTTAGTTCCGGCAAATATGTATGCGGTGGTCATTTTGCAGTATTTAGAGGATTTGATTAATCACGGCTTAGGAGATCAATCCTTGCTGAGTACAATTGTTGAGATCAAAGATCAGGTTATCCAAGGAATTCAGGAATCAGCTTTGACAACTGTGGGCGATTACCAAATATTTGCCTATGAAGTTGATGGGCTTGGAAATTACAATTTGATGGATGATGCGAATGTTCCCAGCTTACTGTCGTTGCCATATCTTGGCTATTGTTCCAATGAAGACGAACTTTATGTTAATACGCGAAGGTTTATTTTAAGTGATCAGAATCCGTATTATTATAAAGGTAAGTTTTTATCCGGAATTGGGAGTCCGCACACTCCAGAAAGTTACGTTTGGCCAATTGCGCTTTCGATGGAAGGTCTCACAAGTGATTCCGTCGCCAAACAAAAAGTAGTATTAGAAACAATTGCCGATAACGATGGCGACACGCTGCATGTGCATGAAAGTATTCACGTTGATGATCCAAAGAAGTTTACAAGGGAGAGCTTTTCTTGGGCAGATATGACGTACTGCCAATTGTTTCTCAACGTATTTGAAAATCAGGTTAAATGAAATATTAAAAGTTATTGCACTTATTGTTAATCACAGCAGTCATGAAGTTTGGAGGAAGTAACATGCACAAAATAATTGATATTTTTCAAAACAAGATTATCCCGCCAATGACTAAAGTCGGTGAACTTAAATATTTAGTCGTCTTACGAGACGGGATGATTCCAACCATTATCTTCACCGTATTCGGAAGCATTTTCTTAATTCTTTCGAATTTTCCAATTCCAGCGTGGCAGGCATTTGTTAAGCCATATCAACCAATTTTAAATTCTGCAACTAACAGTACCATTGGGTTAATTGGACTGGTTGTCGCAATTGGAATTAGTTATCAATCTGCGCGAGCCAATAAGATTGAACCCTTAACTGGGACGGTTATTGGCGTTATAGCATATATGATTGCCAATTTAACTGATAAGTTGACATTAAATGTAAGCGATTTAGGTTCAAGCTCGATCTTTTCAGCTATTCTTGTTTGTATTCTTGCTAGTGAACTTGTTCATTTTGCTATTAAAAGAAACTGGACGATTAAATTACCTGATACTGTCCCACCGGCAGTTGGAAATACCTTTTCAGCATTGATTCCCGGGATGTTTACGTTAATGATTGTCTGGATCATTCGTGTTCTCCTTAGAATCAATATTAACCAAATTATTCAAAATGTTCTTTCACCAATCATCGGTGGCCTAGATACCATCTGGGGTGTTGAACTGGTTATCTTCCTAACCATGGCCCTCTGGTTTGTCGGAGCTCATGGAACAATGATTATAGGTAACGTTGCTTCACCAATCTTCTTTGTTTTCTTAACGGAAAACATGGCCGAAGTTGCAAAAGGTCAGGCACCAACTCATATTGCTGCTGATGGATTTCTTAACTTTGGGATGACCATTGGTGGAACCGGAGCCATTTTAGGTTTAGTTCTATGTATGTTTACGGCGAAGAGCCAACGATATAAGGCTGTACGAAACGTTGGATTTGTGCCATCACTATTTAATATTAGTGAACCAATTATGTTTGGATTCCCAGTTGTCTTAAATACAGTTCTTTTAATTCCAATGGTTTTAATTCCGATGATTCTACAATTAATCACCTGGTACTTTATGGAATTTGGCGTCATTAGTCACATTGTCGCTGCGGTTCCGTGGGTAACGCCAATTGGAATAATGGGCTTCTTAATGACAGGAGGCGATTGGCGTGCCGGACTTTGGCAACTTATCGAGGCCGCACTCGCAACGATTGCATACTATCCATTCTTTAGAGCTCTTGACAGCAAGGCAGTTAAAGAAGAAAACGAAAATGCAAAGAAGATTGCCGCTGCTAAGAAAGCCGAAGTAAAAGATCCAGACACGACAACTGAAGCACTTTAAAATAAAAAGCATAAAGAAACGGAGGAAAATTAAGATATGCCAAATAAAACCGGTTTTTCAAAAGATTTTTTATGGGGCGGTGCAGTTGCAGCCCATCAACTTGAAGGTGGTTGGCAGGAAGGCGGCAAGGGAGTTAGTATCGCCGATGTCATGACCGCAGGATCTAATGGGGTTCCGCGCGAGATTACGGATGGTGTGTTGCCTGAAAAAAACTATCCCAATCATTTTGGAATCGATTTTTATCATCATTACAAAGAGGATGTCAAACTGTTTGCTAAAATGGGATTCAAGTGTTTCCGAACATCCATTGCTTGGACACGAATTTTCCCAAACGGTGATGAGGATCAACCTAACGAAGCTGGCTTGAAATTTTACGATGATCTGTTTGATGAATGTCACAAGTATGGCATTGAACCTGTCATCACGTTGTCTCATTTTGAAATGCCTTACCATCTGATTGAAAAATATGGTGGGTTCACAAATCGTAAGTTGATTGATTTTTACATGAACTTTGCGGAAACCTGTTTCAAACGGTATAAGAACAAAGTTAAGTATTGGATGACGTTTAACGAAATTAATAACCAAACTAGTTATAATCGTGAATTTTCCGTTGCTACAAATTCAGGAATTCTGTTTAAAAATATAAAAGATGAAGATCATGAGGACGCTATGTACCAGGCAGCACATTATGAATTGGTTGCAAGCGCTAAGGCTGTGAAATTAGGTCATGAAATTAACCCTGATTTCAAAATTGGGTGCATGATCAATATGACGCCACTTTATCCGGTAAATGCGGATCCGAAGAACATTATGTTTACAGAACGGCTGATGCAACGGCGTTACTATTTTGCGGATGTGCATGCAAATGGTGTTTATCCAAAGAACATTGAGGCTTACTTGCAGCGGAAAGGTTTCCGAAAGGACATTACCGATGAAGATCGCGAAATTCTGAAACAAGGAACGGTTGATTACATTGGGTTAAGTTACTACAATTCGATGACCGTCACGTCTGACGGTTTTGATATTGATGGTGATTTTGATGCCGACAATGCAGCGACTGAAAACAAGTTTTTGAAAACCAGTGAATGGGATTGGCCGATTGATCCAGTTGGATTGCGATATTCCTTAAACTGGCTAACAGACCGTTATCATTTGCCATTGTTCATTGTTGAAAATGGATTAGGTGCGCGTGATAAAGTTGAGGCAGATGGCAGTATCCACGATCCTTACCGTGTGGATTACTTGAAGGCTCATATCACGGAAATGAAAAAGGCCGTTGAACTTGATGGTGTTGATTTGATGGGTTACACACCATGGGGTTGTATTGACTTAATCTCTGCCGGAACCGGCGAAATGAAAAAGCGTTATGGTTTCATTTATGTCGATCAAGATGATTATGGACATGGTTCAAAGAAACGCTCGAAAAAGGATTCCTTTGAATGGTACAAACAAGTTATTGCATCAAATGGTGAGAAACTGTAAGTAAAAATATAGGCATCCAATCGCTTTCCCAGAGCGTTTGGATGCCTATTTTTTATTGTGGTTACAAAGTATCAATCAAAATTTGCAAATAAAAAAGAATCGCATGTTAGTAATCAATTTTAATGATAATTTGATGTAACAAGATTATCTTCCATGGACAAAACAGTACCCAAATTTAATGAATCGGTACAATAAGCGAATTAATACAAGTCAAAGACTATGGTAATTGTTATACTGTAATTACGATGCCACTAATTAAATGAAGGAGAATCAGACTGCATGGTATCATTTATTAAGAATATGAGGAATCAATTGACTATGTTAGATGAAGAAGCCTATAAGAAAAAAGGGTTATCATATATAGATGAAACAAATAATTCAGGAAACTTTAATATAAAAAAAGGTTGTTTTAATACTGACAACACTTATTTCTTAAGAGGGGGAATATTTATTCCTACCAAGAATCCGCATTCGTTTGAAAATAATATTGAGAAAAATATCGAATGTCTATTTGAAAAGTTCGATAAAAAAACAAGAGATAAGTTTAAAAATCAAGATGAAGTTAAATATAAGGGGCTTCTTTCTAATAACAAGAGTACTTTTCTAGATATACTATCGATCCCAAATATTCAAGAAATAATCCATTGGCTATATATGAATAAATATTTAATACATTATGGTGTTATAGACAATTTATTCTATAGTATATCGGATATACTTGAACCACTTATTATGTCCTCGAATGACGTAGTATATCCTAAGAATAAAGCGGATTTTTTCAAATCTACAGTAACTGAAATAGCCTATAATCATCAAAAAGAATTTGTAAATTTAGCAAAAAAATATAATGTGCCTAACGTAGTAAGAGAAAGGTTAGTTAATTTCTATAAAGAATTTAAAGTGTTCATTATTGGTCACATTGGTGAAATTCCAGATAAATTGCCAATTGCTTATACTAAAGAATTTGTTGATAAAGCAGTTGATTACGACTCTGCATCGATTTTACTTTCTGGAAATAAAGAGGATGTATTAATTGATAAATATGTTGAAGAATATACAGTGTGGGTATCGTCTTTTCCAAGCAGTTACTATATTATTGACAAACAGGATGCAATTGAGAGGTCTTTTAAGAATCTAAATATACCAGAAAGTCTTGCTGTTTTTGAGGATTCCAAACAAAATAGTGGGCTACAATTGGCTGACTATATTGTTAATATTTTAAAAACATATATTGACTTTTTAAACAATTATGAGACTAGTGATTTATTGAAAATAGTTCAAGAAGAAAAAAACAATCCAACACTAATAGAGTTTGCTACAATTCTGCATCGTTCAAGGGAATATAGTCCGTTATTGAATATATCAGTAATGTCTCGGTTTTTATTGAAAAAAATGCAGTTTTTTGAAAATATTTTGATCGATAAATCTGAGTGCGTAAAATAGTTGATGTTTCGAAGCTTATTCCGCTATTGGAGAATTAACAAATGTTTGACAATAATATTTTTAAAAAAAGTATTGTTGCTGGCAGATTTAGAAGGAGGTTTTTTTTATGATCGACATCACTCTAAATAAGAATAGTGTTTTAAAAAGAATTAAAAACAAGCAACATACAATTGGTACTGATAAATATACGTATGATGCTAAATTTGATATTTTACGTATTAGCATGCTAACCGATGCAGATTTGTATTTAGTCACTCACGGAAATTTGTCGGTTAGTTATGTGAAGGGCAAGCCTGGTTTTGTTGAAATTCGTGATTTCTTAAGCAACTTTGAGCCTGATCGATATGCCAAATACATTGTGGATACAAATGTTATGGAAAAGATTGTTTTATTACATGCCAAGTTGCTAAATCTAAATTAATAACTAAAAAATAGGCAGCCAAACGCTTTCTCAGAGCGCTTGGCTGCCTATTTTTATTGGATTTGAACGAGTTTATCTTCACTTGTCACCGCTTCTTGGACAAGAGGGGAAACAGGTCCGATACTCAAAAGTGTTAACTGATGCATCGCCCGGGATGCCATTGTATAAATAATACCAGTCGAACTAGCATCCGGATAATTTTCTTTAGAGATGTTATAGGCAATTACGGAATCAAACTCTAGTCCCTTAGCCAGGTAAACAGGCATGACCAGCACACCCTTAGGCAAAGCAAGGTCTGTATCTGTCAGTAAGTGAGCTTGGGTAGCCTGATGAATTTGATTAAACGCGTGCTGACTTTCCGCAATGTTGCGCGTTAGGATTGCCACAGTTCCGTAAGTTTGTAATTGTTTTTTACAAAGATCGATTAAGGTATCGCGACTTTCCGTGGGGGTATCACGAATTAAAATGGTGGGCAAACTGCCATCCCGGCTGAAAGCCTGAATTTGATCACCATCTGGCAATAACGCTTTGGCAAAATTGGTAATGGGAAAGGTTGATCGATAACTTCGATTCAAAGTGATCAGGTTTGCGCGCCGAACCGCAAAGGCCGATTTTAAATTGTCCAATAAACGTTGAGGAGCTTCGACGTTTTTGAAAAGAGCCTGTTCGCTGTCACCAAGTAGTGTGAATTTTGCATTCGGAAACGCGTGCTTAAAGTAAATCATCTGGGCAAGCGAATAATCCTGCATTTCGTCAACGAAAATATGTTGAATTTGCCGATTGCGGCCACCACCAGTGATCAAGTCCCGCATTAAAAGGAGAGGGGCCGCATCGATTAAATGTAATTTATGGAATTCGATTGATTGTTGGAAAGCAAAGTTATGGGCTTGCCAATCTTTGGTAGAAATTTCTTCAGGTAGCTGAACCTGTTTGAGAAACTGCATAAATTGGGTATAAGGATCAATAAAATAATTGTTGTACAGGGCATCATAAACAACCTGGAAATGTTTAGCTACCAATTTGCGACCAATGTAATGAATTTCATCATCGTAGTTTTCAAAATCATGAAGTTTCTTGGTTCCGGTTAAATTATTGTATTGTTCGTTGTTCAAATGATCGATTTGTTCATGAACCCAATCTGCGTCGGCCTCTTTATCAATTCGATTCTTTAAGCGTTTGATGAGGGTGTTCTTGGTTTTTAAAAAGCGGTCGGCAGGAGCCATGGTTGTTGGTAATTGGCGATAAATCTCACGAATTTCATCAGCCGTAAAGAAAGGCTCTTCATTGAACAATACATTCGAAAACTGGATGTCGTCAGCAGTCAGATTGGCCACATAATCAGTGACTAACTGCATGAAGTCGGTACTTTCTTCAAAGGTCGTAATTGCCTGTTGTGATGCGGAACGGTGGTCATCTTTTTCGTAACGATCAAATAACGATTCGACGTTTAATCCTTGAAAACGCTGGGACAAAAAGTCGGCCAAAGTAATTTGCCGCATATTGTGTTCACCCAAACTTGGTAAAACATCAGAAATATAGCGACTGTACAGGCGATTAGGTGAGAACAAGACAATTTCTTCCGCGTTTAATGATTGGCGACTGTGATATAACAAAAAGGCAATCCGTTGAAGAATGGCGGAAGTCTTTCCACTTCCAGCAACGCCTTGAACAACCAGTAAATCACTGGTTGTATCCCGAATAATGTCATTTTGTTCCTTTTGAATCGTGGCGACAATGTTTGCCATATAGGTGTCATTTTGTTGACCAAGAACTTCTTGAAGAATTTCGTCGCCAACGATTTCATTAGTATCAAAGAGATTTTTGATTTTGCCGTTTTGAATAGAGAATTGGCGTTTTTTAATTAAATCGGTCGTCATTTTACCAGCGGGGGCTTGATAGGAAACTTTTCCGAGACTTCCATTGTAGTAGACACTGGAAATGGGAGCGCGCCAGTCGTAAATTAGAAAATTCTCATGTTCATCGGTAAATGAGGCGGTCCCGATATAGAGCGTTTCTGGTTCCGATTCATCAGGATCTTGAATATCAATGCGACCGAAATAAGGAGACTTTTGTAGTTGTTTATAAGTTGCCACTTGCCGATTAAGAATCGTTTCATTTTCAACAGCACTGGCAACGAGGCCTTTTTGTTGTTGAACCTCCGCGTTAGTTTCAATTCGGTCATCGGCTTCAAATGTATTAATTTTAGCATTTTGAGAGTAGTTGCCTTCAACGGAACGTCTTTCGTTGTGAGCTTGGTTATAAAGCTTTTTAGTGTGGTCGGCTTGCTTGCCGATCTTTTTTATGATGTCATCAACGCGTTGTTGTTCGCGTTGAAATTCTTCTGGATCAACAGTGCTCATAACATGACTCCTTAGTAAAAAAGCATTTTAATGTGTAAGTATCTTAGGCTGTTTGGGTGGGTAAGTCAAGGATAGTGAACGGGTTTAGATTTATTGACAATAGAAAGTGTAGAACAGCAGCCAATCATGTATGAACAATTGGTTTTAGAAGATACAGTTATTGACTGGTGTTTAAAAAGTACACTATCTTAAGTATACTTTTTAATATATTCTAATTTGAGTATTCATTATACAATGTAACCGTATTCAGGAGGTGGATGAAATGCAAGAATCAATTCAAGACTTAACTGATCAAGAAGTCGATATAGTGAAATTGATTCTGAACTCTGGAGTCGTTCATTATTCTGATATTTCTAAGCATATTGGAAGATCCAGAAAGACAATATCAAAATATTTAGATAGCATTCAGGAAGTTGTTCGGACGTATGACGTCAAATTAGTTCGAAAGAGGAATGTTGGAATTTATTTTGATGGAAGTACTAATGGATTACAAAATGCTATACAAAATAAGCCTCGTTCAACTTTAAAGAGTAACAGAGATGAACGTGTGATTTCAATATTATCTAAGCTGTTGTTATCAGGAAAGCCACAAACAATTCAAGATTTAGCAGATAATGCATTTGTAAGTCGAAGTACCTTGGAAAAAGATTTTAAACAAGTAAAAAGGATGTTAGCAAAATTTGGGGCAACGATTAACACAAACCATAACGGGATGGTAATTGATGCCACAGAAAGTTCCAAAAGAAAATTAATGTCACAGCTACTTACAATGTATTGGGGCGAAACGGCTTATTCAGAAGACAAAAAGGGGGAAATACACCGACAGATAGATATTCCTAGTGCAATGAGGCCATTTTTTAGTAAAGCTACTTTTGATAATGTTTTAAAATCTCTGAAGGAGTTCGAAAAACAAAGTACAATACATTTTACAGATTATGAGTTTCAATCATTAGCAATTCATTTAGTGGTTTCAATTGAACGAATTCGAAAAGATAAAACACTTGCCAAGAGCGGTACTGAGGTTGAGCTTGAAGCAGATACAAAGAAACTTGTCTCTATTTTAGAAAATAATTTTAAGTTTTCTATTCCGGAAGATGAATGTCAATATATAAACATCCATATATTGGCAGCTGAGGGGCAGCCGATTGACAATGATAAATTAGAAAAAGCTGATATGCCTATTCAAAAAAATAATATTCATGAATTCTTGGTGGAAGCTTTAGTTAATTATGATGAGGCATTGCTTCGTGGGTTAACAGTACACCTGACCTCGGCATTAAAAAGATTGTCGCTGGGATTGAACCTCTATAATCCCTATACTGCAGATATAAAAACTTTTTTTCCGTTAGCTTTCAACACTGCAATGGATTTGGGAACAAAAATTGAAAAAGTATTTAGTATTAAATTGAACGATGATGAGATTGCTTTTATGGCACTCCATATCGAAGCATTTATTGAAAGAAAAAAAGATATGGTTGATGCAGTAATCGTGTGCAGCACAGGGTTAGGTACAGCAAGATTGTTGGAACAGAGGATGCGCAACTTTTTTACTGATACTATTCATATTAATCGTATAACATCTATTCAGGATTTAATGAGGAATCCGATTAGTGAAGATTTAGTTATTAGTACAATTAATATAAAAATTCCTGGAAAGCATGTGGTCGTTGTTTCGCCATTTTTGGATGAAAAATCGACAAATAGAATTCAAAAGATTAGTAATAAGGTTTTATCTGAAAGGCAAGATTCAAATAGTTTTGGTAAGCTTCTTACAGAAAAATTAGTTTATATTGCTCATGGAGCTGAAACCAAGCAGGAAGTTATTAATAAAATTGGTAATGATCTTGTGGATCAAGTATTTGGACGAACAGGAATTTGTCAAGCAGCTATGAAGCGAGAAAAAATGGCAAGTACTGCAATGAATAATATTGCTATGCCACATGCTCCAATTGATTTTGTGGTTCATCCATGTATTGCGATTTATGTTAATTCTGATGGAATTTTGTGGGGTGACAATCAAGTAAATATCGTCTTTTTCTTAGCAATGAATAGAGAAGTACAATCAGAAATTGAACAAATTTATAAGCATTTTAATAACGTTTTAGAAAATAAAAAGCTTATAAAAAAAATTATTAACAGCAAAAGAAAGAATGAGATTTTGAATTTACTGAGAGGTGATTTAATTGAATGAACAACTAAGTGATTTTATTTCCGATAAAAATATTGTGATGAATTTGCATGCAAGAACACGAGATGAGGCGATTAAGGATTTATCGTTTATCTTACAAAAAAATGGAAGCGTTTCCGATTCTGACAATTTTTACAAAGACGTCTTAAAAAGAGAAAGTATGACGACTACAGGAATTGGTAAGAATATTGCCATTCCACATGGGCAAAGTAAGTCGGTTATTTCTTCAACAATGCTTTTTGCGAGAAATGATCAGAAATTGGAATGGAATTCGCTAGACGGAAGTAAGGTGGATATAATTTTCTTGATGGCGATTCCGCCTGATGATCAAGGTGATGAGCATCTCAGAATGTTAGCAAAACTTTCGGGAAAATTAATGGACGATGCTTTTGTAGATTCAATTAAAAAAGCAAGTTCATCTGAACAAATATTAAAAATTTTGAGACAACAATAGGAGGAATTAATTATGACAAAAAAGATTGTAGCCGTTACAGCATGTATCGCAGGAATTGCACACACATATATGGCGGCAGAAAATTTAAAAAAATATGCTAAAAAAGAAGGATACAGCATTAAAGTTGAAACTCAAGGTGCGATGGGGCTTGAAAATCGACTTTCTCAATCAGATATTGATGATGCCGATGTTGTGATTTTTGCAGTTGATACTACTGTTCAAGAAGCAGATCGTTTTGAGGGCAAGAAGGTTTATAAAGTTGGAACATCTGCGGTTGTTAAAGATGGTAAGGCGGCTATTGATAATGCCGTTGCACAGGTTGAATAAAATAGAATGAGGTGAATTTCATGAATTTGAAGAAATTTGGTAAAGAATTAGCAAATCACTTTCAAACAGGTGTCTCGTATATGATCCCATTGGTAACCGCAGCTGGGTTATTAACATCAATTGCTGTTATCTTTGGTGGACAAAATGTGTGGAATGAAACAAGTGACATTTGGGGAAACTTAAGGCTTTTGGGTCAAACTGGTTTAGGATTTATTCCACCAATTATTGCAGCATATATTTCCTTCTCTATTGCTGATCGTCCGGGATTAGCTCCCGCCTTTATTGTCGGGCTAGTTGCAGCACAAATGGGTACCGGATTTTTAGGCGGTATGTTAGTTGGAATACTGGTTGGATATTTAGTTCAGTGGCTTAAAAAGATTCCAATGCCAGCAAATTTAATGTCCGTTAAATCACTAATTATTATTCCATTTTTGGCCACGCTAATAGTGGGGCTAATCCTGATATACATTGTTGGAGATCCAATCAAAGCAATGACAGTTGGATTGACTGCTTGGTTAAAAGGCATGAGTGGTGGCAATGCAGTGCTAGTGGCTGCTATTTTAGGAGCCATGATGGCCGTAGATATGGGAGGCCCTATTAACAAAATTGCTTACGCATTTGGTATGGCTGCATTTACTTCAGGTGGTTATCAGGCAAGTACTGCTATGCTTATGGCTATCGGTATCCCACCTCTTGGCATGTTTGTTGCAACTTTGTTAGGTGGTAAACGTTTGTATAGTTCAGCAGAGATTGAAAGTGGACGTTCCGCATTGGTAATGGGGATTGTTGGCATTACAGAAGGAACGATTCCTTTTGCAGTTGCTGATCCTGTGCGTGTAATTCCAAGCATTATCGTCGGAACATCTGTTGGATGTGCAGTGAACGCTTTCTTTGGGACAGTTCAAAAGACTGCGTTATCGACAGTCATGGCCATCCCATTCTCTTCAAATGCAATATTGTATACAATAGCAATTTTGATTGGCGTTTTAGTTGAAGCTTTGCTTGTTAACTTTTTGAAACGATTTACAAGACATGATGCTAATGCTGAAGGAGAGGAAGGTTAGTTTATGACTAAGGCTTATATCGTCAATCATACGCACTGGGATCGTGAATGGTATTTCACGACTGCTGATGCTTTGACCTTAAGTGAACAATTATTTACTGAAGTATTAAGTGAATTAGAGAAAAACAAAGATGCAAATTTCTGTTTAGATGGACAAACGTCAGTAGTTGACGAGTACGTAGAAATACATCCAGAGGCAAAAGAACGTATCAAAAAATTAGTAGCTGAAGGACGTTTATTTGTTGGACCTTGGTACACTCAAACAGATGCATTGATTCCAGATGCGGAATCTATTGTTCGCAATTTAGTAATTGGAATAAATGATACAAAACAGAATTATGGAAATCCAATGATGGTAGGGTATTTGCCAGATACTTTTGGATTTAATGCACAGATGCCAACACTATTGCAGCAAGTTGGAATAGATAATTTTGTTTTCTGGAGAGGTACGAATTTTAGACTTCAAATGAATTCAGTTTACTTTAAATGGCATGGACTATCTGATAAAGAAGTTTATGCAGCAAATTTTCCGTTCGGTTATTTTACTGCACAAATCACGACTGAATCTAAGCGTAAATTAAAACAGTTTGTAAAAGAACGTTATGATCCCTCTGCAGAATTTGAAGCAACACACCATAATAACGATGAAGTGTTGATGCCTTCCGGTATTGATCAAATGAATATTGTGAAAGATATGTCAGAAACGGTAAGCAATTTAAATAAGCTTAGCAAAGTTGAGACGCATATTAGTACTTATCCAGATTTTATTGATAAACTCCGTAAACGTAAAGATTTACCAAGTTATGTATGTGTCAAGTTTTCCTAGGTGCCT
>NZ_JQBD01000139.1 GCF_001437255.1 Pediococcus damnosus | reverse complement strand
TTCACCAATACCAGAAAGTGTAGACCCAATTTTTTATGATTTTGATAGGCTCATTTTAATTCTTATAATTTTATAACTCATTTTATTAGACTATTTTTAAGATGTTTTATGATCATTTTTAACAACTAAATCCTTAAACAAAATCTGATTTAGTATGTTCTCCGTCTGGTTTGCGTAGCCTCGTCCTCACGTTTTTTATAAGCCATCTGAATTTTTGCTTCATAAGGAGCCTCTTCAGACATTAAACTAGAACGCCCTGCAAATTTACGCGGGCCACCAATTAAAACAGCTTGTGCCAAATATAATTCATACTGCTTTTTAGCACTGAAGTAATCAGATAATCCGACACTGGCTACCCGGCCAATTCGCATCAAATTCATCTGGTTCATTCCGGCATAGATATTTGCTTCACTATTTTCTTCTCGAAGCTCAAAATACGGAAATGGCATTCCTTCACCAATCGCATTCATTTCAGTTTCATTGGAACTTTGTAAATGGTCCAAAATTTCATCATCCGAAAGGCCACTATAATCTGCCACAACAAAATTATTTCGAATCATTTGATCCGCAAGAACTTGAATATTATGTGTTTCGCGTTGATTCGATTTAATGGTGGCTGGCAAGATCGAATTCTTTTCAAAAATTCCTGTCGAAGGGACAACAGATTGACGACCGCGATTGCCACGGCTACGCAATCTTTCGTTTTCTTCTGCTTCGCGTGGCTTTCCACCCAACAACTTCTCTATTTTGGGTGAAATATCAAAGGGCGCCTTCTTGGTCGTGAAATAATAATAAATATTCATGATCAAAAAATAGAGGAAAATTAGGAAAACGGCAATGAACCCTAGGCCTCGCACCCAACGACCATTTTCGAAGAAACGGTAGGCCAAATATAGCATATAAAAATTCCCGATAAATCCGATGACTGTATAAATGCGATTTTTAAGTTTTAGGTTGATATTGATATAGCCTAAATAATGGTTGATCATATCGATGATTGAAAACAAGTCTGATCACTCCTCCTCTCTACTCACCCGTATTATCCTGGGTAGTTGTTGCTGTACTGCTAGATGCTGTTGGACTAGAAGCTTTAGTGGTCGTTGAACTAGCCGCACTAGAAGATGTTGATGTTGCGCTCGAACTATTTGCTCTTGGCGTTGATGAATTATTGTTAGAAACAGCCTTGCTACTTGTAGAAGCAGAAGAAGTATTATCTGCACTACTTTGCGTATCACTGCTAGATGAACTACTCTCATCCGAAGATACACTGGAACTGTCATCACTGGAACTGCTACTATTCTCTTTTTTGCTACTATCGTCCGAACTCTCTTTTTTTGAAGAGGAATTGGTAGAATCCGATTTTCGATTTTCTGATTCAATCTGTGCACTTGTAGATCCACCATCCGTTGTGCCAGTCACTTTATTTACCACCACGTTTGTGGCACTTAAAGCAATTAAAATACTCACAATGGCAAACGGCGTGATAAAAGGTGGTGTTCGATAAGCCATAACATTTCTCCTCCCATTTATTTCTTAGTTATTTAAATTTTAACAAATTAAACCTCGCTTGCATCTAAAAAATTAAAATCATAGTAATTCTTTACAATATATTATTTGAATATTAAAGATAAAAAAAGCCCTCAAGTTAATAGTTCCGTCAACCTGATGAACTTATGCCTGTTGCTTATGTGCACAATCTGCACATAACCCATATAGCTCAAACCGATGGCCAGAAATCTGATAGCCTGGCAATTGTCGTTCAAAGAAATCTAATGGACACATTTCAATTTCTTCTACTTTGCCACAGTTTGTACAAATAAAATGATGGTGGTGCTGTTGAGTCACATCACACTGATACTTAACTTGAGCATGTTCACCTTGAATAATTTGTTCTACCAACCCAATGGATTCAAATTCCTTTAAGTTACGATAAACCGTATTATGACTCATTTTTGGATAGTACGTTCGCATTTGTTCATCAACTTCGGTCACATCAATATATTTATTTTCATGTTGCGTCATGATTTGAATCAACGTTTGCCGCTGCTGGGTTATTTTTAAGTTGTTTTGTTTTAAGATTTCAATTGCAGCCGTTAATTTAGTATCCATATTTATTCCTCTAATCCTAAATAGTAATAATTACTCTTTATGAAAGTTTAGCATATTTAATGCAAACTTGATAGATTATTGTTTGGCTACGGTTGCTTGTAATTTCCCGATAATCCTGTCTATTTGTTTCTGAGCTTCTTGCCACTGATCATTTAAAATAACGTGAGCTTTTCCTCGAAGCTCTACAGGTAATTGAAGATCGCGTTGATATTCCTCACTTGCAAGCCGCTGTTCAACCATTTTGGTATCATCCCCACGTTTATGCAGCCGTTTAGCTAAACTTCCTTGTTCTGACACGGTCATATACAAAACAACCACCTGCGTACCCAATTTTTCCACGTAAGTAATGGCCCCTTTTGTATCTAACACGATGCTTGCCAGGGCATTGCGTTGCCATTCTCGTTCCAATCCTTCATATGAAGAACCATAATGATACCCAGCATAAACCACGTTCTCAAGATAATGATTATCAAAAAAACTTTTATCCGTTTCAAAATAATAATCTTTTCCAGAAACCTCATCTTTACGAGCTGGACGCGTTGTATGGGTTATCACCTTTGGAATTCGATAATAAGTTTTTAAATAGTCACTTACAGTTGTTTTACCGGTTCCGGTGGCCCCAGTAATGACAATGATTTTATTCATCAGTTTTTCACTCCATAGTTATATCATTTGTCTTTTATTGTAACATGCTGTAGAATAAAAAAATAAAGTTAGATGTAAGCGATTTCTAAAATTTTCTGAAATCTTTTCAACTTAATAAAATAAAACGTGTTTAAAAGCTGTTTCTTGGAGTGATCACTTAGATAACCAAACAATTCTCAACTGAATTATTAGAGTTTCTAAGCTGACTTCGCCAGATAAGTGACTTTTTTGACACAAAAAGAAGGAGGGTCAACATTATGACCTTTGAAAAATATAGCCACAACTGGTTCAGCATTGCTCTTGATACGGAAAAACAAGTTTTTATCGCAAACGACAAAGCTGACCCAACTTTCGAAGCCACTGGAATCACCATTGAATCAGCCGTTCAAAATTTAAAAACAATTATGGCCATTCAAGGCAATTTACAGGATGCTTAATCTATTAATCGAGTAGGAGGTAGTTGATTAATTCAA
>NZ_JQBD01000138.1 GCF_001437255.1 Pediococcus damnosus | reverse complement strand
GTGCTTTTCTTTGCATGCGCAAAAGTGTCTTGGTCTAGTGAGTCAGTCAACTCCTTAAAGCCTCAAAAAGGGACTAACTGCTAAAGCAGTAAGTCCCTTTAATTCGATTTACCGTTGACTGACGGCCATTAACCAGCTTCAATGATCATCAGCGGGTAAATTAAAGCCCTAGGCCAAGTTCAAAGACTTGGACCATCTAATTCATCATGCTGTCTCTCTGAACGTTCCTGTGGCCTCTGAGGGGCTTTTTTAGACGGTTCTTTTAGTCCAGCTCGTTCTAGCCACTCACTTGGTAAGCCAACACCTAATTTGCGCTGTAAGAACCGGTCAACGCTCCGAACAATTCCTTGTAACGTATCCACTAATTTTTGGAGCTTCTCATTTTTCTTGCTTAAATCATAATTATTGTCTTTAACTTCAAGCAGTTGATAATTTAAGCTTTGATTATCAAGTTTTAAACGGTTCTGTTGTTGATTATAAATATCACTGACAGCTGCTCGAGATTCTAAGTCATGAAGATCACTTTTTCTAACAACCACTTTATCCTTGCTTAAAAGAGTAGGTTTGCTCTCAATTTCCTGCTGATCACGAGGTTTAAGTTCAGCAAGGCGTTTTCTGGCATCTTCAAGTTCAGCTTGTATTTCTCGTTTTTGAAGCGTCGCCTTTTTCAAGTCTTCCCGCATAGCTTTGTATTCTGGTACCGTTAAACTTTTATGTTGCGATTCTTGAATACCACGTTCAACATCAAATCCGTGTTGTCGTAAATAAACTGGCAATTGATCTTGAACGTTTTGCAAAGCCGCACGATTAAACACCCGTTTAGCCGATAATTTATACTCATCATCAAATGGAACAATTCCCATATGCATATGGGGCGTACTCTCATCAAGATGAACAATCGCATAACGAATGTTTTCTTCACCAAATTTTTCAGCAAAGTAAGCTTTAGCTGTTTCAAAATATTTGCGCGTATCAGCCGCCGTTAAATTAGCAAAGAAATTGCTATCGCTCGAAATAATCCATTCATTGACTAAAACGGCATCTTTTCTGACCGCTCGCTGACTGGTTTTATGCTCGTTAATATAAGCCTCAATATCCGTTTTGAAATGGTTAGTCCGACCAGCAACTAAATCATAATTTAAGTCAGAACGGTTAACGTCAATATCAGTATTTTTGTGATGTCGGGTTCGGCGTTGATCATGATTACCCAAGCCAACTAAATTATCAGCTTTTAATTTCTGCATATTAGCCACTAAATAACTCATTTCACCACTCCATTCCAAACAGCTAAATTTGGTTAGAGCATAGCACAGAATTCGGAAAACCTCCATGCAAGGTATAGCCCAATATACTTTACCTTGTAAAGTTTGGGCTCTACGAGGTAGTAGCGTTCTCCCTTCCTACTGGGAGAATTGCTATTTTTCTGCGCCTATTATCCGGCTAGAAAAACCTCCGGCGGGCTATTGCATAGCGAGCGCATTTCATGCAGAACTCTACCCGAGTGGGGCAAGCTGATGCCAGCTTAACCACAAAAAAACTATGAGAAATAAATCTCATAGTTAAACACAACATGCTGATTGGTTACAAAATGTAAGTGTATAGAGTATTGTATAAATTCTTTTTTACTTATGTCTTTTGTTATATTTATAACTAATATAATTACCAACAACTCCAGATAGCAAACTAACGATAAGCAATAATATTACCCAATATAAAAAAGGGTGAGTACCAAATATTTTATTCAAAAAAGGCTCAGCAAAAAGG
Organism: Pediococcus damnosus; assembly: GCF_001437255.1. GTDB lineage: Bacteria > Bacillota > Bacilli > Lactobacillales > Lactobacillaceae > Pediococcus > Pediococcus damnosus. The sequence continues at coordinate 1,496 of NZ_JQBD01000138.1, read as the reverse complement.
AAAAACAAAAAAACGCAAAACGTAATAGAAAAAGGTATCCAAAATGCAGTTTTATTTTTATTTTTCATCTCTAGTCTCCTTATCTTTCAATACTTCACAAATTTTCCATCTATACGAAATAATTTTTACGCTGATAGTCCCACTTAGCAACAATTTCACGCACTACTTGATCAGTTTCTTGATCACCACTATCCGTATTAATCAAATCGCCATTTTCAACATCTTCTAATTGCAACTGCTTGCGAATTTCTTTAAGCAAGCCACCATAACTAATTTGCCGGGAACCAGCCAAAGCTTGTTCCAAATCATCAATTACTTGTAGATCTTGTTCTTGATTATTAGTTAAAATATCTTTGGACTTCACCTGATATTTAGCCGTTTCTTGAGCACTAGCCAGCAAGGAATTTTTCTGGCGTTTCACATTCGGTTTAACCGCTTCAACATTCACAACCGGCGCATAAGCTAATTTCATCGCTCGTTGCCAATATCTAGTCCATTCTGCTTGTGAAATATAATTATCAGTTCCTGTAAAATAACTCGATTTCATAAAAAGCAAAACATGCATATGGTGGTGATACATCGGCTGATCTGCTTCGTGATTAATGGTAACCTCAGTTGAACGCACATAGCCCAACAAATTCTTAGCTGGCTTTTTATAACGCATTAAATCACGAATGGCTCGTCCCATTTGTCGTAATTCACTTTTTAACTGATTACCGGTGGTATTTTCAACCGTCAGCGTTAAAAATAAGAACCGACCCGTTTTTCGCTGTTTAACTGCTTCTGTCAAAATTTGAGTTAACTGGTTAGATTGTTTCATTGACCGCCGCCAATTACATAACGGACACAAACGGGAATGGCAAAACCAAGTCTGAGCCAATTTTTTGTGACCATTTTTATCTTCCACAAAACGTAATACTTCACCACACTCTTTAACTCGATGGGCTTTCTTGTAGTGCAACATTTGTAAATAATCACCATACTGTAAATTCTCTAACTTATGTTCTCGCCATGGTCGTACTTTTCCCGACTGCGATCGATCAACTAAAACTTTTCTATCAGCCAAACTAAAAAGCTCCTCTCATCCAACCACGTGAGAAGAGCTAATCTTTTATGTATTTACTAAAACTAAGGGCTTGACGCTTACTAACTCAAGCTTTAAACTATGTCTAGTAAATACGAATATTCAAGATTAACTCACGTGTTCCGGGTCGCCAAACTAGGAATTCTCACGTGGGTTTTTTCTTTATTCATTTTATAAACTCATAATACGCCTAAGCCCAGTTCTGTCAAGGCTTTAGCCAGCTTTTTAAAAAGTCCGTTGTTTCTAATAGTATCAAGATAAGAAGAAACCGTCGAAAAAACGACGGTTTCAAACCCCAAAAAGCAGATCAGCAAAAATCGCCGAACTGCTTTTTAAGACCATGGCTTTCAGCCATACTGACCAGCTGAACCAGCTGGACCCCATAAATGAGCGGGAGCCCCCGCTCAAACTC
>NZ_JQBD01000137.1 GCF_001437255.1 Pediococcus damnosus | reverse complement strand
AATTTGTTCTTTGAAAACTAAATAATATCGAAAAATTTTCTAATTTTAATTATCAGATAATTAAACCGAGAACATTGCGTTTTATAGAGTTTTAAAACAAGATTAGTTCAAAAATAATCGCTAAACTCAAAACCACTTTATCTTTGATAAAGTTAGGTTAAGTTATAAAGGGCGCATGGTGAATGCCTTGGTACTAGGAGCCGATGAAGGACGGGACTAACACCGATATGCTTCGGGGAGCTGTAAGTAAGCTTTGATCCGGAGATTTCCGAATGGGGAAACCCAACAACATTAATCCGTTGTTACCGCCACGTGAATACATAACGTGGTTGGAGGTAGACGTGGGGAACTGAAACATCTCAGTACCCACAGGAATAGAAAGAAAAATCGATTCCCTGAGTAGCGGCGAGCGAAAGGGGAACAGCCCAAACCAGGAAGCTTGCTTCCTGGGGTTGTAGGACCGAACATTTGAGTTACCAAAGATTTTCATAGCCGAACAGTCTGGGAAGACTGGCCAGAGCGGGTGACAGCCCCGTAGGCAAAATGAAAATCCCTCAGTTCAGGATCCTGAGTACGGCGGAACACGTGTAACTCCGTCGGAATCCGGGAGGACCATCTCCCAAGGCTAAATACTCCCTAGTGACCGATAGTGAACCAGTACCGTGAGGGAAAGGTGAAAAGCACCCCGAAAGGGGAGTGAAACAGTTCTTGAAACCATGTGCCTACAAGAAGTCAGAGCCCGTTAATGGGTGATGGCGTGCCTTTTGTAGAATGAACCGGCGAGTTACGTTTGCATGCCAGGTTAAGTTGAAGAAACGGAGCCGTAGCGAAAGCGAGTCTGAATAGGGCGACTGAGTATGCAGATGTAGACCCGAAACCAAGTGACCTACCCATGTCCAGGTTGAAGGTGCGGTAAAACGCACTGGAGGACCGAACTCGTGTACGTTGAAAAGTGCTGAGATGAGGTGTGGGTAGCGGTGAAATTCCAAACGAACTTGGAGATAGCTGGTTCTCTCCGAAATAGCTTTAGGGCTAGCCTCGGACTTAGGATCATGGAGGTAGAGCCACTGTTTGGACTAGGGGCCCATCTAGGGTTACTGAATTCAGATAAACTCCGAATGCCATTGATTTATGTCCGGGAGTCAGACGGTGAGTGATAAGATCCATCGTCGAAAGGGGAACAGCCCAGACCACCAGTTAAGGTCCCTAAATATATGTTAAGTGGAAAAGGATGTGGAGTTGCATAGACAACTAGGATGTTGGCTCAGAAGCAGCCATCATTTAAAGAGTGCGTAATAGCTCACTAGTCGAGTGATTCTGCGCCGAAAATGTACCGGGGCTTAAACATATTACCGAGACTGTGGATGCCACCGTAAGGTGGCGTGATAGGAGAGCGTTCTAAGGGCGATGAAGGCAGACCGTGAGGACTGTTGGAGCGCTTAGAAGTGAGAATGCCGGTATGAGTAGCGAAAGACAGGTGAGAATCCTGTCCACCGAATGACTAAGGTTTCCTGGGGAAGGCTCGTCCACCCAGGGTTAGTCGGGACCTAAGTCGAGGCCGAGAGGCGTAGACGATGGATAACAGGTTGAGATTCCTGTACTAGTTAAACTTGTTTGAACAATGGAGGGACGCAGGAGGCTAAGAAAAGCACACAGTTGGATAAGTGTGCCCAAGCAACAAGTCTTAGATAGAGTTAAATGCTTTATCTTTTCAGGACAAGTTGTGATGGGGAGCGAAATTTAAGTAGCGAAGTTTCTGATGTCACACTGCCGAGAAAAGCTTCTAGTTAGAGTTTAACTACCCGTACCGCAAACCGACACAGGTAGTCGAGGAGAGTATCCTCAGGTGAGCGAGAGAACTCTCGTTAAGGAACTCGGCAAAATGACCCCGTAACTTCGGAAGAAGGGGTGCTGATCGCAAGATCAGCCGCAGTGAATAGGCCCAGGCGACTGTTTATCAAAAACACAGGTTTCTGCAAAATCGTAAGATGACGTATAGGGGCTGACACCTGCCCGGTGCTGGAAGGTTAAGTGAATGAGTTAGCTTCGGCGAAGCTTTGAAATGAAGCCCCAGTAAACGGCGGCCGTAACTATAACGGTCCTAAGGTAGCGAAATTCCTTGTCGGGTAAGTTCCGACCCGCACGAAAGGTGTAACGATCTGGGCACTGTCTCAACGAGAGACTCGGTGAAATTATAATACCCGTGAAGATGCGGGTTACCCGCGACAGGACGGAAAGACCCCATGGAGCTTTACTGTAGCTTGATATTGAGTGTTTGTACAACTTGTACAGGATAGGTAGGAGCCGTAGATATCGGAACGCTAGTTTCGATGGAGGCGTTGGTGGGATACTACCCTCGTTGTATGAACCCTCTAACCCGCGCCACTAAGCGTGGCGGGAGACAGTGTCAGGTAGGCAGTTTGACTGGGGCGGTCGCCTCCTAAAGAGTAACGGAGGCGCCCAAAGGTTCCCTCAGAATGGTTGGAAATCATTCGCAGAGTGTAAAGGCACAAGGGAGCTTGACTGCGAGACAGACAGGTCGAGCAGGGACGAAAGTCGGGCTTAGTGATCCGGTGGTACCGTATGGAAGGGCCATCGCTCAACGGATAAAAGCTACCCTGGGGATAACAGGCTTATCTCCCCCAAGAGTTCACATCGACGGGGAGGTTTGGCACCTCGATGTCGGCTCATCGCATCCTGGGGCTGTAGTCGGTCCCAAGGGTTGGGCTGTTCGCCCATTAAAGCGGTACGCGAGCTGGGTTCAGAACGTCGTGAGACAGTTCGGTCCCTATCCGTCGCGGGCGTAGGAAATTTGAGAGGATCTGTCCTTAGTACGAGAGGACCGGGATGGACATACCGCTGGTGTACCAGTTGTTCCGCCAGGAGCATCGCTGGGTAGCTACGTATGGATGAGATAAACGCTGAAAGCATCTAAGTGTGAAACTCACCTCGAGATGAGATTTCCCATTCCATTTATGGAAGTAAGACCCCTGAGAGATGATCAGGTAGATAGGTTGGGAGTGGAAGTGTAGTGATACATGGAGCGGACCAATACTAATCGGTCGAGGACTTAACCACAAAGTGGTGTTCTCAAGAGAAGGATTCGATATTATTTAGTTTTGAGAGAATAAATTTCTTTCACACGAGCCGCGTAAGTGGATCGGAGAAGTGTGGTGACGATAGTGAGAAGGATACACCTGTTCCCATGTCGAACACAGAAGTTAAGCTTCTTAACGCCGAGAGTAGTTGGGGGATCGCTCCCTGCGAGGGTAGGACGTTGCCATGC
>NZ_JQBD01000136.1 GCF_001437255.1 Pediococcus damnosus | reverse complement strand
TAAGGCACCTAGGAAAACTTGACACATACGGATTAGTACTTTTGTTGTGAACTGAAGACTAATGTGATATGGTTAATTTAATACAATCGGAATGGTGAGTATTGGTCACCATGAAAAAAATTATTAAGAACATAAAATACTAAAGCCGTTCTAATATGGTGCTTTGGTGTTTATTAAAAGAAGGAGTTTTTTTATGCGTAAATTAAAAGTTAAAAACAACGAAGTGGCGGTTTATGCCGTTGGTGGGTTAGGAGAAATCGGTAAAAATATGTACTGCGTCCAGTATCAGGACGAAATTGTGATCATTGATTGCGGGATCAAATTTCCTGAAGATGAGTTATTAGGCGTCGATTATATTATTCCAGATTATCAATTCTTGATTGAAAATCAAAAGAAAATTAAAGCTTTGGTTATTACCCATGGGCACGAAGATCATATCGGTGGAATTCCATTCTTTTTGCAAAAATTAAATGTGCCAATTTGGGCAGGACCATTTGCATCAGAATTAATTAAGGGTAAGTTGAAAGAACATAACTTATTACGGACAACCGAATTACATGAGTTACAGGAAGATACTGTTTTGAAATTCCGGAAGTTATCTGTGTCATTTTTCAGGACTACGCATTCAATTCCAGACACTTTAGGGATTGCGGTTCACACTCCACAAGGAACCGTTGTACAAACAGGTGACTTTAAGTTTGATCTAACTCCAGTTGGAAACTTACCATCTCCAAATTTCCAAAAAATGGCGGAAATCGGCGGAAAAGATTGTTTGCTTTTGATGTCTGATAGTACAAATGCAGAGCGTCCGACCTTTACAAAGTCTGAGCGGTTTGTTGAAAAAAGTATCAAACGGATTTTCACTGAAATTCAAGGGAGAATTATTTTTGCGACATTTGCTTCTAATGTGTACCGAGTACGAGAGGCTTGTGAAGCTGCCTTAGAACAAGGAAGAAAAATTGCTATTTTTGGTCGGAGTATGGAAAATGCTATTGAAGCCGGACAAAAATTAGGATATTTAAATATACCTGAAGAAGCTTTAGTGGATGCTCAGGAATTACATAATTTGCCAGCTAACAAGTTGATGATTTTATGTACTGGATCACAGGGTGAACCGATGGCAGCTTTGAGCCGGATTGCCAATGGAACTCATCGACAAATTAGTTTGCAACCTGATGATACGGTTGTATTTTCAAGTAATCCTATCCCAGGAAATACTGTCAGCGTAAATAATCTAATTAACAAGTTAGACGAAGCAGGCGTTACGGTTATTCATGGTAAGGTAAACAATATTCATACTTCTGGCCATGGTGGTCAAGAAGATCAGAAGTTGATGTTACGTCTGATTAAGCCAAAATTCTTTATGCCTTGTCATGGGGAGTATAGGATGCAGATGATTCATGCCAAACTTGCTGAACAAACGGGAATTCCTGAAGATAATTGTTTCATTATGAAAAATGGTGATGTGTTGGCTTTAACCCGAGATAGCGCCCGAATTGCAGATCATTTCAGTGCTGGTGATGTGTACTTAAATGATGCTGATATTAATGATAATGTTAGTTCACAGATTTTAAGCGATCGCACAATTTTAGCAAGTGAAGGCGTTGTGACGGCTGTTGCAACGATTAATGTCAAGAAACATCGAATCACCGCTGGACCAGATACAATTTCTAGAGGTTTTATCTACATGCGTGAATCGAATGAATTAATTCATGATACAAATAAGGCGGCTTTTAGTTCATTACTAAATACAATGAAAAAGAAATCGCATCCAACTGAAAAAGACTTTAATAATAATATTATTGATGACCTTCAGGAATTTTTATATCAGAAAACTGAACGTAGTCCGATGATCGTACCTATGCTTATTTTTGAATAGACCAATGAATTTGAATCTACTCACTTTATTTATGAGATGATGAAAGAATCTTCAATTGTGAGAAACAAAATCTCATAGTTGAAGATTCTTTTTGAAGTTCTGTAAAAATTTACGATTTTTTGAATTAAATAGTTTTCTAACTAGTTGTTAGGAGAAAAAAATGTTAAATTAGAATTATGGGGAAATGCTAATATAGACTGCACAAATCTATAAAGATGGGAAGATGATTGCGATTAATAATGATAATGATAGGTCCGTTCCAGATTCACGAATGGGCCGTTTAAGAGCAAGAGAACAACAAAAACAGCAAAAAAAAGCATCCAATAAACACAAGAAAACACCTAAAGCAGGAGGGACAAGCGGATCACAGTCACCCACAGCGATTAAACCACATAATAAAAACAAAAAATCAAATTCAAAAAAATGGCTTTGGATTGTTGGAATTCTTGTAGTCGTTATTGTCGCCATCTTTTTCATTGTTCGTCGTACGAATAATGCCTCGGCTAAAGACAATGCTGAAAAAATTGTCCAAACGAGTTTTAACAATGATCGAGATAACATTACTAATCAGGCTACAAGCGCACAAATGATCGAGCTTGAGGCAGATGCAAAGAAAATTCAAGATAATACGGCTGCAAACCAGTATAGTCAGTTGGCAAGCCTAGGTAAGAGTGCAATCTCATTTCGTGAAAGGGTTTCTGACCTAAAAAGCGGAAATAATTATCGAACTTCGACAACTGGAGATAAAGTTTCAAGTTTATTACAGGATCTGAAAGATACAACTTTTAAATCGGACTTCTCAGGTTTCTACAATGAATATAATAAATTATTAACGAATTTACAACCAAAGGCAGCAGCGGTTAGCAAATTGCATAAAGAAACAAATAAATTATTTAAAAATGGTAAAAGTGGTTCATTGCATAGTTCTGTAACGAGTTCCAAATTAAATGATTTACTAGATAGTTTGGATAAGTATCCTAATTTTGAACAAGCAAGTAAGGATTTAACTCGTGTTGAAACTGCTGTTAAGACGTATCGTAAGGATCAAGATAGTGCGTCGTCATCCGCAGCTAGTTCAGCTGCCAGTCAATCTGCTTCAATGGCGAGCTCACAAAGTGCATCAGCGGCATTGGCTAGTTCACAGGCAAGTAGTCAATCTGCTTCGACAGCTCATTCACAAAGAACATCAGCAGCGAGTGCTAGTTCGCAAGCAGCAGCAAGTAGTTCAAGAGCAAGTAATTCAACTGCAAGTTCATCGGAGAACAGCTCAAGTTCAAAGAATAGTAGTTCTCAGAGCTCTGCTAGTTCAAAACATGAATCATCGAGTAGTAGCAGCAAGTCATCAAGTTCTCATAGTAATTAGTAAAGTAGTAATCGAAAAAGGGGTTCTACAATATCTGTTGTTGGTAATAG
>NZ_JQBD01000135.1 GCF_001437255.1 Pediococcus damnosus | reverse complement strand
TTGACCATCTAGGAAAACCTTACACTAACCAAGTTATCAAGGAGAGCTGCGTTTGCCAACATATTCACGTGTTCATCGTACAATTGGATCAGTTCGTCATCGAAATAAGATACAAAATTTTGATTTGGAACAAAAAATTCTTCGTCGAGTTGAACCACTGGTTGTAATTGCCAAAAAAAATGGAATTGATATTGGAAATGGATTATTAATCAAGCTTTGGAAAAAGTTACTAGAGTGTCAGGCACATGATACGATTGGTGGGAGTGTGTCGGATAACGTTGCAGTAGACATTAATCATAGATTTAAAGAAGCAAACGAAATCGCTGATGGCGTTGAAAATATGATTGAAAAGAAGCTGGCAGAATACCTGGAGCTTGACGATCATGATGTTTTAATTCTTAATACGGATCCAAGTGAATTTCATGGTATTAAGGAGATTAGCATTGTAACAAGTTCTAAGAATGTTGATTTTGATGGGTTGAAGAATCCAGTAATTATGGACAGCAAGCATTTTCCGGCTCGACATCACATTTTGATGATGACACCCAAAGGACAAGAATATACAGATGAACCTGAGTATTTTCAGTTAAAAGTGCAAGGTCGAGTAGACCTACCAGGTTTGGGATATAAAGTTATTCATTTTACTGATGCACAAAAAGCAATTCCAGAATTGGGTAATGCAAAAATCAGTGGTAACAGCATTGAAAAAAATGGACATAAGATTGAATTTGTGAATGGTGCTATTAATCTTAAAACTAACGGAATTATGATTCCTGATGTTGTACGATTAGTCGATTCTGCGAATGATGGTGATACCTATGATTATTCACCATTAGAAAATGACCAGGAAAAAGAATTAACGTTTGATAGTTCGTTTGTAAATAATATCAATAATCAACCCTACGAGTTAGTTGTAAGTGGTTCTAGTAGATTGCCATTAAAATTAGTGGATAGAGAGAAGACTGATCCAACATACGGTTTTGTGGATTACAAACTTTACTTCACATTCCTTGATAACGGTATGCTGAATGCCAAGTTGGTTTTAAACAACCAGGTATATTCTCATAGATTGCGACTTCAAATTAAACCATCTATTCACACTCAAGAGGCAGTTGCTCATATACAAGATGGGTTTATTAAAACTTCTAATCAAGTTATTGATAAAAATTGGCAAAAAGAATTTGTCGAAAAACCAGTTAATATTTATAATTTTGACAAAACGGTTACAATTACGGATAAAAATAAATATTTAACCTTCTTTGGTAAGGGACTTAAAGAGTATGAATTTAAGGATGAAAAGTTATTTATCACACTAATGGCAACTACCAGTCAACTGGGTAAGAGAAATCTTGCATGGCGGCCAGGACGCGCTTCAGGTGATACCACTAATCAGGGACACGTGATGATGGCGACACCAATGGCTGAGGAACTTGGCTTAAATGAATTTGAGTTTGGAATTGTGTTTGATGATCAGCCATTTTCCGAACAAGAGGTTAGCGAAAAAACAAGAGATTGGTTATCACAATCTGTTTCTTATCAGACTCAAAAATTAAATTACTTTATCAATCGATTGGACAACAAAATTTGGGGAACTGAAAATAATCCACAAATTCCAAATTCTTATTCATTATTAAACTTGGATAAGAGATTGATTGTTTCAGCGATTTATCCATCATATCAAGATCAGGATAGTTATATTATCCGGATTCAAAATCCAACTGGTAAGGATATGAAATTACCTGATGATTTGTTCAGAAATGCTGAATTTATCAATGCCTTAGAAGAAAAAATGGAGAGTAAGAAGTTTATTGGAACTTACGACATGATTTCTTTGAAGCTGAAGTATTGATGAAATCGATAAAAGTACAGGAATAATTTTTTAGGAAAGCAGCGTAAAAACCCACAAAGCATGGGATTTTGCGCTGCTTTTATTGCTTTTATTGTTGCTATTTGCTTAGCAACTTAGGAGAACATGGATTTTGAATGGTTCAGGTGTCTATAAAGTATACTTAGCTTTGCAGGTAACAATATTCCATTTTTTGATTTTTTAAAACGTTTGTTTGGGCTGAAATCTTTCTGTATATAAATGTTCTAAATCGTCTAAATTGCTCTAGTATTCAATATAGAAAATTATATAGTTACTGATAATTTTATTGCTACAAGAAAACTGACATGAAGTTTTAAATAAAAAAGTCATCCCAACTATGATCGTTAGAATGACTTATAAGAATGCTTGTTGCCAGTCTCGAACCAGCGACCTCATCATTACTAGTGATGTGCTCTGCCAACTGAGCTAAACAAGCAATTATTACATTAGTAAGCTTACTATATTTAAGTTTGAAGAGCAAGTAAATTCTAATAGAAGTTTTGACACAATGGTCAATAAGTCGGAATGGTTTTTGCGTAGGTGGTCTTTCACGAATTAATGATAAAAAGTAGACCAATAATTTCTGTAGAGCATTCTATATATCATGTTAAAGATACTTTTATGGGTGGTCATAATTCTTCTTTGTGGCCATCAATTCTTCCTGTATACTAAAATAGTTGCCTACTGATTCAAAGCAAATTATGCAATGGATTGGGGGTGCAATTCTTGTGCTATTTTCATTTTTAGGATCGCTTTTAGTAGCGCTCTTAAACTCCTTGTTTGCCTATTGGTTGAATAGACATGACAGGATGTAGGTCATAGGTGACATCAACCCACCCGCTTTGTTTTGAATTTGGCCGAAGTCAGGTTTGAAACGAATTAAATAAGTGCAAAAAAAAGCCTTAACTATAAACGGTAGTTAAGGCCTTTGGTGCAATTCCTGTGTTATTTTCATCTCGTGAATTCATTATAACCCGTTTTCACAAATCTGGCAAAAATTTAATTTTTATAAAACCGTATGTATCGCGTTAAAGATACTTTTACATGTGGTCATAATTCTTCTTTGTGGCTTTCAATTCTTCCTGGATACTAAAATAGTTGCCTACTGATTCAAAGCAAATTATGCAATGGATTGTAAGTGTGACTATTTTGTTATTTTCCTTTTAGGATCGCTTTTAGCAGCGATCTTAAACTCCTTGTTTGTCTATTGGTTGAATGGACATGACAGGAAGTAGGTCATAGGTGACATCAACCCACTCGCTTTGTTTTGAATTTGGCCGAAGCCGAGTTTGAAACGATTTAAATAAGTGCAAAAAAAGGCCTTAACTACAGCAATAGTTAAGGCCTTTGGTGTGATTTTTTGTTATTTTCCTCTTGTGAATCCATTATAACCCGTCTTCATAAATCTTGCAAAATTCTAATTTTTATGTATGTGTCAAGTTTTCCTAGGTG
>NZ_JQBD01000134.1 GCF_001437255.1 Pediococcus damnosus | reverse complement strand
TGCATTTACACAAGATATTTTACGCTCTCTAAAATATAGTTAACTTTTTATTTATTCAGATCTTTATGCCAATTGCATATCAAAAAGCACTACTCATTATGCTCCTATGTCAATAAATGGCACATCTTTTTCTAAACACTCGTTCTAATTCTGTCGGAATTAAACCAACTGATGTAATTTGAGGTTCGGATTACCAAGTCCTCAAAATTGGAAGAAGTTGTTTGAAAGGCAAACTCTCTCTTCAACAATGAGTGAAAAGCTTCAATTGGCCCATTATCATAAGGATAACCTTGTTTTGAGTATGAGTGGCTAATCTGATGCCGTTCAAGTAAAGTTTCAACTTCGTTGCTGGTGTACTGTGAACCCATGTCAGAGTGAAAATATTGTGGCTTTTGATGACATTCAAGCGCCTGATTAATCGTTTCTACAACTAACGTCGCCTCCATCTGACGACCAATCTTGAAAGCAAGAACTTGATGAACCTTTGGTTCGTAAATAGAACTGAGATAAACCCAGGTTCCTGGACGTAATTCCAAATAAGTAATGTCAGCACGCCATATCCTTGCATTGGGCTGGTGCTTGATTAAATTGGGGCGTTGTGAATGATCCACATGAGTGCCAGGTTTTTTAAATCGCCGATTCATTAAAGAGTGAATCTCCATTTCCCTCATTAATCGTAAAATTCGTTTTGACCCAACACAGATGCCTGACTTGCGAAGCACCATCGTTATTCGTGGATAACCATAGGCACGATAATTATTTTCCCAAATCAATTTAATTTTTTCTTTGAGCTGATTATCAACACGTTCGTGTTGACTAGGTTGATATCTTTTCCAATGGTAATAGGTGCTGCGCGGTAATTTCAGTGCCGAAAGAATAATTGATAAGCGGTGTCGCAATAACTGATCTTCTATGAAGACAAGGCAATTAATTCGTCCTAATGCTTTCCCAGTAACACCGCCGCAACTTTTAAAATTTCAAGTTCCTCCTTTAATCGCTGATTTTCCTTTTGAAGTTGTTTGAATTCTTTGGACGTTACTTCAGTACCGTCTTCTAGCTCAACTGATTTAGCGCCTTTAACCCAGTTATGAATTGCGGCTGGAGAAACACCGTATTCCTCGGAAAGCGAGCGAATAGATCTTTTCTCTTCACGATGCATCTTCACAATGCTGGCTTTAAAATCATCTTGATATCGTTTCATTGGAATGCTCCTATCTTGTTTTATTAATTATGGCACAACTGTTCAGAAATTTATGTACCAAATACTAGGATAGGAGCACTTACAAAATGGTCAAATGTAGCCTTCAAAAAAGTAAAATACCGTTCTTTAAAATGGTAAAGTGAGTGATTAACAGTGTATGAAAGTAGATGTTGTTAGATTAAGGTTGAAATATCTATCGGATTGCTGAATTGACTAAATATCTAATTTTTGTCGAAGAAAGGCACTCGTTCTAATCACGCCGTTGATAAGCAAGAATGGTTAATGGCATGAAGATGAGAATGAGGACGAAGCCGCTAATCAGTACTAACGTGGCATTCAGACTCCAATTGCCGGTCCTCAGAATCGTTCGGATTGCGGTGATGGTTAAAGTGACCGGATTAAGTTTGACCAGACTTTGGATAGGCAGCGGTAACGTCTTGATCGGGATGAAGGCATTCGATAAAAATGTCAGTACCAGCGACTAACAGCCGCAATTTTGAACAAGTCTCTGAACATTATTATTACTTCTTTCTTTTATTTTAATGTAGCACTGCTTACATATTCTCCCGCAATACGGTATACCTGCGCTGTTGTTCCTCGGTCATATCCTTGTAATACTGGTCAATAAGAAGCTGGATAATCTCGTAGTCGAAGCTAACATGTTCAATTGTCTTCAGGACTTTCATATCCTTGTAAGTCTCTGCGGATACCTTAAGGGATTTTTTCTGATTTTTTGGCATAGAGGAAGATTTATTCTCTTTTTTCGTAGCATTATCTGTTGCGTGGTACTCTTCTGATGGCTTTACCGCTCCGGTAACCCTTCGTTGAAGAATATTAGGCTTTTTACTTGGCATCTTACTTGGCCTCCTTATCATCTATAAATAAGCCAATCCGGCTTAATAACTCATCGGTAACTTGCTGGTACTTGTCTAACACTCGCTTATCGAAGCGGTCCTTATCGGTAATTCCATTAATTGGGAATCGTTTAATCCGGGCCATTTGAGTAACAATATTTGTGAATACATTTTCTTCTCCAAACTCATCCTTAGCAGATTGTATGATTGTCTGATCGACACCGTTACGGGCATCGTGAAGCATTGGCAAGATACCAATTATCTCTATATCTAGCTGATACTCTTGCTGAAGTTTAGAAAGGGTATTCACATACTCTTCTGCACCGGATAGACTATCATCGTGTGTTTGCAAGCTGATAAGTGCAAAGTCTGAGAAGATAACAGCATTACGGGTAATCTCAATACTAAATGGTGGCACATCCAACAGAATTACATCATATTTCTTCTTCAATGGATTAAACAAGGGTTCCAACAGATGTGTTTCTTCGTACTCATTATTCGTATTCTGATATAAATATTTCGTAAAATCTTGGAAATCAATATATGAAGGAATTAGGTCAAGGTTATCCATTATCTTAACTGGTAAGTCTGTTAGATCTTTCTCCTGTATGCCTACCATCAGAGTTTTTTTAATTGAGTACACGGTATCTTCCTGCTGACTTTTCGTTAACATTAGTGTTTTAGTGGCGTTGGCTTGTGGGTCTAAGTCTGCAACCAACGTATGTATTCCCATTTTAGCTAAGGTATAAGCGATGAGATACGTGTTAGTTGTTTTTCCCACGCCACCCTTTTGATTACCAATCACAATGGTTAATGCCTCATCACGAGACTGTATAGCCTTTACTACGTCTGGAATATCCATAACAACGACCTCCAATTGATTTTTAATTAGTATACCACAATTTAATAGTGAAAGGGAAATTTCCCTAAATAGTTATTTAGATATATAGAATTAGGGATATATAGAAATTGGGATAAAGGGAAAAAGGGATACTTATCGACTGAGAACACTGTTATAATGGGAATTAAAAATATTCCTAAATAGAAAAAGGGATATAGGGATAATTCTATTTAGGGATAATTCTATTTAGGGAAAAATAGATAAAGGGAAAAAGGGAAATTAAATATAATTGTTGACAGATATCCTATGAAAGGGCTATAATCATTGGTATTGACAGTCCTATTATATGATGTGTTTTTAACATTATTTCCACCGTTTGCTGTACTAACTGTGAATCATGGGGGACACTGTCAGTAGTTCAAAAGAAGTAATACCTAAAAAACTGCATAAAAAAAAACACCCACCGACTGGCATCGGTGAGCGCCACACAAAAGTCAACTCATTTACTGACTATTATATCATGGCCGGTGCGA
>NZ_JQBD01000133.1 GCF_001437255.1 Pediococcus damnosus | reverse complement strand
GAGTATCTATATTGTATCTATTAGTATCTAAGCTTCTAGGTTCTTTATATAGATCGTGTCCGTTTTTCGGAAGTCTGCTTGTATCAAGGGATTGGGATATGTTACCAACGGTCTCATGCTGATTTCCGTTTTTCGGAAGTCTGCTTGTATCAAGGGATTCAACGGTCTCATGCTGATTTCCGTTTTTCGGAAGTCTGCTCGTATCAAGGGATTGGGAGCTATTTAGATTCTTTTCTCTTAAATAAACATCTTTTTCATTAACTTTTAATTCCGCTAAATACAATCGGTTGGGTAATTGGCGGCCGGCTTTTGGTTGAAAACCCATTCTTTTCTGCATTAATAAATGAGCACCTTCAAGCTCTTTTTTAATTTTTGCAATTTTTGTATTTGAGCAGTCAAATAGTTTTTTTAATTCTTCGTTTGTGAAGACAAAATAAACATTGTCATTTTCGTCAACCCAGTTATTTCGTAATGAATATTCTAGCCGATCTTTGAGAACCATGTAAGCCAGTTTAGTATCACTACTTAGGTGTTTATATTTTTCTCCGTACATTAGTACCTTGGGAAATTGAAAAAATAAAGTTCCATAAACGTTATCTTTGTTATAAAAATCAAAATTTGCTTGATCCATCATAAAAACTCCCTTCTTGACTGACACCTGCTGTCCCAAAAGAGAGTTGCCAAAACATTTGATTTGCTTTAAAATACAAATCTGATATGCTTTAACTAAGTTACAAAGCGTACATTTGGTAGTGATGGCTTTGCAATTTCATCAGCATGTGTCTGTTTGTGAGTTGCCCAACCGGCAACTTTTTTAATTTATAGCAACTAAACAAAAATGGACTAGGCAGCTTCTGTTGGCTACTTAGTCCATTGGATTTAATTTGTTTTTTAACTATCCTTAACTTGTCCTTTTGGACCGGTTTGCGGTATAATTAACCTACAAATTAAGAACAATATTCAGTTGATTTTTACTTGGCGGTCTAAATCGACTGAATCTAAGTAGCTGTCAGATAGCTACTTGCTAAACCTGAAGTCCCTGATTCCTCGTGAATTGGGGACTTTTTTCTGTTTAGCTTGATCTTTTATTCGGTTGTCATATTAATCTTAGTCTAGCATAGCGCTTACCCGCCGGCAACTTTATTTGGTCTTGTACACTTTGCCTACTTTGGGTTTGAACCAATAAGAGCCGGAAGATATCAGTAAATATTCGAATAATATAAATGCCTCTGGGTGTTTAAGAAAGTATTCGTTGAAAGCACTGAAAATCAAAAGCATGATCGGTCCGCATAAATAAGTAATAAACAAGGATATCATTTGTAATATACGGATAACTGATCGACGATTACCACTCCATTTTTCAAATAGTACTTGTAACCATTATTGTAACGGGAATAATCATTGTCTAAAAAAGAAACGATTGCCTATTTTATGTCTCTTCAAAATGCCGATAACGGGAAATAGCCAAAAAATAATAATACAAGCAACAAGGAATATCTCGTTCATTGTAGTTTCCATGATTTTACCCCTTTTTCAATTAGCGAAAATCAAAGATTAAATTCTTTTTTTAGCAGTTTCTCTAAATATCTGGAAGCTGTTAATTCTTTCTCTTTTGCACGTCTAGTTAGTTCATTAGCAATATCTTGCTTCAAAGTATAAGATTTTGAAATTCTAGGTGCAGTTGGTTCATTTTTAGCAGGTTTGCTGCTCATACTATTTTTTAGTTGATTCATTTTATCTTCAAATGCCATTATACTAGTCCTTTCTGTCTCATAATATGATATAGCATGACATATCATATTACGCTATTGCTTCGCAAAGGTTTCAAAGATATTGTCGATATTTTCGAAAAATTCTTTGGCCCTTTGTGTTGAATTGTTTTCTTGCTCCATCTTAATCAGCGGTTTGTGATTAAGAGTTGTTTTATTGAATATTTCTCTTTCAGGAATTAGTGCAATTGTCCGCGGGTCTTTTTTCATTTGTTCTACAAACTCATGAGATGACTTAGTATTATGTTTTATCCGGTTTCCAATGAATTTAAGTTCCGCTGTGACAAAACTTTGTCGAGTTTCGACATTAATTACATCTTGTTTCAATTGTTTCATTCTTAATTCCAAATTACTTTTTGAAATAAAACCGTATTCACTTGGTTCAATTGGGCTGAAAACGAAATCAGAAATTACAATCATATTTTGTGTGATAGTTGAAAAATCAGGATGCGTATCTATCAATACATAATTGAATTTTTTTAGTTCATTATAGTTATCTGAAAACCACATGTACATTAATAATTCTTTGTTTGCTCTAGTTTGAAGATCATTGTTAATTGTATCTAGATTCATAGAAGCAGGGATAATTGACAGATTCTTGTGTAACTCAATAATTTCTACTTTTTCATTATCTTTTGTAAAAACATTAGCTAAGGTATCATGATCTTTATAAATATCATAAGTTTGGGTCAAACTACACTGGTGATCACTATCAATCATCAAAACATTGTAACCCTTACTAGATAACCATTCACCATAATTGAAAGTTAAAGTTGTTTTTCCAACTCCGCCCTTAATGGCTGAAAAAGTAATTATTTTCATAGTGTGCCTCCTTATTTGCAAGTAAATAATAGCATATTATGAAATAGCATGCAACAATATATCATGATATGATATATTGTTGCATGCTATTTCATGGAAATAAGATTATGCGAGTAATCAACAAATAAATCAAGGCCCACACAAATTGCTGGTTGGTCTCAAGCAAATGGCACAAAAAGAAGCTTTAATGAATTCTATGGGAAAAATTAAGCATGCTAAAAAGCGACAAATCAGTCATGCCTTTAGTCATACTTATTTGGTAGGAGCGGTGATTATTTTAATTCTTTCACCGATTGCTTTATTAACAGATCGTAAGCAATTTAAAAGTTGAATTAAGCTAGCCAGTATCTTAATTCAATGCGGATTACTAGCTAAATCTAAGAGGGTATTTCGAATGAGATACCCTCTTAGATTTATAAAATAATCCCCTTACTGGCTAAATTAGATAAACATTCTTTCAAATACGAATCATTATGTTCTGGATAAATCGGGTTAGTTATCGGACACTTTTTCAAAATTATATATGGATCGCAATGGATACCACGGTAAAGCGGATCAAACCATTTTTTATTAGGACGATATCCGCGCCGCTACATTTCGTGCATGACCAGCAAGTGAAATTGATAAAGTTTATACGGTGAGTAATTGAATACATAATTAACAGTTGCATGCTTTTTTCCCCAGCCATTGCCTCTTAAAGCAGCAATTTCCCGATGCTGTCCTAACAGTTGTTGGCGAGGAAGTTTGCTAATGAGTTGCTCATGCCAAAGTCGCATAATTAGCCTCCTAATTTTTTATTTTATTTATCAATGTATTAGGCAGATTGTAAAATTTAAGTTGAACATTTA
>NZ_JQBD01000132.1 GCF_001437255.1 Pediococcus damnosus | reverse complement strand
TAAGGCACCTAGGAAAACTTGACACATACATGCTGGAAACTCAATTGATTTTGTGAGCACACGGAGTATAATTAATAAGATGTAATCACCAAACAGCTCCTCAATAATCTAATTATTGGGGAGTTTTGAGCATAAAAGTATGGAATCTTTTCTTGCTAAATTAATTTGTTAGTGGTTTTAGATTATTTTTTTATTTAGGAAGGAAGTTACAAAATGGATGTCATACATACGCATCAAAGATCAAAGAAGTCATTCTGGTTAAAGGTAACAATGGTTATGATCAGTCTCCTTATTTTTACGGGGGTTGCTACTCAGCATGCCCAGGCGGCCACGCTAAATTCACAGATTCCGGATCTGTCTGAGTGGCAAGGAGAACTTTCTGCTAGCCAGGTTAAAAAATTGGCAAAAGTTGAGCCATTTATTATTTTGCGGGTGCAACAAGGCAGTGATTATAAGGATAAATATTTCTCTCATAACGCGGCATTGTGTCAGCAATATGGTTTGAAATATGGCGCTTACTCATATAGTCAGTATTCAAGCACATCGGATGCTAAACAAGAGGCAAAAGATTTATATAATCGGGCTCCAAATGCTAGTTTTTATGTAAATGATTATGAAGAGCAAACAGTTACGAGTGGCACCACCAACTCGGCAACCAAGGCTTGGTATACAGAATTACATAGTTTAACAAGTAAACATGTTCTGTTTTATTCTTACAATAGTTTTGCCCAATCATATGCAGCTAGTGCACTTAAAAGTTACGATGGTTTTTGGTTAGCAAGTTATACACAGGCTGAACCAACTGGAATTTCACATGTGCTCTGGCAATATACCGATGAATGGAATTGTTCCCCAATCGGCGAGCTTGTAGATGCCAGCCTGAAGAAGGGCAAAACAAATTCTTGGTTCGTGGATTCTACCAGCAACGCCATCAGTTATAAAAAATATGTCACCGAAAATGGTGCTAAATCCAGTTACACCATTTGGAAGAATTTGTCGTTTACTGCGAAGAGTGGGCAAACGGGCACCTCTGGCAAAACGTACTACGCAAAATATTATTATAAACATAGTAATGGCAGTACCTACCTATCGCTTTATGATAAGAACGGCAAGTGGGTTGGCTATGTGAATGCCAACGCAATGACGGTGATGACGGCGCATTCCTTCAATCATTCCGTAACAATTTATGACCCAAATTACACAGTTTGGAATAACTTTGTGTGGGCCAATGTTAAACATTACAGTAAAAATTATGTGAATCAGCAGTTTACCGTTAAGTACCAATATTACCGAGGCAACGGTCAGGCATACTACTCCCTTTATAAAGGAAATACATGGTTTGGTTATGTGAATGCCAACGCCACTTGGAAAGCCATTGGGACCAACAAGACGGTCCAAATTGCGAAACAGAATCAAACAATTTGGCGCAATCTTTCGTTTACAAAAAAGTATGGCAGCACCAATACTTATTACGGCCAAACGTATACGGTGAAATATTATTATAACCATCCAAACGGGAGTACTTACTATTCCTTATACAACGGAAAGACCTGGATCGGTTATATCAATAAAAACATGGTTACGAGTAATTAGGGGAGGCAAATCAAATGAAAAAACAAGTCGTATTAGCAAGTTGTAGTTTAATTTTAGGAGTTGCACTTCTTGGAATTGGTGGTGCAAGCCATTCACAAAATGCCGCCACCATTCATGCGGTGACAACGCCGGCCAGCAGTGGGTTAGCAGCCCCAGAAAAAGTGGATGGCACGAATACTGAAGTTCAGTCTGTGACTGGCAATAGTACCAGTGGCAAAGTTACCTACACAAATGGCGCCAACACGGCCACCGCAGCAACTTATAAACAGAATAAATACCAAAGTAACAGTCAGGCAAAGAGTAGTTTTGCTAATTATCATAATGTGACTGAAACCAATGGCCCTAAAATCACTCTTGCAGACGGAACCAAAGCCGTTAAACAGGGCGTCATGGGACATGTTTATATTCAGTGGCAAAAAAATGGTTGGGATGTGACCGCAGTGGCAAATTCTGATCAAATGGGCACGGGAACAGTGAATAGCTCGAATAAAGCTGCAACCAAAGTGGCTAACAAAGTGCAAAAGACGTTGAAATCAACCAAAGTGACAACTAAAAAAGTTACGCATGGTGATGTGGTAGTTTACAATTCTAATCAAACTAAACCAGCGAACAGCATTAGTTGGCAACAAGGCAAAAAAGTGGCGCGAGTCACTGGCGTTAACGCAAAGACAACCGCAAAGATTGCTAAAGATACTTTGAAATAAAAATTTTGATTTAATAAAACCCCAACCATTGATTTGGCTGGGGTTTTATTAGTTATTTAGTTATTTAGTTTTTTGTTAGAGATAGCATCGGTTAGCGTTTGTGAAAAATTTAGTTTTAACTCTTTACCGAGTTTGTCGGCCCATTTTGGAATTGTTAATGTTTTTTTGATTGGCTGACCGGAATCAATATAGCCAGTTAGATCAACTAGTACCATTGAAACAAAGGATAAAGCAGGATCATATTTAAGATCATTAGGATAAGGATTATCTTTTTTTAAGGAGAGCGATTTAATATCAGATGGCTTAGGCAAATTACGATTATTCTCTAAAGAGTCAGCAATCGTAATGCCAAGCCAATCAGAAGCCATTGCCATCGCATCAGAAATACTTGTTCCTTGGGTGGCCGAGTTTGTGAAATCTGGAAATGTGATAAAAAAAGGAACTTTCTCTGATTTATCATAATAGAATAACGCTGGATAACTAGCAAACATAAAAATTCCTCCTCAAATAGATTACAAATGAAGTTGACTACTCTCTAAGTCAGCTTCTTTTTTTATAGCACGTTCAGTAAATTTATTAAGCTCCCCATGGGGCACAGTGATAGGTCGTTTTACCGGTTTCGACATTTTGATGTGGGATCCTTTACCACCAGAAGATTTGATCCATCCATTAATTTTTAGTAACTTAACCATTTGTTTTTGGGTCATCGGCATTATGCACAAACTTTCTGACAGTTATTATTTTACACGTGTAGTACGTGTTACGTCAAAGCATATTATCTATTGAGTAAAAATAATTATTTGTTTTGAATTTTCATTCTCTATATAAACTACGCAGTTTTGGACAATGTTTTTTAAAGCGAAGTTTGAACAAAAAATAAAAACCCCCGACCAAATTAATGGTTGGGGGACATACTTATGCGCGCAAGAATAACTGTATTGAATATCAGTTGATAGTTGTCAGTATTTATTAATCATCAATTACCTCAGCACCAACGTCCGATCCGAAATCTATTTGTGGTGTGTCGATGCTGCCATACTTGGCGACATGTGCGTTAACCTTGTCCCAAAAAGTATCCTTTTTTTGATCCATGATATTCAGCTCCTTATGCTTCTTCCATTTAGAGTTTATTAGTAAGTGGTCTTTTAGTCAATTAACTCACTTCAACAGTATGTGTCAAGTTTTAGTAGGTTGTACTT
>NZ_JQBD01000131.1 GCF_001437255.1 Pediococcus damnosus | reverse complement strand
TCACCAATACCAGAAAGTGTAGACCCAAAAATTTTAACAAATTAAAAGACTCTTTCGCGTAAACGAAAGAGTCTTTTTTGAATCGTTTAAAAATTTAAGCTTCTTTTTTGGAATGTGGCATAAAGACTTCTGTTGGCGCTTCGTAAGCATCCTCACCCTTAACAAAAATATCGTTTTCCTGATCCATTTCATCTCGTAATTGATCTGTGGATGCCTGAAAACTATCAGATGCAGATTCAAAAAGATCGTCTTTACTTTCAAGAACTTTGTCCTTAAGATCAGCGGCAGAATCAAAAATACGATCCTTTAATTCACTTTCCCAGTCATCGCCCTCAAGATCATTTTCTTCTCTAAATCGTTTAACTTTTTCTTGCGTTCCCTGAATCAATTCATCCTTAGTAGTACCAGTTAATTTTAATGTGGCATAAACAGCAGCAGAACCACCTAATAAAGCTCCTAACAAGAATTTACCTTTACTCATTTATAAAGCCTCCAATTTTTCTATTTATTTTTATGTTCTCGGTATAAATTTACGGCACCCTTACCAGCTTTGAAAGCCGTTGAAACTTTTCCAGATTTCTTACCTGGATTCGTTAATTTTGTTGTCAAATTGCGTGTTGCCTCATTTAAGTCAGAGGTACTCTGCCCTAAGTCAGCCATTGCTTGAAATACTGGATCAATCTTTGCTACCTTACCATTTACATCGGCTAACAAATCATTTGCATTAGCCATAATATCCTCTGCTTCTTTAGAAAGTAAATCTACATCTTTTGTAACTACCGCCAAACTCCGATTAATTTCCACCAGAATTTTTGAAGCACGGATTAAAACAACCCCAATAAACAATACTAATATTAATAAAGCCACTGCCGCGATAATCGCTGCAATTCCGCCACCTGTCATAATTCAGCCTCCTTGTTAACTTGAATAGCTTAAGCATATCATTACAAATTACCCACTGCAATTAAAAAAGTAGCAAAACACTTTTTTTATGAAATGGATTACAAAACTTTTTTGGTCTGTTAAAATCAGTACATAAGGAGATGGTCAATATTAATTTTATTATCGGCGCCACAAGTTCCCCTCTTTCGCTAATTAAAGCCTTTCAGAATTATTTCAACTCCATTGACTGGGAAAAAATTGCAACTAGTTTAATTAATCATTTATTTGAAATTGTCTTGATTTCAATATTTTTTTGGTTACTCAATTCAATTGGAAAACGTTTATTAACAAGAGGTCTCCATAAGTATCATCATCTTAATGATGCAATGCCTAGCCGAGCCATGACCTTATTGGCATTAGTAATTAATATTTTTCACTATGTCGTTTTATTTTTCTATCTTTACGCAATTCTTTCCATCATTGGCGTTCCAATCGGCACACTTGTTGCTGGAGCTGGAATCATTAGTATTGCCGTTGGGCTAGGTGCTCAAGGCTTAGTTAGCGATATTGTGAATGGATTGTTCATCTTATTAGATGGTCAGTTGGACGTTGGTGATCAAGTTACTATTCAAAATATTAATGGAAAAGTAACCGAAATTGGCTTACGATCTACGCAAATTCTTTCCGATGATGGCACAACTAACTTTATTCCTAATCGTTCAATCACAGCCATTGCCAACCATTCTCGTAATGATCAAGTTGTGACAATCTTTCTGGCTTTCACAAACCTAACCGATTTAGAAAATGGTAAAAAAATTATTGAACAAGTCAATCCTGATTTAACCTCTAAATTACAGGATGTTACAACAGATCCAACTTTGACGGGACCCGTTCAAGATTCACGTGGAAATATTGGCTTGCGTATTAAAATGTATGTGGCTAACGGCACCGTTGATACCGTCCAAACTTCTTTTCTACAGAGCTATTTAACAAAACTTTCTGAAAACGATATCCAAATTATTAATAATCAATTACTCAAAACTAATAAATAGGAAAGGGTTACGAAATCAAATTTCGTAACCCTTTTTTCTACCACCACTGATCAAAAACTTCGAGTAACTTTTCACTTGCTTTCCCGCGATGCCTAATTTGATTTTTTTCGGCAGCTGACATTTCAGCCAGAGATTTTTTCTTTTCTGGTACCCAAAATAAAGGATCATAACCAAACCCGTTATATCCCCTTGGCACCAAAAGAATACATCCTTTCAAATCACCATCGACTACCAATTTATTCTCATCTGGTTTCATTAAAACTAAGGTTGTATGGAAGGTTGCCGTTCTTTTTTCAAATGGCACTCCTGCAAGCTCACTTAATATTTTTGCATTATTTGCAGCATCATCGTGATCTCCTGCATAGCGGGCTGAAAAAATTCCTGGGCGCCCATTAAGAGCATCAATTTCAAGACCTGAATCGTCTGCCAAAACAGGCAAGCTTGTTTCCTTAGTAACTGCCTTAGCCTTTAACGTGGCATTTTCCTCAAAAGTAAGGCCAGTCTCTTTAATTTTTCCAATTTCAGGATAATCTTTCAACGATGAAACTTCAATATGTTTCTGTGCAAACAGCTTCTGGAATTCTTTTAATTTTCCAAGGTTATTAGTTGCAATCACAATATGATTCTTCATCATTTTTATTTCCCCAATTCTAGTTCATCAATTTTTGCTTTTTTAGACTGAATATCAATCCCTAACCACTGGCTAGCAATTTGATTAAAACTAACAGGTGATGCTGTTGTATAGTAAGCATCCTTGATTTGATCTCCGGCCGAGTCTTTGGCAATTTCAAAATAATCGAGTAACGCTGATACGGTTCCAACGGTTTCAGCTCCGGAATCAATTAGTTTAACTTGCTTACCCATCACATCTTGAATAATGGGTCTTAGTAATGGATAATGTGTACATCCCAAAATCAAGGTATCAACATTCTTGCTTTCAAAAAATTGTAATGTCTCGGCAACTATTTTTTTGGCAATCGGAGAGTTATATTCATTGCTTTCCACCAAAGGTACAAATTTTGGACAGGCCAAACTGAATACCTTAACCGAATTATCCTTAGACAATATTGCCTTTTCGTATGCACGACTTTTAATTGTACCCTCTGTGCCAATAACCCCGATTCGACGATTACGGGTTGCCTTAAGTGCAGCACGACTACCTGGTGAAATTACCCCTATTACCGGAATGGAAAGCTTCTCTTGAAGATCCTTCAGAGCAGCAGAAGTTGCAGTATTACAGGCAATAACAAGCATTTTAATATCTTGATGCGTTAAAAATGCCGCCATTTGCTCAGAAAATTGGCGTACCTCATCACTGGACCGAGGCCCATAAGGTAATCTAGCTTGATCTCCAATAAAGCAAACAGACTCAAGTGGTAATTGACGCAAAGCCTCTCGGACGACGGTTAAACCACCAACCCCCGAGTCCATAAATCCAATTGCACGGTTATCCATTTTATTCATCCTCTTCACATATTCTGAAACTACATTATCTCTTTTAAAAAAAAGAAAATCAAGCGTTATCACGGTAATCAAAAAAGTGGATCTACACTTTCTGGTATTGGTGAATAA
>NZ_JQBD01000130.1 GCF_001437255.1 Pediococcus damnosus | reverse complement strand
GACCATCTAGGAAAACCTTACACTAACACTATTGGGATATGCTATAATTTAAGGTATAAATTAATGGCATGACTGAAAGGTGGGAATAAATTGGCTGATTTGTTGTATAAAACGATTTTAAAAGATTTGGAAAAACGAATCTTCAATAATGAATTCCCTGCTAAAAAATTGCCAGACGAACGAATGTTGACTAGTCAATATGGGGTAAGTCGCAGCTCGATTAAACGCGCGTTGAGTGTATTAGCAGACGAAGGAATTGTGTTTAAGAAACGCGGTTCTGGGACTTTTGTGAATCCACTATACTTAAAAAATCGTTCGCTGTTTACCTATGAAGGTTCTAACTTGGGCGTGACAGATAGTATGCGCGCTGACGGACGAAAACCGGGAATTAAAGTGTTAGATTTTTCTGTAATTCCAGCAACAAAAGAAATGCAGACGGATTTATTCCTTGAAGCAGAAGATTTCGTTTATCAGATTCGGCGACTGCGATTGTTGGATGATCAGCCAGTGATGATTGAAACGGGCTATATTCCAATTAAAATTGTGCCAGAGTTATCACGTACAATTGTATCAAAATCAATTTTTAATTATCTGGAAGATAAAAAGAATCAGACGGTCACAAAATCCTTTTTATCGATTGAAGCTCAGCCTTCGACAAAGGAAGACCAAGAGCTTTTAAATTTGACGCCCCAAGAACCAGTGGGGGTCATGTCTGGAATCTTCTTTTTGGATGATGGCACACCATTTGAGCTATCTAACATGCGGCTTCATTACAAGTATATGAAATATAATGCGGTGGTCGAATTAAAATAGTAAGAGGAAGTAGTTAACTAAAATATAGCTAACTGCTTTTTTTTGTGGGTTGCATGATGTAGCGGGCTATCAGTGAATGTAATAGGAGAAAAATTGTAATTATTTAGCAATTAATTTGTTCTAATTAAATTGGACCGTATCAATTTTCAAATTAGTTGACCATGACAAAATATCGGGTTATTATTATGGTGTATTCGGTAACAAAGCTAAGAAGCTAAATGCTTGAAGGGAGCAATACAATGGCAACTGATTATTCATCAAAAACCTATTTTGAAAATCTTGATAAATTTTGGCGGGCAGCAAATTACCTGTCAGTTGGGCAACTTTATTTAAAAGATAACCCATTATTAAAACGTCCATTGAAAAACGATGATGTAAAGGTCCATCCAATTGGACATTGGGGAACAATTCCTGGTCAAAATTACATTTATGCTCATTTAAATCGAGTTATTAATAAATATAACGTCAATATGTTTTACATTGAAGGTCCTGGTCATGGTGGCCAAGTTATGGTTTCAAATTCTTATTTGGACGGCAGTTATACCGAAGTTTATCCAGAAATTACTCAGGATGAATCAGGAATGCAGAAACTATTTAAACAGTTCTCTTGGCCTGGTGGTGTGGCATCACATGCTGCTCCAGTGACTCCTGGATCAATTCATGAGGGTGGCGAGCTTGGCTATTCCCTTTCGCATGGAACAGGTGCTATTTTGGATAATCCTGATCAAATTGCAGCGGTTGTCGTTGGTGATGGAGAAGCTGAAACAGGTCCACTCGCAACATCTTGGCAATCCAACAAGTTTATTAATCCAATTAATGATGGGGCAGTTTTGCCAATCCTTGATATCAATGGCTATAAACTGAGTAATCCAACTTTATTTAGTCGGATGTCAGATGATAGAATCAGACAGTATTTTGAAGGCTTAAATTGGAATCCAATCTTTGTTGAAGGTAACGACGCCGAAAAGATGGATCCCCAGATGGCTAAGGCAATGGATACTGCGATTGAACAAATTCAAGCGATTCAAAAGAATGCCCGTGAAAATAATGATCCTAGTCTTCCAAGTTGGCCATTGATTGTTTTCCGTTCACCAAAGGGCTGGACTGGTCCAAAAACATGGGATGGTAAAGTGGTTGAAGGAACATTCCGTGCGCATCAAATTCCAATTCCTGTCGATCAAGGAGACATGCAACATGCAGATGCCCTTGTCGATTGGATGAAGTCTTATAAACCAGAAGAATTATTTGATGAAAATGGTAAACTCAAACCGGAGATTGCCGCCATTGCTCCTAAAGGCAATAAAAGAATGGCAGCTAATCCGATTACGAATGGCGGCATTAATCCTAAAGATTTACGCCTACCTGATTTTCGTGATTATGCGGTTGATACTAGTAAACGTGGACAATCTGTCAAACAGGATATGATCATTTGGTCTGATTATCTACGGGATGTCATTAAATTAAATCCAGATAACTTTCGGATGTTTGGTCCGGATGAAACAATGTCGAACCGGCTATACGGATTATTTGAAACGACTAACCGACAGTGGATTGATCCCATTAAAAAGGATTGGGACGAAGATTTAGCTCCCGCTGGTCGAATTTTGGATGCCCAGCTTTCAGAGCATCAGGCTGAAGGATGGCTTGAAGCCTACACATTGACTGGCCGTCACGGGATCTTCACAAGTTATGAAGCCTTCTTACGGGTAGTGGATTCCATGCTGACCCAGCATTTCAAATGGTTACGTAAAGCAAGTGAGTTAAAATGGCGAAAAGATTATCCATCTTTAAATGTGGTTTCAACTTCGACTAGTTTCCAACAAGACCATAATGGCTATACGCATCAAGATCCCGGTATTTTGACGCATATGGCTGAAAAGAAACCAGAATTTGTGCGTGAGTATTTACCTGCTGACGCTAACTCGTTACTGGCGGTCAGTCCACTAATTATGAATGATCGGGAAAAGATTAATATTTTGGTTACTTCAAAGCAATTACGTCCCCAATTCTATTCAATTGAGGAAGCTGAAGTATTAGCGAAAAATGGACTTGGCATTATTGATTGGGCAAGTACCGATCAGAATGCTAAACCAGATATTATTTTTGCTGCAGCTGGAACTGAACCAAATCTGGAGAGCTTGGCTGCCATTGATATCTTGCACGATCATTTTCCTGATCTAAAGATTCGCTTTATCAATGTTATCGACTTATTGAAATTGCAAAGTCCAAAGGTTAATCCACGTGGATTGTCTGATGAAGAATTTGATCACTACTTTACAAAAGATACCCCAATAATCTTTGCTTTTCATGGTTACGAAGATCTTGTCAAATCTATCTTCTTTGATCGTCATAACCATAATGTTCATGTGCATGGTTATCGGGAGAATGGTGATATTACCACGCCATTTGATATGCGAGTAGTTAACCAGCTCGACCGTTTCGACTTATCAAAAGAAGCCATTATGGCAGTTCCAAAATATGCTGAAAGTGGAGCTGAATTTATTCAGAAGATGGATAATAAATTGGCCGAACATTATCAATATATTCGTGATCATGGTGATGACCTTCCAGAAATTAGAGATTGGACTTGGAAAGACTTGAAATAAATAATTTTAAGGCTATTCAAAATTATAGAAAAGCATAAAAATAATTTGGACAACAAAAGGGCGAAAATCAATTTTGATTGGGTCTCTGTCAAATCGTATTGGTGGA
>NZ_JQBD01000013.1 GCF_001437255.1 Pediococcus damnosus | reverse complement strand
TTGACCATCTAGGAAAACCTTACACTAACCTCGATTTTTTTAAAAATAAACTTGCTATCCCTCTCATGTCAGTAAAAAGATTAATATTTATAAAATAAATGAATATAATTTGTTCCTTATTCATTAAATTCAATTTTCTTGAAAACGCCCGTTTTAAAGGAAAAGTATGCTCTTATTGTAAATAATATGTGCTTTTCCTATCAAACTAGTTGGCTATTAAACCGTTTTCATTACAATAAGGAGTGACATAGGTAGGTACAAATTGACCTAGTTAAATAATTTGAGATTGGAGGTAGCCTTCAATGTATCATGACATTGCGGATGATTTGATTCATTCAATAGAAAATAAGCTCTTTAGTCAAAAGCTTCCCACTGAACATCAGTTGATGGAAAGATATAACGTCAGTCGCAACACCATTCGGAAAGCCATCGATATTGTGGCCCAAAAGGGATTGGTCCGCCGTGTTCAAGGCAGCGGCTATTTCATTAATGATATCAGTCAGGCTAAACACACTGTTGTGAATTTAACCATGGGCAATAGTCGCACCCGGTATCACACACAGATGACATCTAAAATTGTGACTTTTGACGAAATTCATGCAGATGAATCCTTGGCAAAAGAATTTGGTGCCCGTAATGGTGAGGCGTTGCATCGCATCATCAGGCTCCGCTACATCAACAAGCAACTTTATAGTCTCGAATATGCCTACTATGTTAAAAGCGAGGTTCCTTCCCTATCTTTAGTTAGTATTAATCATTCGATTTTCGATTACATTGATCGAAAATATGGCATTCGAATTAATAACTGTGATCAATATTTGTCTCAAGATAAGTTAACAAGTGAACAGGCAAACTTGCTTGGACTAGAACCTAAAACAACTTGTATGGTCTTGCAGCAATCAAATTATTATAAAAATGATGTGCTTTTTAATTTTTCCCAAACCATTTATGTTTACCCGAATCTTAGCTTCTATTTTCATGTGACAAATCAGTCGGGAAATTAATACTTAATGTTTCTAAAAAGGCTTCCTCAAAATGAGGAGGTCTTTTTTGTTTAACCTAGTTCTTCAAATTTACATCTGCAGTCACTTGGCTCGTTTGATATGGAAACCGTGACTTTGAAAATTCAAAAGGTTCACCATCCTCGAGATAGCTAACCTGCTGAATAACAAGCACTGGTTCCCCTTCCCCTATACCCAAAGCCTTAGTGTCTTGTTGTGTTGCCTTGTCTGCCTTCACAATTCGATGTGATCCAGAAATTGTTAAATGGCATTTATCCATTAAATAACTATAAATAGAGCCTTCCAAAATTTCTCTTGTAATTTGCGCAACTGCAGTCGGCATGATTGTATGTTCATAACTATAAACTTTTTTATTAATGTAACGTACTCGATCGATCACATAAACCGGCTCGGTCGCTGTAATCATCAAGTTAGCCTGCTCTTCTTGATTTGGCAACCGTGCATCTAAGTTCAATACTTTACTAGTCACCTTTTTATTAGGATGTGTGCGAGTTGTCCCAAGCGGTTTATCAATGGAATTCCCTTCATCTAAGTTTTGTAAATAATCCTTCCGTACAAAAGTTCCTGCACCACGTTTTGTATAGACAATTCCCTCAATAATTAACGATTGAATTGCCTTTCTAATTGTGATCCTCGTTGTATCGTAAGCTTCAGCCAACTGGTTCTGATCCGGTAATAATCCACCAGCCTTAAAGTTACCATTAACAATTTCTTCTCTAATTTTTTCAGATATTTCTTGATATTTATACATTTTATTTTCCTCTGATCTCTTATTAAATCCATTTTACCCTTTTAAGTCCTTATTTTATACAGCATTTTACAAGATACACTGTTTCAATACTACGGTCATTAAAATAAATGTATATACTTTTTAAATAAAAGACTTTACATAGTTATTGTTATGGTTATATAATGAAACCGGATTCAAGAAAGGCGGAGATAGAAATATGAAAAAAGAAATGCCCAAAGACTTCCTTTGGGGAAATTCAGTGTCAAGTATGCAAACAGAAGGAGGTTATAACGAAGGCGGAAAAGGAAAGTCCGTCTATGACACGTTTCCGGCCACAGAAAACTCTTCGGACTGGAAAGTTGCAATTGATGATTATCACAACTACCCCGAAGATTTAGATCTTATGGCCAACCAAGGAATGAACTGTTATCGATTCCAAGTTTCCTGGAGTCGGGTTAATCCAGAAGGTGATGGCAAATTTAACGAAGAAGGCATCAAATTCTACGATAATTTAATTAATGAATTATTGGCCCGCCACATTCAACCAATGATTTGCCTTTATCATTTTGATATGCCGCTTCATCTTGCCGAGCAATACAACGGCTTTTCAGATCGTCATGTAGTCAATGCGTTTATTAAATATGGCGAGAAAATGATCGATTGCTTCGGTGATCGGGTTAAGTATTGGATCACCTTTAATGAACAAAACTTATATTCGACATCAGAAGCATTTCGGATTGCAGGCTATCTTAAAGGTGATCGAACTGACGACGAACTGTATCAAATCTCACATCACGTCATGTTAGCTCATGCAGGTGTTGCCAACTATCTACATAAACAAACAGATGATTTAATTGGTGGGATGCTTGCCTATAGTGAAGTTTATCCAGCTTCATCCCTACCAAAGGATGTGCAATATGCGCGTCAAATCGATGAATTCTTGAACCGCAACTTGTTAGACGTTTTCACGAATGGTCACTATTCAAACGAAGTTCTTACTTTTGTGAAGAATCATGGCATCAACATGGACTTTACCGAAGCGGATCAAGCCGTATTCAATCAATTATCTAGTGACTTTATCGCATTTAGCTATTATCAAAGTGTCACGATCAGCAGCACTATCGTTTCAGATGGTACCCTCCCAAATTATTATCTAGACGCTGGTGGCAAAGAAAATCCATTCTTGAAGGTTTCCGAATGGGGTTGGTCCATTGATCCACTTGGTTTCCGTGATATTCTCACAAAAACGTATAACAGTTATGGCATCCCAATGTTTCCAATCGAAAATGGGATTGGCGTTCGCGAAACCTACGATGGTCACGAAATTCAAGATGACTATCGAATTGAGTATCATCGCGCCCACATCCAAGCCATGAAAGATGCCATGTTTGAAGATGGTGTTCCAGTAATTGGCTATCTTGGTTGGGGATTAATTGATATTCCAAGTTCTTCTGGGAATATGGAAAAACGTTACGGAATGGTTTATGTCAATCGTGGTAATCATGATTTACGCGACATGAAACGCATTCCAAAGAAAAGTTATGGTTGGTTTAAAAAAGTCATCGCCTCAAATGGCAATGATCTTAAATAAATTACTCAAATAAAGGAGGAAAAAACTTATGAGTGAAGATAAAAACCAAAGTTCAAGTGATAAGCTTGAAAATTCGAGTTTTATTACTAAGTTTACCGAGGTCTCCGTTAAAGTTGGTAACTGGGTTTATCTCCGTTCCTTACGTGATGCTTTCGCAGTTATTTTACCTGTGTTTATCATTGCTGGTCTGGGTGTACTACTCAATAACACTGTATTT
This sequence comes from Pediococcus damnosus, assembly GCF_001437255.1. GTDB lineage: Bacteria > Bacillota > Bacilli > Lactobacillales > Lactobacillaceae > Pediococcus > Pediococcus damnosus. The sequence goes on along the minus strand of NZ_JQBD01000013.1, from coordinate 32,245 downwards.
ACATGGATATTTCATGGGGACACATTAACAAAAGTACAGGTTTTCGGCAATGCAATTAGTAATGGTACTTTAAACGTTGCTGGATTATTAGTCGCCCCTATGATTGGATATGCTTTAGCAAAAAATAAGGGTTTTAATGATCCAATTGCGGCATCCGCAATGTCACTAGCTTGCTTATTAATTATGATGCCAGGAAACATTTCCTTAGGTACCGTAGCATCAGGCGGTGCCAAGATGGCCACCGTTACAGGCGGAATTAGCTATCTTAATGCTGGTACTCAAGGAATGTTTGGTGGTATTATTGTTGGTTTACTAGCCACCGGTATTTTCATTAAATTGTCAGGCTACAAAAGTTTACAGATCCATTTAGGGGACAATGTTCCACCTGCAGTTTCATCATCATTTAGTGTCTTGCTCCCTGCTTTAATCTTAATGTCAATTTTTGCTATTGTTGCTGCATTATTATCAGGCTTTTTCAATACTGATTTAATCAATTTGATCAAAACTTGGATTCAAGAACCATTACGTGGCTTTAATACAAACATTGTTGGTTTTTGTGTTATTTACACCGTTGCCAACTTCCTATTTACACTTGGTATTCACCAAACTGTTATTTCTGGAACTTTGATGGATCCCTTAGTCTTAATTAATATGAATGCAAATATGACTGCATATGCACATTCTCATTCATTTGCACATATTCCAAATATCATCACAACATCATTTGTAAGTAGCTACACGTTGATTGGTGGTTCAGGAAGTACGATTTCATTAATCATTGCCATTTTAATTTTTAGCAAAGTTAAATCCTCACGACAGGTTGCCAGCTTATCATTGGCTCCAGGAATATTTAACATTAACGAACCAATGATCTTTGGTTATCCAATCGTTTTCAACTTACCAATGATGATTCCTTTTGTACTATTTCCAACTATTGGAAGTATCATCGGATATGCCGCAACTGCAGCTGGTTGGGTACGGAGAACCGTGATTCTGGTTCCCTGGACAACACCGCCACTAATTGGGCCTTATCTCTCAACGGCTGGTGATTGGCGAGCTCCTGTGCTTCAATTGTTCATTATTATTCTCGGTGTTTTTCTTTATCTTCCATTCATGCGAATTAGTGAACGTGTTGCTAAAGTACAAGCCGAACAACAAAATGCTTAGGTCGTGATATTTATGAACGGAAAACTAATCTTTAGTTTAATTGGTGCAATCTTCATGTTGATTTTGTCGATTGTTGATCTCGTATCATTTGGCCTGACAATCACCACTGTCAGTACCATTGCTATCTTTATTCTATTCAGTTATGATCTATACAAAGTTTGGAAGCTTAAAGATCAGAAATCAAAGTAATCAAAAAAATGAGATTCGCAATTAAGCGAATCTCATTTTTTGATTTCAAAGATTATTCTAAAACAAACTCATATTTTCTTTGCATCCCCATAAATAAGACTTCTTTATTTACTTTCTGAATAATATACTTACCAGCATTTGTTGCCTGAACTTCTTTTCCAACCTGATAAGCATCACTGTTTAACACGCTGAGCTTGCCAGTTTCATAAAACCAAACATAAGTATAAAAGACTTTGCTATCATCGTCCGTTGGTTCAATTTTCATTGAAATGGACTTGTTAGCTCTCACTAACAGCCATAGTGGAACAAAAATACAAAGTAATCCCAAAGCCGTCAATAAAACCGTGTAAATCAAATGAGCCATGTTCAGATCTCCTTTAATAGTTTGTATATACTTTTTAATTTTAAGTATATCCGTTTACACTCATTTTACCATAATCTGTCGCTTTTTTTACGTATTTTTTTCAGTTTACTCAACGATTTTCCACGCTACTTAATCGTTTTCAACTCCACCACATCCGTCGTCACATGTTTAATAAACTCACGATCGTGTTCGATAATCAGCATGGAAGGCTTTACTGAAGTAATTAGTGTTTCCAACTGTTCCTGATTAAAGATGTCCAGATAATTAAGCGGCTCGTCCCACAAATATAATTCTGCTGGAATCGATAAAGATTTTGCCAACTCAACCTTTTTCTGCTGGCCCATACTCATGTGTTCAATTTTAGTCGTAAACACGTTGCGTTCCAGGCCAAGCTTGTGCAAATTATTTAAGAACTCCTGGTAATTTAGATGTTGTTGTTCGGCAAATTGCTGCAGGGTTCCTCGATTATCATCATAACTTTGACGCACATAACTGATTGTTAAATGCTGCGGTTGCACAATCTCACCGTTTATCTTGCCAGTAAAATCTCCTAAAATGGCCCGCACCAATGTGGATTTCCCAGCACCATTCGGTCCAACAATCCCAACACAATTACCTTTCTTTAGATCAAACGAGATCGGCTCAAACAGTGGTTGCGAAGTGTCTTGATACTGGAGAGTTAACTTTTTTACTGTCAACAACCGATCATGATAACTGGGTTGGAAATTCATCGTTAAAGGATCAATATACTCAATATTTTTCAGCAATTTTTCTTTTTCATGAATATCATTTTCCATATGCCGCTTCAAAGTTAGTGACCGTTTCATTGTGCGGGCCGCGCGGGCGCCAATCGCACCCGTATCGTATACTGCCCCGCTGCCCTTCTTATGCGGATTTCCATACTTATCGCCCTCTTTAGACCGTGACCACTCAGCCTTTTCTGCCGCAGTCTGTTTAAGGCGTGTGATACTCTTCTTGAGTTTGGCATTCTCCATTTTTTCATGGATATCCGACAATTTTTTCTGTTCCTCATAAGTGGCAAAATTGCCTTGGTACATAAGAATATTCGATTTTTCAATCGATAATGTGTGATCGGCCACCTGATTCACAAAGTTACGGTCATGACTAATCACAATAAAGCCTTGTTTCTTTTGTTTTAAATAAGCCGCTACTTGGTCACGGGCTTTGATATCCAGATGATTCGTGGGTTCATCAATCAGAGGAAAATTAAACCCTTGTGTAAACAGACTGGCTAAGAGAACTTTGGTCTGTTCACCACCAGATAAACTGGTAAACTTTCGCCATAAAATATCGGGATTCGTTCCCAATAAATTTAATTCGCGTTCTACTTTCCACTGCTCATCAACCCCCAAATCATTTAACACATAAAAAGTCAGTTGATTGGGATTCGTGATTGTTTGGGGGAAATAATCAAAGGCTAAGTTGGCTATGATCGTGCCTTGATAAGCCAATTTATTTTGCAATAGGTTTAAAAAGGTCGTTTTACCGCGACCATTACGTCCAATCAAACCGAGTTTCCAATTACTATCCAGATTTAGATTGACATGATCAAATAACAGATTTCCTTGTGTTTCATAACCAAACGTAAGATTTTTAATTTCAATTTTAGACATATAGGTACCTCATATTTCTAGCTTTTTTCAAGACTAGCTAAAAATGAGCATACAAAAAGACCTGCTCATCGAGAAAGATTAGCTGATCCTGAAAAACTGCAGAGCACTCCCTATGACAGGTTTACTCACAGATTCAACAGAATTAGCTTAATTTCTCAATGGCAGATCCCTCACTTTTATAATTTTCTAAAGTATAGCATGGTTCACTGGTACCGTCTATGATTACAATTTATCTCATGCATATTTAATAAAAAAAATTTTAAAACTAGCTTGACACCCGATAAAAATATATCTATACTCATAATTAATTAATAAAGAAAGTTGGCTAGACATATGACAAAGACAAACACACAACTAAATAATCGTTGGCAAAGCCGGTAATTAGGTTGTAGTTTGTCTTATGGCAAGATACGACCTGGATGCATACAGATCGTATCTTGCCGGCTAATTTTGACGTAGAAAAAAGCCCGCATGGATTATAATATTCATGTGGGTTTTGTTTCGATTTATTAAGAACAATCCTGCAATGGGATTGTTCTTTTTTCTTTCTCAAAAATTTCAATCCCATGTGCACAACACAAAAAGGAGCAGAGGTTATGAAACGCTTAATTACATTTATTGCAGCAATTTTTATTTTTCTTGGTTTTGCATTTTTTCAAGGTAATGCCAAACAAACTGCTAAACCCAAGGTTCCCACAGTTGGAATTCTCCAGTTGATGAATCAACCAGCTTTAGCTCAAATTCAAAAGGGAACCATCGCGGGTTTGAAATCGGAAGGGTTTGTGAAAGGCAAAACAGTCAAAATTGATTATCAAAACGCTCAGGGAAACCAAAGCAACTTGAAATCAATGAGTGAAAAATTTGAGAATGAAAACGCGGACCTCATGATTGGTATTACCACCCCATCTTCACAATCATTAGCCGATGTCACAACCAAAACGCCAATCGTGTTAGGGGCAGTTACCGATCCCAAAGGTGCTGGTTTAGTAAAAAATGAGTCCCACCCTGGCGGCAACATCACCGGTGTTTCCGATCAGGCCCCATTAAAAGAACAACTGGATCTGATCCGAAAGTTAATGCCAAACATGAAGACACTCGGAATCATCTACACTTCCAGTGATAACTCGGCGGTTACCCAGTATAAGCTATTCAAGAAGCTTTGTGCTGAGGAAAAAATAACTTTAAAGGCCTACTCGATTTCAAACTCGAATGACCTGAACCAAGTTTCCCAAACCATGCTGCAAAATGTTGACGCCGTTTACGTGCCAACGGATAACACAATTGCTGGTGCCATGCAGACGTTAGTCAAAAACGCAAACAACGCCAAGATTCCTGTTTTTCCAGCTGTCGATTCAATGGTTAAACAAGGCGGTGTCGCAACTTACAGTGTGAACCAATACAAATTGGGTGTGATGACCGGACAAATGGCTGGTAAGATCCTAAAGGGTAAAAAACCAGCTTCCACTCCCATTCAATTTGTAAAACATGGGGAATTGACAATTAATCTTAAACAGGCCAAGAAACTTGGGATTCACATTCCCGAATCTCTCATCAAAACCGCCGAAACGAAAGGGGAGTTATTCAAATGAGCTTAATTACATCAGCAATTGGACAAGGATTTCTCTGGGGCATCTTGGGAATCGGATTATTTTTAACTTTCCGAATTCTCGACTTCCCTGATATGACCGTTGAAGGTACATTTCCAATGGGTGCCGCGGTTTGTGTCGCCGCAATTAGCCACGGCATGTCACCTATTTTAGCCACTCTGTTGGCCATTGTAGTCGGCATGGTCGCAGGTCTCGTAACCGGTTTGCTCTACACGAAGGGCCGCATTCCAATTTTATTAGCCGGAATTTTGGTCATGACCGCCTGTTATTCAATTAATCTACGGATCATGGGCACTTCCAACATTTCGCTCCTTGGTAAACAAAGTTTATTCACTAATCATTTTCTAGAATCATTACCCAAATATTTCGACAGTGTCACCCTTGGCTTAATCATCGTGATTATCGTCACCGCCCTTTTAGCAATGTTCTTGCAAACTGATTTAGGTCAGGCATTCATCGCAACTGGCGATAACGAAACGATGGCCAAATCGCTTGACATTCACATCGACAGCATGAAAATTATGGGCTTGATGGTTTCTAATGGCCTCATTGCTTTATCTGGAGCTCTTGTGGCGCAAAGTGATGGCTATGCCGATGTGAACATGGGCATTGGAATCATCGTCATTGGCTTAGCTTCCATCATTATTGGCGAAGTGGTGTTTGGCAACCTGTCAATGAACCAACGATTAGTTGCGGTAACCTGTGGCAGTATTTTATACCGATTCGTTTTATTAATTGTTTTGCAACTTGGCTTCAGTACCAACGATTTGAATTTAATTTCTTCAATCGTATTGGCCCTGTGTTTGATGTTACCGATGCTTCGCAAGGCGTTGCATTTAGACAATCTGATAAAAAATAGTGTGAAGACTCCACTCCCAGATAAGAAGGTGCGCAATCATGACTAATCCAATTTTAGAACTTCAAAATGTCACAACTTATGTGAACCGCCATACTCCTGATGAACAAAAGATTCTTCGGGGAATAAATTTAAAAGTCTATCCGGGCGATTTCATTACCATTCTTGGTTCAAACGGGGCCGGCAAGTCCACCCTTTTCAATACAATTGGTGGTAATTTAGCAGTCGATGATGGCCACATTTTAGTTAACGATAAGGATGTCACCCACCTTTCCGAAGAAAAACGGACTCGTTTTTTAAGTCGGGTTTTCCAAGATCCTAAATTGGGAACAGCCCCTCGCATGACCGTTTCGGAAAACTTATTGCTGGCTGAAAAACGCGGCGCGCGTCGGGGATTAGTTTTCCGAGGATTAAAACGCCAAATGCCTCATTTTCAGGAAATAACCAGTACCATGGAAAATGATCTCAGCAAACGTTTAAATACGCCCGCTGGTGAATTGTCTGGTGGCCAGCGCCAAGCCTTAAGTTTCTTGATGGCCACAATTAAACGTCCAGATATCTTACTTTTGGATGAACACACGGCAGCTTTGGATCCCAAAACCAGTCGGGAATTATTAAAGGCCACCGATGATCGAATTCGGGAAGACAAGCTAACCTGTTTGATGATCACCCATCATTTGGAGGATGCGTTAAAATATGGCAATCGGTTAATTGTATTGGACAAAGGTCAAATTAAAATTGATGTGACTGGTGCTGAAAAACAAAAACTGACAATGGACGATCTGTATAAGTACTTTGAGATTTGAAAATAGTTGTCCTGACACTTCGTTCTAACGTGTTGATAGATGTTTCTCTATCAACACTATTTTTGTGCAAAAAACACCATATTCTAGAACCGATCATGTTAATGATCAATTTAAAATATGATGTTCCCTTTTTAAAATATTAAAGATAGTCTAGAGGTACCTTTTACATCTTCATACCCATTTTTTCATAGGATCCCATGCCACCAAGCCACAAATCTTTGGGTTCAATGTTGTTTTCCTTAGCAAAGGCATTCATCAAAGTATCCATATCCATTAATTTATACGTCTTTGGATGCTCTGGATCATACGACTCAATCTGAGCCATCATGCCGCCGTCTTCGTGTTCAATAATATGACAGTGATACATGTAAACACCGGTATATTCGAATCGCACCTTAATTTGCACATGTTCATCTGGATTAACACTAACAGTATCCTTCCACCCATGCTCGTTTGCATAAGGGGCATGGCCGTTTCGGGAAACCACCAAGAATTGCGTCCCGTGAATATGGAAAGGATGGATCATACCACCCACTTTATCATTAGTGTTGGTAATGTCCCAAACCACAACGTCGCCAACTTTTTGGCGGGCATCAATTCGTTGCATATTGAATTTCTTACCGTCAATTTCTACTTCTTCGTCCATCCCAGACATCACCACATGACGAACATCGGTCCCTGGTGTAACTGGTAATTCAGGATCAGCAATCAAACGATCAGGTAATTTAGTGTCATCCTTTGCAAATGCATGAATACGAAAACGAACTAGCGGTACATCATCTGACATCAACGCTACTTCATCCCCATCATGATACCCAGCAAAGTTAACGATAGATTCATCACGTTCTGCACAGGTAATCATCACTTTTTTGAAGTACACTGGTTTGGGCAGAATCCCGCCATCTGAAGCAACTTGGGCAAATTCCAAGCCATCATTAAAGTGCAAACGGAATTCACGTCGGTTAGCACCATCCAACACACGTAAACGAATTCGTTGGGTGGTCACATCGATATAAGGATTAATTGTGCCATTAATCATGGCCGTTTTCCCTTGAACACCATCGGGATCATAGTCTGCCTTGTAGTCCCACTGATTATTTTCGTGGAAAGTCCGATCTTGCAAAACAATTGGAAAATCATCAACGCCATAGTTTCGTGGTAATGGTAATTTAGCTTCGACATCATCGGTCATGACAACCGGGGTGGCAAGTCCGTGCCAAACTTGCTGAGCAGTTGATGGACATGGATGGGCATGAAGCCACAACGTTGCAGCAGGTTGGTTGCACACAAATTCAATATCACTAGATTCACCAGGATAAACGGGCGCATGACAACCACCATCGATATAAGGACCAGGAACGTTTAGACCATGCCAATGAAAGGTAGTCAGCTCATGAAGATTATTTTTTAACGTGATATGAATTTTTTTACCGCGCTTAAAAATAATTGTCTTCCCAAGCAAGGCTCCATTGTATCCCCAGGTCTTCGTCTTTGGCCCAGGCAGCAATTGTGTTTCACCCTCTTCAGCGATTACGGTGTAGTACATATCCGTATCCGTTTCTTTGTCGGGTTCTAGAACAGCTGGAACTCGAAGCTTTTGTTGAGGTGCCGTGGATTCTTCAAGCGGTACATACCCACCATCATGCGTATTCCATGCTGGTTCATCAAAAAAATAATCGTCATAAACTTGCTTTGCCATTACTTTCAAGCCTTCTTTTTGAATTATTTGTTTCTAGAATCATTCTAACTTGCCACGTACTTAATTTCAAGTTACCCGTTAGTTTAGCGAATCACTAAAACTGAAACTGGCGAATACTTAGCCATATAAGATGCCTGACTACCAAAGTATCGTGCAACTCCCGATCTAGAAGAAGAACCAATTACTAATAAATCTGGCTCAACATGTGGAATCACGTCTTTGACAATCGTTTCGCCGGCATCCCCTTCAGCAGTGTATGTTTCTACTTTTTTAATGCCAAATTCCTCGGCAACCTTGCGATACCCCTGCAAATGCTTTTCAAGGTCATCGCGTTTGTTTTGAATATAATCTTTGTTTAAAGCCTGATAAATATTAATTTCATCCTCTTCCAGAATAGAAACAATATCTAGTTCGGCATTATCTTGTTTAGCCCGGTTCATCGCGAATCGAAACGCCAATTGTGCGTCTGGAGAATCGTCAACCCCAACTAAAATCTTCGAAAAATGTTTTGGATCAAAGTGGCTTTCACTCATTTTAAATTCCCCCAGTAATTTGATAGTTTTTACAACCTAATTTTAACATTTAATTGCCTGTTCAACGACTAAAGGGCTTACATATTTTTTACAAAAAAAGAAAACCTCATTTTTCCTGAAGTTTTCTAAATGATTTGATTAATTCACGTATCTTAATCTATCTTTATTCCCAAGTAATTGCTTCAACGTCGGCTGGGCGATCTTTTTCCGTAATCAAATAACTGACTGCGCCGCGAAATGACAACATGCCAACCAATCCTTTTTCGGTAATCTTAATCGTTGAGGCTGAGGACATGTGAGCTAAAAGTGCTTCTTCAGCAGCCTCAAGATCCTCATATTTAAGATAAAAAGTCACAACGCGCCCATTCTCATAAGATACTTTAAACTCAAATTGTTTCAATTAATAAACTCCCTTTCGGCTTTATGCTATATCCTATCATACCCTGTTTAAAATACCAATATTTACAAAAACAAGGTTACCAATCCTTAAGATAAAAGCCTCGCAACCATATTTTACTGTCGTTTATTATTCAAATCGGTTCGAACCAACAAAACATCACAAGTTGCCACACGCACGACATAATCAGCCACAGAACCGATCATGGTCCTTTGTAAGGCACTCATCCCAGTAGCTCCCATCATAATCAAATCACTACCAAATTGTTGCGGCATCAACTCCGCAATAATCTTTCCAGCATTCCCAGATTCTACGGAAATCGAAACATCATCAAAATCATACTTTTCTTTAATGGCATCTCGCAGCATTTCAACATACTCTTGAGTTCTCCGATAGGTAATATCTAAGTAGTCTGTGTTTGATCCCATGTGCCCATAAACGTCCAAAAAACGGCTGGTTTGAATAATCGAAACAATGTCCAAATGGGCGTGATTGCGCTTCGCAGTGAATACTGCCTTGGTCACCGCCAATTCACCATTTTTTGATCCATCTACGGGAACTAAAATTTTTTTATATTGCATCGGGTATACCTCTCATACTTTTATCTATTAAGTTGATTATAGTCAATATGAGGCTATAGCGCTACCATTTAAGAAAAAATACCTAATTTAGTCTTTATTGAAACGCACAACTTCCAGTAACTTAAACTGATGATCCTGATATTCAAATTTAAGCACACTACCATTAGGAAACCCATTCTTCAAATCTTTGGTAGTTACTTGCAAGGCCTTAAGGAAGTCAACGCAGGCCCCATTATGTGAAACAGCCAGCACATTTTGATGATCTGGCTTTTCCATTATATCCGTCAACGTTTTTAACATCCGTTTACCAACTGCACTGGCCACTTCGCCACCATAAGGCACAAAGAATGTTTCATATTCTTCGCGTTTGGGATTAAGATCTTCACTTTCACCTTCAAAAACTCCAAAATTCATTTCCTTTAACCCCTTAACGCGTTGATAAGGGATCCGATTCTTGAGGATAATCTCAATTGTGTCACAACACCGCTCAGATGTGGAACTATAGGCATGATCAATCGGTAGTTTGCTAAAGTATTGACCCGCCACTTTGGCCTGATCAATGCCCTTTTGAGTAAGTGGTGAATCACACCATCCCTGAATTTTCCTACGTACATTAAATAACGTTTCTCCGTGACGCATTAAATAAAGTGTCTTAGCCATCTTTTTGAACCTCTTTTAATTTAAAATTAATTTAAAATGAAACCGCTATGATTACTGGTTATATGTTAAGTCAAACAGACATTTACTGAGAATTCAAGACCAAGTTAGATGCCTACGAAAATTTCAAAACAAGTTTATTACAAAAACATTTGTTGGCGCCGTAACTAAACCTTATGCCATCAACTTTTGTTGCTTATGAATAACTTGCATGACCTGACGAGCAATCGGTTGAGCAAGCAATAATTCCACTGCCAATGCAATTGCGAAATTACGCGGCCATTTCACAAAAAATTGTTGAATTGGCGTCCAACTAATTTGTTGACTACCAATCCAAGTCCCCAAAACTGTCATAAAAATTGAAATCAATAAAACTGAACACAGCCCATTAATAACCATGTGAGATGCAAAACTATCTTTTGGATCAACAATTTTACTTGTCAACCAACCAGCTGGCCGTTGCGTAAGAATCACTATGACTAAAACCATTATCCACATAAATGGAATAATGGTTAAAACCTGATGCCATGTTTGCCAACTAAATCCAATTTCAAACCCCGTAATCACTGGTGCAATAATATTTACCGAAATTGCAGAGACTAAAAACATAAATAAAGCCGTTTCTTTCTTATTCTGTGGTAACCTCATCCTAAATAACATGTATGCTTCCTCCTATTTTTCAACTGATAGCATTTATCTATAAAAAAATACAAAAAATCAGCGCATGTTTTTTAAAAAAACATACGCTGATCAATTATACGCAGTATGAGCTCTCTATCGTTCAGTATACCAGACAAGGATTGAAAATTTCAAAGGTTTTCTGAAACAAATTTAAATATTGAAATTATATTTCAATGCATCCCTGCTATCTCAAGAACTTTCGCGCAATCATAACCATTTCTTCATTTGACTCAGCCATCTCGTCTTTATCCCATCGCACAATCATTTGCGTCAGACCTCCAGCTACAAAGGCAATCCACATTTTTGAAGTTCGTTCACGAAGTCTTAAAACATCCTTATCAATAAGATCGGTAATGTAAAACTGCAGCTTGTCTAAAATAATGGGTGTCAAATTCGCTTGAATAAGCACACTAACAGTTCCTTGGTGACGACGAATAATCGTAAAAAATGCATCTAAAAACGCCGTTAAGTCATGATTATTCATTACTTCCAAATAACTGAAGAATTCTTGAAATACTTCATCAAATTGATATTCTAGAATTTGTTGTTTTGATTTGAAGCTTCGGTAATAAGACATCCTTGAAACTGATGCTTGTTTACAGATATCGCTAACTGTCACTTCATCGACAGAACGCGTCCGCATTAATTCGAACAACGCCATCACGATTTTTTGTTTGGTGTCAACACGTTTTGCCATGATTTTCCCTCTTTACTATCTATCCCTTTGCCAGCATGCCCAAAAGAAGGCAGTCTCTTTCAAAAGTACCAATCATTTTTAAATAAACATTCCTAAATTCATTCTTGCTAGTATCATACCATTTTCCTTGTAGTTTACGTAATTAGCCGTTTTTTATATCATCTAGTTTTAAATACTAGGTGATTAGTATATAATGTCTAGTTGAAAGGGAGGATGCTCGATGAAATCATCTTCAACAAATAAACAGGTCTTGTCCAATAAGCACGCTCAATTACTAAATGAAATTTGGAGCGCAATTACACATGGAATTGGTTTTATTTTAAGCATTATCGGTACGATTCTATTACTTACCAAGGCAATTAGACTTGGTAAACCACTTGATCTAGTTGCTTACGCGATTTATGGCGGTAGTTTGTTAGTTCTTTTTTTCTCATCTACTATGTTTCATAGCCTATATTTCACAAGAGCTAGTCATGTCTTCCAAATTTTCGATCATAGCAGTATTAATCTTTTAATTGCCGGAACTTACACACCTTATTGTTTGTTGGCGATCCGTGGTTGGCTAGGTATCAGCCTTTGTGTGGTAATTTGGGCCCTGGCAATTGGCGGAATCACTTTTCAATTTTTCGCAGTTGGCAAGTTTAAAAAAATCGAAACGCTGATCTATGTATTAATGGGCTGGTTATGCTTAGTTGGTGCCAAAGAACTCTACCAGAGTTTGGGATTCACAGGACTCATGCTTTTAATCGCTGGTGGCATTGCTTTTTCATTGGGTGGCTTAATTTATAACATTCCTCACGTTAAATATGTCCACGTTTGGTGGCACATTCTGGTTTTGATAGGCGCCATGCTCATGTACTTCTCCATTTTGTTGTATATTTAAGGTAGTACGTGTCTACAAGAGACACATGGAGGCAACAAATGAAACGCCCAAATAATAAATTTTTGCTTGTTCAATATCTTTTCGGTTACGCTATAATGGCCTATTTTCTGATCAAATTTGGTTTTCCAATCCCGTTAGTCTTCGGCTTGATCGCCATCAGCCTTAGCTTGGCTGGCGGTTCTATGTATTTATCAAAACACTATAGCCACCGCAATGTTTTACTAATGTTACTGGTCGTTTTACTGGGGACCGTTTTGTTATTCTTAATGTTTAAAGATTTTTATTAAGCATCATTTAAATAGTTTTAAGCGTTTGCTTATACTAATATTCGATGATATAATTCAGTTGTAATGCAGAGCCACCCTATAAGAACCAATGGTTAGGTTTCGTAAATTTGATGGAAGGCGATTATAATGATTACTCGTATCTTAATTGGTACTGTAGCTGTTTTAATTGGTTTGTTTCAGTTTTACAACGTGTTTACTAGCTGGAAGACGTTACGCGTAAAGATGACTTCTAGCTCATCGGTATTCATGCCGTACGCCCTTTGGTACAGCGCATTTTTTGGCTTGATACTTGTTGGCCTGGGCATTGCTGCATTACTTTAAAAAATAGAGAGACCACCAAAATTGGTGACTCTCTGTTTTTAATTTAAGGGTCTCACTAGATACACCTCAGGACAAAATCCCTTTAAACTATTCACTAAATGTTGTGCGCGACTCTCTTTATGGCAAATGCCGAACACCGTTGGTCCTGTCCCGCTCATCTGAGCCGCCTCAGCACCATAACGGAGCATACGATCTTTTAGTTGAATAATTTGCGGATGTAGTTGACCTGTCACTGGTTCCAAGACGTTGCCCACATTGGCACAAATCTTGGCAAAATCATTTTGTCTAATTCCCTCTAAAATGCCGTCAATTTTTAAATGGTCCAAATTCTTATGATCAATCTGCCGTAATATTTTAGGTGTTGAAACACTCAATCTGGGTTTAGCAATCACAATATACATCGCTGGCAATTGCCGTAAAAGTTGAATCTTTTCACCTTTTCCATATACATACGCCGTTTGACTATAGACGCAATACGGCACATCCGAATCAATTTGTAAGCCTAGTTTGGCTAACTTTTCTTGCGAAATTTTTAAATTCCACAAATTATTCAATCCGCGTAACACCGCGGCAGCATCCGAAGAGCCACCGCCCATTCCAGCCGCAACTGGAATGTTTTTTTTGATCCGAATTTTAGCCCCTGCCTGCACGTGAAACTCCTGTTGAAGTAGCTTGGCAGCCTGGTAGGCAAGATTGCGACTATCATTAGGCAAAAAGCCTGTATCGGTATGCACGTTAATTGCGCGTTTACCAGGCTTTGTTTCAATCTTCACATAATCAGCCAAGTCGACTGATGTCATAACCATCCGCCATTCCTGGAGCCCATCCGAGTGATTATAAGGTGTATCCAAAAACAAATTGAGTTTGGCTGGGGCCTTTTCTGTTGTCTCCATTCAATCACCTAGTTTGATAATCCAGTATTTTATCACAATTATACTTAAAAACTGGGCAAAGTACCAGCGTGAGTTACGCTACGACCAGAATTCTTAATAAAAGACAAATTTCACAAAACTATAATTCACATTTTTCACCGGTCATCAAACCAAATGGAGTTATTTCTAAAAAAGCTAACCAATGTAGTTAGCTTTTCAATATATGTCAAATTTTTGGCAAAATAAAAAGACCTTCAAGGCCCAATTATTTTTATTCTTCTCCGAATGCAATCTCGATGTTTTTGGTAAGGATATCAGTATAGCTATAAGATACGCGCTCAAAAGAATTTTCCTCTTGATCCAAATCAACAACAAAAACTGCTGGATACGTTTTATGAAGAATTCCATGACGTTTCGTAATCTTCTTACGACCTGCTTGCGCAACAACCATCATTTCTTCTCCAACTTTGGTATCTAAATCTGACTTAATTGTGGCTAGTGTATTTGGCATTGGCTTCACCTTCCCATGTGAAACATTATAGCATAGTTTCACAAAAATTGCAAATTATACCACAATGGTCAATGCCTCGCAACAGCTAGTTTTGAAATTAACCCGAATTTTTATCAAAAAATCCATTTTTGTTTTACCGCTTTCACTTTTCTGATTTCTAGTCCAAATTCTGTTTCATTTTTATGAGACATTTCATGGATAAGTGTCTTGCAAAATGCTTTCATTCAAGGTCACGGCTCTTTATAATATCTACTGTATGAAGGATATCAATCCTCATAACGAAAGGAGCACTTTAAAATGAAAGTTATTACGCTTGAAGAGCATATTGAATCAAAATTACTGACCGATGAAATTAATAAGGCCATTGGTAAGCCAACTTTACCAGATTTAAGTAAAGATATGCAAAATTACATGCAAACTTCTCTACCTACTCCTGCCGATATGCAGGATGTCGATAATCGCCTAAAATTTATGAATAAATATGGCGTTGATATGCAAGTTCTCTCTTATGGTAACTCGCAACCGCAAAATTTGGATCCAAAAGTTTCGGTCCGGCTTTGCAAACTCGCCAATGATGAGCTCGCAAAAGTTGTAAAAGGTCATCCAGATCGATTTGCTGCCTTAGCAGTATTGCCAGTTGGTGATCCGCAAGCCGCAGCGGCGGAATTAAAGCGAGCCGTTGAAAAGTTGAATTTCAAAGGGGTGCTTTTAAAGGGCAACTTTGATCATAAATTCTTTGATGATCCATTTTTCTTCCCAATTTTCAAAATGGCAAGTGATTTGGATGTGCCGGTTTACTTCCATCCCTCATTCATCCCGCAAAACATTACCGATCACTACTTTGGTAACGGTGAATGGTCTGATGTGGTGACTGGAATTGCCTCTAGTGCTGGTTTTGGTTGGCACATGGACGTCGGTATTCAAGTCATGCGCATGATTTGGTCTGGGATCTTTGACAAATTACCTAACTTAAAACTAATTTCCGGTCATTGGGGCGAAATGATTCCCATGTTCTTGGAACGCTTAGATGATGAACTCACAAATTATTCAGGTCTGAAAAAACCATTTTCTGAATACTACCGTCATAACGTTTGGCTCACACCAAGTGGGATGCTGAGCGAACCTCAACTCAAATTTATTTTAGATGAAATGGGACCTGAACACATCATGTATTCCCTAGACTATCCTTACAAACAACCTAAGAATGGCAAAACTTTCTTGACGGAAAACTCTGCTTTAACCGATGAACAACGTGAGCTCTTTGCCCACGGTAACGCAGAGAAATTACTCAAACTTTAATATAGGAGGAAACTTAAAATGTCTTTAAATCCAACTCAAATGAAAAATACGCGCAAGGAACTCAAGGAAAACTTTGAACTTTCTGGTTTAACCAAGGAACAAGTTGCTAGCGACCTTAATATCAGTTTGGAAAAGCTGGATCACTTGTTCACCCTTACCCAACAATCACTTTCTGATCCGTGGATTTTGCGAAATTATTTAAATGAAAAAGTTGAAGAACAGGGTAAGACTCCTGTTTCATACACCGCTTTACTTGGTGATTGGCACCAATACTGGTTCTTAGATACGAGAGCCATTGATGCACAACAAATGACCCCTGGTGATAATTAAATTTATTGTGAATTAAAACACGATTATCGAATGATTGGTTATTCGGTAATCGTGTTTTTTGTCTGTTTAGCTTAATGAACCGATTGTTGCTTAGCTTCGGTGACAAGTTGTTGTAATTCTGCAGTTGCTTTTTGCTTCGCTTGAGCTTCGACTTGAGATTTAACCCTTTGTTCAAGCACTTGTTGATCTTTTTTAGACATTGTTGGATCAGCCCTAACCGCCTTTTCTACATTTTGAGTAATTACCGTTTTAATCTCAGATCTCCCAGCCTTTTCTTTGGCAGTTGCTGTTTTTGAGAGCCACTCTGCCTGATTTCGACTTAAAATGTGCCAATTATTGGAAATTGTGAACTTATTTTCACGGCTACTGAAACGCCTTTGTGAGGTAACCCCGGCAAACCAAAACTTCCAGAAACCGGCATTCATTTTCCAGTATGTCGTGGTTGTCTTTAACGTAGCCTTCGTACCACGCTGTTCAACCCGATTCTTAGTTTTTAAACTAGCTTGCGTATGCATATCTTTGGTTGAATTTAAATGTCGATAAATGTACACTTTTTCAGAATCTGATTTTCTGATCGGTTCATATACTAACAAGGGCATTCGTTTATCAGTCATTAATGAAGAAATGTTTTCTTTTTTTTCATAAGTTACTTTGTGCATTCCCCAATGATTCGTATCATTTCCAATCATTAAAGCCGCCGAACCAACTAACAGGACAAAACCAATCCCACCGACTAACAATTGTTGCCAAGTCGCTTTCAATAGTAGCAATCCAATAATAAAACAAATGACGCCTACAAATAGACTTACTAAAATCATGTTGGTTAGGCCCCTTTCTTTTCATTCTTTACAAAACAAGCAAAGATAAAGTCAATGATTCCAAAAACAGTGGCCACTAAAAAAGCTGCTCGAAATCCGTGCATTGCGGCAATATAGGATTGATTACGATAGACCAAGGGTGCTGATTGCAGTAAAGAATGGGCTGGATTACTGTTTGACATAACATTTGCCAAGACACTGCCCAAAATTGCTGTTCCCATTGAAGTCATTACCTGACGCATTGTACTGTTAACCGCAGTTCCGTGACTTAATTGAATCCCTTTTAAATCCACAGAACTTGCAGCTGTCAGTGGCATCGTAACCAGAGCAACACCAATCATCAAAACTGTATATTCACAAATAATAAAGCTATATGACGTTTGGCGTGTCAACATCGCAAATGGTACCGTGGCAATGGTAAGTAAGAAAGTTCCAACAAGGGCTAAACGCCGACCACCCATTTGGTCATAAAGATGACCACTAATAAGACTGACGACACCATAAATCAAAGCGCCTGGAAGAATCATTAATCCAGAATGTAAAGGACTCATTCCGCGCACGTTTTGAAGATACATTGGCAAGACAACCTGAATGCCAATCATTGTGGTGTTCGATAGTGCTGTAATCATTGATGCCACAGTGAAAGAAGGAATTGTTAACAGTCTAACATTTAAGAATGGTTCTTTTTGGGGCCATTCACGTCGGACAAAAGCACCGATAAAGATTAATCCCACCACAATACTTGTGATGACAATCCTGGATGTCCAACCATCAGAACCAACTGATGAGAGTCCATAAAGAAGGGCCCCAAAACCAATTGTGGAAAGCATCATTGCCCAAACATCAATTTTGGACTTTTTAACTTCAATTACAGGACGGACAAACGCAATTGTCATGACGATTGCAATCCCCACTGGAATCAACATGAGACCAAACAAATCTCGCCAACTGTAATTATCTAAGATAAAGCCTGCAACTGTTGGGCCAAGAGCTGGTGCTAATCCAATTACAATTCCGCCTAACCCCATCATCGATCCACGTTTCTCTGGTGGAAAAATCACTAAAAGAACCGTTTGAATTGTTGGAAAAGTTATTCCAACGCCAATTGCTTGAATTAATCGACCGGTCAAAATTAGACCGAAATTACCTGCAGTGTAACTAATCAACAAACCACCAAAGAAAAATCCCAGCGCAGTTAAATAAATAATTCTTAGACTGAAATTGTTTAGCAGCCAAGCACTTACTGGAATCATAATTCCCATCACGAGCAAAGGCCCCGTGGTTAGCCATTGAACCGTGGCACTTGAAATTGAGAATCGGTTCATTAAAGTTGGATACGCTGTAACCAGCATATTAGTCGTTAGGGATGTACAAAATGTCCCCAGCAGCAACGTTAGCATTAGTAAAAATTTGTTATAAGCCTTCCCATTATTGTCCATGAATAAAACCTCGATTTATTTTTCTTGCAAACTGATAGTATAAGTTTACAAGAATTCATTATAAACTGATTCTATCAGAAAATAAACTGTTTTTAATCATTTGTTTTGTGTTAAAATAAATTCAACAAGTTTATAAGGCAAACTAACCGCGCTATAATAGGAAAAACAGGTGATTACTAATGGTAAAAAAAAGAACCCTTTCTCGCGAAAAAGTTTTAGAAACAGCCGAACATCTCATTGAACAAAAGGGACTCAATGGGCTCACAATTCATGACTTAGCAACAGCCTTGAATGTGCGCCCACAATCAATTTACAATTATGCTTCGGGTTTAGAGGATCTTCTCGATCAGGTTGGTCTTCAATTTGTTCAGGAAGTTTCCGAACAATTAACTCAACAACTTATCGGTGTAGCTGGCCCTGAAGCGCTAACTGTTTTTGCACATGAATTCCGACAGGCTTGCCTACAACATCCCGGAATGGCTCCCCTTTTACTCAATCCAAACATGCTATCTAAAACCACTAAAACGCACCAAGCATTGATTAACTTATATCGAAAACTGTTTGATCCCCTTCATTTAAATGATGATCCTGGTAAAGTAGAATCAACTCTTTACCGATCCACATTATTTGGCTTTATCGTACAAGAAATTGGCGGATTTTTTAGTTTAAATTCTGAAGACCTCGATCAACGATTTGAACAAACTATGCAGTTAGCAATTGACCAGATTACGTTTGATTAACTTATGGAAAATTTTTCTGCTGGGCCTGAGGACAACTTCACAAGTCAGAGAAAAAATAAACAAGATGAAATGAGATGCGATCCCGTTTCCACCTTGTTTATTTTTTTATCTTTTAACGGCTTGTTTCGTTCACTACTTTAGGACAGCTCGACAAGTCAAAAAGTGAATCACAAGCATGACTCCCGCGGAATTGCGATCCCGCATCGTCCTATCTTGGTCTGCTGCTTTCCGCTGAGCCTTAGGACAGCTCGACAAAATGGTAAGAGTAAAGAAATAGGCATGCCTCCCGCGGGATTGCGATCCCGCATACGGCACGCCTATTTCTTTACTCTTACCATTTTGTCTCACTCACTTAATTCATTCGTCAACCTAATAAAATCATCCACCGTCAACCGCTCCGGCCTAATGCCTGGCTTGATTTCTAGTTTTGCTAACACAGCTTCTAACTTCGCCTTTGTGTCATCATCCTTACCATGCATTCCCACAAGGTTATTCCACAAAGTCTTTCGACGGTGAGTAAAACAGCCTCGTACCGTTTTGTAAAATGCATCCTTTGAATATGGTTGCACTTCTCTTGGTTCACGATGCGTCAATTTCACAATTGCAGAATCAACTTTTGGTTGAGGCACAAATACCTTTCTTGACACCTCAAACTCAACACTGACATTCATTTCTAGTTGAACTGCAACACTCAATGATCCATAAGCCTTTGTACCGGGTACTGCATTCAACCGCTCGGCAACTTCTTTTTGCATCATGACCACAATCTGTTCCAGTTCCAACGGACTACGCAATAAGCCCTTCAAAATTGGTGTCGTGATGTAATAAGGCAAGTTGGCCACAACTTTAAGGGTGTGTTCACCATCTAACTCCTCAGACACAACTTTTGGTAAATCCACCTGCAAAATATCATCATTAATGATGGTAATATTTTTATAAGGTGCCAACGTTTCATCCAAAACGTTCAATAAATTTTCGTCAATTTCAAACGCCAACACATGGTGAGCATGCCGAGCTAGCTGTTCCGTCAAAGCTCCAATCCCAGGGCCCACTTCAATAACATCATCAGCTTCAGTAATTTCAGCAGCAGCCACAATGTCTTTCAAAATTTGTGGATGAGTTAAAAAGTTTTGTCCAAGACTTTTCTTGGCATTTAATCCGTAACGTTCTAAAATTCCGCGCGTCCTAATTGGATCAGCAATATCTATTTCTTCTGTCATCGGTTGTCCTTCCTCTACTCTTGTCCCAATTTAGAAACTGCATCCTGAAAATCTTCATCACTAATCTGAAACAACTGTAACCTCTTTAAAAGTTGTTTACCATTTACGTAGCCGATATTCAAAATTTCACACAGTTCCATGCGTCGTTGTTTTGCATGTTGCCCCGCAATCAAATTGGCATCCAACAGATCCGTACGTGTGATTGTCTGCGGTGCGTCTGAAACTTCCGTGTACACTTTATCCAACGCATCACGAATAGCCTGGGGCGTCGCATGTTCAACCCCTAAACTCCCCTTCTTGCTGGGAACCGCATCTTTTCGGGCCAAAAAAGCATGTTTAACATCAGGGACAGCCGCAGAAATGGTCTTACGGATTTTTTCGCCAGAAAAATCCGGATCAGTAAATACAATCACACCCCGTTCTTCTTGCAAACGGCGAATTTGATCGATTGTCTGCTCCGAAATAGCAGATCCACGGGTCTCAATCGTATCCGCATTTACAGCTTTATTAATCCGGACCGTGTCATCCTTGCCTTCAACTACAATTACTTCTTTAATTTTTTTCATCGTCAGTTATCCTATAAAATTCTTTGGCATTTTCATACGTTGCTTTTCCGATCACATTGGGATCTTCATCCCGTAAACGGGCCAAGGCTTCCACCACATAAAGCGTATAGGCAGGCTCATTTTGCTTGCCTCGGAAAGGCATTGGTGCCAAGTAAGGAGCATCCGTTTCGGCCATAATCCGATTTAGTGGTGTGGATTGCACAGATGCGTGCACATCCTTGGCAGACTTAAAACTAGCCACCCCACTATACGAGATGTGCATGCCGAGATTCAGGAATTTTTCCAACCACTCTGGGGAACCATTAAAACTATGCATCACGCCACCAAAGTTTTCAACATGCGCATTTTTTAAAACAGCATACGTATCTTCAAACGCATCCCGATTATGAATGGCAACTGGCACATTTAGCTCGCTTGCAATCGCCAATTGTTCCTCGAACACCCGTCGCTGAATTTTTCGTGGTGATTTTGTTTCATAATAGTCCAAACCAATTTCGCCTAAAGCAACAACCTTGGGATCATTTAATTGTTCTTTCAAAATTTCAGCTTGAGGTTCATGAAAGTCTTTGGAATCTTCTGGATGCCAACCAACTACTGCGTAAAGCCCGGCATATTTATGGGCTAACATAATCGCATCTGCATTTAGTTGGGCGTTTGACCCAACCATGGCCATTTTCTGAACGCCTAACTTATGGGCGTGCTCAACGTAGCTGGCCTCTTGTCCTAAAAAGGCTGCATCATTTAAATGTGTATGTGAATCAAATAATTGCATGCTTCCTCCAATTTACTAAAATAACTCAAGACATCTGGGAAAACGGTTAGTCTTGAGTTAGTTTTATCATTTCTGAAACGTGCCTCAAAAGGCAGCTTCTTCTGCTTAGCTACGATAATCAAACGATTCCAAACCCGAATCATTCGCTTATCTAGGCTGCCATGAGAACTTGTTGCTTTAGCAACTTTAGTTCTATGGACAACGTCAGTATGCTCAGAAGCTGCTAACTTTCGTGTCGATGTCGATTGTACTAAGCCAAAGATCGGCAAGTACAAGTCGCAATCGCCTTTTGAGGACACTCTCTTATTTATTCCACTCCAGAGCCATTCACGAGGCTGTTTGGTACCTCAACCACTTGAATATGGCCATCGTGTTCTGCTGACAATAACATGCCTTGGCTAATCTCGCCGCGCATCTTACGTGGTTTAAGGTTAGCAACAATCACTACCTTTTTACCTACTAAGACACTTGGATCTGGATAATATTCCGCAATTCCCGAAAGAATTTGGCGATCACTTCCATCGCCAGCGTCCAATTTAAATTTAAGCAGTTTGTCAGCACCTTTAACATGGTCGACGGACTTAATTTCGGCTACTTTTAATTCAATTTTATCAAAGGCTTCAATCCGAATCGGCTTTTTTGTTGACTTCAATTCAGGTTCGTCAGCAGTTTGCACGGCCTTTTTGGCGGCTTCCATTGCTGCACGGCCCTTTTTCTTATCTGTTTTGGTCATTTGCGCCTTAATAAAGGCCACTTCTTCTTTAGCATCTAAACGAGGAAAAATTGGTGTTCCCTTAGCCACAACTTTTGTGCCTGCAGGAATGGTTCCAAAATGAAGCTCATCTAAACTAACAGTTTGTGCAGATAAGCCTAATTGACCCAGAATCTTACCGGGTGCTTGCGTTAAAACGGGTTGGAGTAAGTGGGCTAGTAACCGTAAGCTCTCTGCCAAATGGTTCATGACACTCGCCGATTTAGCTTGATCAGCCTCATCGGTACTCTTAGCTAAAACCCAAGGCTGGGTCTCATCGATATATTTATTAGAACGACTCACTAACTTCCAAACTTCAGAAAGCGCATCAGAAAAATGAAGTGAATTCATTAATTCACGATAATTTGTCACAACTGTGGCAGCTGTATTTTCAAGATCCTCATCGAATTCTGTCACGCCAGGTTTAAAGGTTGGAATTACCCCATCCTCGTATTTGTTAATCATTGCGACCGTCCGATTTAGGAGATTACCTAAATCATTGGCCAGATCATAATTAATTTTGTCGACAAAATCTTCTGGTGTGAATACTCCGTCATTTCCATAAGGCATGGCCTTTAACAAATAATAGCGTAGCGCATCTAGTCCATAACGGTTAACCAAGGTTTCTGGATAAATAACGTTACCCTTTGACTTCGACATTTTACCGTCTTTCATTAGCAACCAACCGTGGGCAACCACATGCTTAGGTAAAGGTAAGCCTAAGGCATGTAATAAAATTGGCCAATAAATTGTATGGAAACGAACGATCTCCTTACCAACCATGTGCACATCAGCTGGCCAGTATTTATCAAAGTTCCTATGATCATCACTACCATACCCTAGTGCCGTAATATAGTTTGTTAAAGCATCAATCCATACATAAACGACATGTTTAGGATTGTTCTTTACTTTAACACCCCAATTAAAGGTTGTTCGGGAAACGGCTAAGTCTTCCAAACCAGGTTTAATGAAGTTATTGATCATTTCGTTCATCCGACTTGCTGGTTCAATAAAATCAGGATGCTCTTTATAATACTGGAGCAGCCAATCAGCGTACTTACTCATTTTGAAAAAGTACGATTCTTCTTTAACCTTTTGAACTTCATGCCCAGATGGTGCCTTGCCACCGGTCACATTACCATCGGCATCATGATACACTTCAGCTAACTGAGTTTCGGTAAAGTATTCTTCATCTGAGACTGAATACCAGCCTTCATACTCGCCTAAATAAATGTCGCCACTGTCTTCCAATTTTTGAAAAATCTTCTGAACAGCCTTTTCGTGATAATCGTCAGTTGTCCGAATAAACTTCGTATTGGAAATATCCAAAAGTTTCCAAAGCTTTTTAATCCCAACTGCCATGTCATCCACATAAGCCTGGGGAGTTGTTCCTAATTCTTCGGCTTTTTGTTCGATTTTCAAACCATGTTCGTCAGTTCCGGTTAGAAAGAAAACGTCTTTGCCTTCCAAACGCTGAAAACGAGCCTCCGCGTCGCAAGCAATGGTTGTATATGAATTTCCAATGTGTAATTTTCCAGATGGATAATAAATTGGTGTCGTTATATAGTAAGTGGGTTTATCTGCCATATGAGATTTCCTTCCTAGTTTATGCTGAAACGTGCTTTAAAAGGCAGCTACCTCCGCTTGCCATGTTCTTGCGGTCTGATTTTCGGCCACAAGAATGGCCAACGTCCGAAGCATGAAAGATTTTTGGAACGAAAATCATCTACACTTGCGGAGTAGTAGCTACGGCAACCAAACGATTCTAAACCCAAATCATTCGGTTCCCTAGGCTAATGCTCGGAAGCTATTCGCCTTTTGCAGCACTCTAGCTTTATTAAATTTATATTTGAGTTATTTTAACTTTAAGTATATCACAAAGAAACGCGTGGCCAAGCCCGTTTCGTTCTGATTTGGGTCTTAAAATAGATCAAGTTGTAAGGGACCTAAACCGTTAAAACTAATATTTAGAATTTTTTTCAAACGCAACGCATTATCTGCAGCGTCATGGCCACTATTATTATTAAAAATAACACAAACTTCATCCGCTTTTCCCTGCATTTGGCGCACAAGGGTCGCAAAATTTTGCAGCTCAGTTTCGGAATAACGATACAAAGTACGTGTTTTCCGCCAGTTTTGTCCTTGTTTGGCCCAACCTTCAGCATTTTTACCATGTAATCGTAAAACTGCCAAATGAGAATTAGTTACCGTTTTAATCAACGGAACGCCGTTTGGAACTGAACTCGGTTCGTCCACACTTACATGACTCATTTCCAATTTTTTCAGATACAGCATCGTTTCTTCTTGGACCGCTGGATCATACCAACTGCGATTACGAAACTCTACAGAAATTGGTAAATCGCCCATCAGTTCGCGGATATCCCATAAGTAGCGAATATTAGCTGTTTCACAATTAAAATACGGTGGAAACTGGAACAAGATCGTTTTAAGTTGTTGCGCCTCAACTAATGGCCGGACCATTTTGCGAAACTCTGTAAATGCTAATCGATGATCGTCACTTAGATAATCATTAGCACTCACGCCATCATGCAACGTCATCAATTGATTGGCCTTCAAAATAAATTGAAATTTTTCTGGAACCGATTTTTGCCAGTTAGCGATTGTACTCAGTTTTGGAATTCCATAAAATGAGGTATCCACTTCGACCACTGGAAAAAAGCCTGCATATTCTTGCAGCGTAACTTTACGATCTTCATTTTCAATTAATGTGGGATGGTCAGTCCACGTTGTTAAACCAATTGTAATCAATTCTCTTTGCCTCAATTTATCGATTGTTTACGCCTAGTCTATCACAGTTTCTCTACGCAAACATTAGCCAAATATTCTTGTAGGATTTTATTTTATTTTCTGTATACTAAAATAGTTGCCTACTGATTCAAAGCAAATTCTGCAATGGGTCGGAGGTGTGAATTTTGTTGCCCACGTTCTTAACATCACTTCTGGTAGCGATCCTAAATTCGTTATTTGTCTACTGGTTGAATAGATATGACCAGAAGTAAGACTACTTCTAGGCAACGTCGACCCACCCGCTTGGTTTAAATTTTGGCCGAAGCTAAATTTTAAACGCAAATAAGTGTAAAAAAAGGCCTTAACTACTCCACATAGTTAAGGCCTTTGGTGTGATTTTTGTTTCCCACTTCTTTGTAAATTCATTATAACTCATGAATTTAGCTTTAGCAAAAAATAGTTTACCAAAAAATCACCCATTTGATAAACTATTTTATCTACTATTAAATAAACTGAATCAAAGTCATGACAATCGGCACAACCACAATGAAGAGAATCGTACTGGTTGTGACTAAGTTGGTCGCAAACTTCACGTCACCATGCGACTCATTTGCCAAAATTGGCATAACGGCCAATGCGGGCGCAGCAGCTTGCACAATCAAGGTTTGCATTTCCATTTTTGGAATTACATGGCCCATTTTTGCCCCAAGCATGATCAATAAAGTAATCACAACTGGTGACAAGACAAAACGACCGAGCAAGGCAAAAATTGTATCTCTATCAAAATTGATACTCTTTAAACCAGCATCTGCTAACACAATCCCAATGTAGATCAAGGATAGTGGTGTAACCAGATTACCAACGTAAGTCAACGTATTGTTAGCCCATGCTGGAACTGGTAAGTTCAAAATCAACCATACTAAAGCAACCAAGAACCCTAGCAATGGGGGTGGCAATAATTTCTTCCAGTTAAAGTTACCGGAACTCTTTTCACCCTTCTTCTTAGTTGGATCATCATTTGAAATTAAGAACACCCCAAATGCCCAAGTAGAAACGGTATTGGTAACGTAGTAAACCAAGAAGTAAGGTAAACTTACGGATCCAAAGAGCGCAATGTTCAAAGGTAAGCCAATAAAAATAGTATTGGCATTAACAACGGTATTCATAAAGATTCCGCGTCGACCTGGACGAATCTTTAAAACCTTAACCGCCAACCAGGCAATGATATACCCAATAATTACCCCACCAAATGAATAAACTAATCCACTAGATAAACTGATTAATTTTGGCAACGTTAAATATTTCATAATTGCTACAAAAATTGAAGCAGGTAGAGCAACATTCATAATTAGTTTGGAAATACTGCCACTAAAGTTATCATCAAACCAACCCATTCGACGAAGCGCATAACCTAACGCCATCATCAACAGAATTGTGACAACACTTTCAACAGAAGTTATAAAAGCCATGATAATCCTTCTTCCACTCGATAATTTTTTAAAACTTAAATTTTTTAAAACATAGATAACTTATTTTTATTAACCGTCAATTCCAGTCATTTTCATCGGATCAACCCACTGATCATACTGGGCATTCGTGACTTTTCCAGACTGAATTGCGGCCTGATGTAAAGTAACGCCATCTTTTTGAGCTTGTTGTGCAATCTTAGCACTGGCATGATATCCAATGTGTGGAGATAGGGCAGTCACAATCATCAAGGATCGATCAACCAGTTCTTTCATGCGGTCTTGATTAACAGTCAAACCAGCAATCATTAAATCAGTAAAATTACTGATTGTTCCGGTTAAAAGTTCGGCAGATTCAAGAAAAGTACTGATGATAACTGGTTTGTAGACGTTCATTTCAAAATTTCCTTGACTGGCAGAAAGCGAAATTACGACATCATTGCCAATTACCCTAACCGCAGCCATTGTGATTGCTTCAGCCTGAGTTGGATTAACTTTTCCAGGCATAATTGAGGATCCTGGTTCATTGGCAGGAATGTTTATTTCGCCATAGCCGGCACGTGGTCCACTAGCTAAGAAACGCACATCATTAGCAATTTTTATTAAATCACTTGCTAAAGTTTTCATAGCCCCGTGAACAACGTTTAACCCAGAGTGAGCAGCCAATTCATAAAACTTATTTGAATCGGCCGTAAATTTAATTCCATAAATGTCACTCATTTTTTGAGCAATTGTTTCTGCAAAGTGAGGAACCGCATTTAATCCGGTGCCAACCGCTGTCCCACCAACCGCTAGTTCATTCAGCGTGCCGTTCAATTCTTTCAAGTAGCCGAGATCATGTTCTAATGTACTCTTCCAACCACTAATTTCTTGGCCAAAAGTTATGGGCGTTGCATCCTGTAAATGAGTTCGACCAATTTTTACCACTCGCCAAAATTCTTTTTGCTTTTCGTCCAATTTGTCAATCAGATGCTGTACTGCAACTTCCAATTTTTCAACAGCAAGGGCTGCGGTAATATTCATGGCCGTTGGAAAAATGTCATTCGAACTCTGACTATGATTAACATCATCATTTGGTAAAATCTCAACTTTCGAATTAAGCTTCTTGGCCACATTGGCCACAACCTCGTTCACATTCATGTTAGTTTGTGTGCCTGAGCCAGTTTGGTAAACAACCAATGGAAAATCTTTTCTTAATTGAACATCATCTAAACTAAGCAATTGATTAACTGCCGCAACGATTAAACTGGCCTTTTCTGCAGAAATTGCTTTCTCATCTTGGTTAGCTAGTGCCGCCGCTTTTTTTAATTGAAGCATGACTTTAATTAGCACCAGTGGCATTTTTTCGCCGGTAGAAAAGTTTTGTAAACTTCTTTGAGTTTGTGCGCCCCACAGCGCATCCGCTGGGATTTTGACTGGTCCTAAAGCATCTTCCTCTATCCGATAATCTGACATGATTGTAGCCTCCCACATCCTATTCTAGGTTGCCAGCCATAAAATAGCTCATGTACTATCTCTTACTCACTTTCGAAAACATCCTAATACTTTGGTTCCCACTTCATATCGGTAATTGCCTTATCAACATCTGAAATTGGTTCCTGATTCAATTTTTGATCAACCGCACTCTGCGCTGCAGCCTTTGCCACCGTGTATGAGAATTGATCGAGCTTTGAAACTGGTGGTAATACAGCAGCACCAGCCTTGTTACCATCCACAATTCCACCTAATGAATGGGCAGCCTTTGAAATCATTTCATCATTTAAAACTTTAGCAGTGGAA
Source organism: Pediococcus damnosus (assembly GCF_001437255.1). Lineage (GTDB taxonomy): Bacteria > Bacillota > Bacilli > Lactobacillales > Lactobacillaceae > Pediococcus > Pediococcus damnosus. The sequence goes on along the minus strand of NZ_JQBD01000013.1, from coordinate 3,575 downwards.
GCAATCACACCTAATCCTAAACCGGGATAAACTAACGCATTGTTAGCCTGACCAATTTGGTAAGTGACGCCATTGTATTCAACGTCATCTGCTGGAATTCCTGTTGCTACTAAAGCCTTCCCATCAGACCATTTAATCAAATCTTCAGCTTTAGCTTCTGCTAATTTAGTTGGATTTGATAACGGGAAAATAATTGGGCGGTCAGTATGAGCAGCCATTTCTTTCACAATTGATTCTGTGAACGTTCCTGGTTGAGTTGAAGTTCCCACCAAAATCGTTGGGTGAATTGCCTTTACAGCCGCTTCTAAAGTTGTTAAATCATCGGCATTGGCAAATTCAGAACGAGAACGTGCAAATGGCTTTTGTTCTGGTGTCAACGTCTTGTCATCATCAAACAACAAGCCTTGTTTATCAACCAAATAGAAGTGTTTCTTTGCTTCATCTGCAGATAAGCCTTGTTGCAAGAATTCATCATAAATCCGTTTCGTGATTCCAGCGCCAGCAGTTCCAGCACCAAATGAAAGATAAACTTGATCCGTCATTTTTTGTTTAGAAATATTCAAAGCACCCAAAATCCCAGCCAAAACAATAATTCCAGTTCCCTGGATGTCATCATTAAATGTCGTGATTTTGTCTTTGTACGTATTTAAGATATTAGCAGCATTATCCCGACCAAAATCTTCAAAATGGAGATAAAGTTTTGGAAAAAGATCTTCAGCCGTGTTTACAAACTGATCCACAAATTTGTAGTAACGATCACCAGTTACGCGTTCGTGACGATTGCCAAGGTACATTGGATCTTTTAACAAATCTTGATTATTTGTTCCAGTATCTAAAGCAACTGGCATAACCTGGCTAGGATCGATTCCGGCAGCCGCTGTATAAACCATTAGTTTTCCAACAGAGATGTCGACACCATTTGTGCCCCAGTCACCAATTCCTAGAATTCCTTCCGCATCTGTGACCACGATCAAACGAATATCGCGACCATCAGCAGCGTTTTTCAAAGAATCCTTCATGCTGTCTGGATCATCAATTGATAAGAATGTTGCATTTTGGGGCTGAACAAACAGCTCACTATAGTTTTCAATTGTGTCGGCAATGGTTGGATCATACACGATTGGCATGAATTCAACTACGTGCTGGCTAAATAATTTATAGAATAATACGCGATTTTCATTAAAGATTTCCATTAAGAAAATTCGTTTTTCTAAACTACTTGTTTTTGATTCGACTTGCGCATACGTTTGCGCAGCTTGTTCATCTAATGTTTGGACGTAAGGTGGTAATAACCCAACCAAACCAAGTGATTGACGCTCTTCTTTTGTAAATGCGGTCCCCTTATTTAAAAATGGATCGTTCAAAATTTCTACTGGACTTTTTGCCATATTTATAGCCTCCAATTACTTTCTTTTCTAATCAACAGCGCCAGTATACGCGGTCAAAAAAACTATAGTCAAACGTTTAAGAAAGTATTAAAAAAGGTAATAACTGGTTCCAGAAACTCTGTGTTTTCAAGGGATTATCTGGTGTCCTATTTTTAGCACTTTTTAATGGGATTTAATAGTCCAAAAAGTTATAATAAAAGTATCAAGAAAGTTTTGTAAACTTAGAGGAAAATTTATGAATAACGGAAAAGAGGAATATCATGAATAAAAAATTAACAAAATCATCAGACAAGGTAATTTCGGGTGTCATTGGCGGCTTTGCGGAATACTTGGGTGTTGATAAGGCGTTGTTACGGATAATTTACGCGGCAATTTCAATTCCTGGATTTTTTCCATGTATCATTTTGTACATTGTGGCAGCAAATGTAATGCCAGAAAAAAACAAGTGAGTGAGGGAAAAGCTAATCATGCAAAAACAATATAAAAATTTTAGAGCGGCTTATCCGGTAATTATTAATCGCGATAAACCTGACCTTTATCTAGCCCATATCGTAGATTTCGATAGTGATACCAGCGGAGCAACGTTATCAGAAGCAATCGAAATGGCGCGAGATGCCTTATCCGAAGAAGGTGTGGCCCGTCAAGATGCGGGCCTTTCCATCCCTGAACCCAGTTTTGATATTAAACATCCCGAACATACAATCGTCACCTATGTAGATATTGATCTCGCAAAATATCGAAAACTCTCGGACAACCGAACCGTAAAAAAGACGATCACCATTCCCAGTTATCTAAACGAATTAGGCCGTGAACAAGCGATTAACTTTTCAGAAACGATGACAACTGCCTTAAAAGAAAAGTTGGGCGTTTAATAAAATTCGAGTCATTTTAAAAATTAACCAGACTGAGGCAACTAATGAATATTAAGGATTTTGAGTATTTTCAGGCAATGTTCCAAGAACGGAATTTCTCGCGGGTGGCAGCCAAATTTAAGGTTAGCCAACCAACCATTAGTACTGCAATTAAACGTCTGGAAACTGAGTTAAACACCCAGCTGTTTGTGCGTGATGCCAGCCAGCATAGATTGACAACTACCTTAAGTGGCCAACAACTTGCTGAACATACTGGTATTATTTTGAACCAAGTTAGGGTTGCCAAAAATGAAATTCAAAACATTAACACCGGCAAAATTGTCTTGGGCTTGCCACCAGTAATTAGTCAGTCCTATTTCCCGCAAATTGCCGCTGAACTCGCAAAACAAGATTTGTTGACCCAGATTATTCCAGTCGAGCGCGGATCCGCTGAATTATTGAAGCTCCTTTTAAATGGGACGTTAGACATGGCCTTGGTCGGTTCAATTCAGCCCTTTGATTCGGCGCGCTTGTTCAGTCAGACGTTTGCGAAAACTAATTTTAAAATTATTGTTGGTAAGGATAACCCCTTGGCTAGCCAATCTGATGTTTGGTTTCGTGATTTACAAGATTTAAACTTCATTACTTTTGGGAGCAGTTTCGTTCATTCGGAAGCTTTAAAACAGCTGAGTCATGCCAATCATTTCCGCCCCAAAATTACCTATCAAAGTGAGGATCCACAGGTCATTCAAGGGATGGTTGAGAAAAATGTCGGCATTAGCTTCCTTGCAGAATCCGCCGTTACCAATCCCAACGTTGTGCAGTTAAACCTGCTTGATGATCCCCAACCTGAATTTTATATGAGTTTAGCTTACAGAACTAACCACATTCTTTCGCCCGTGCAACAAAAAGTTGTGGATATCTGTTTGGACATCAAAAATTAGCTTAACTTAAACTTCCACAAAAATAAGAGACTGAGAAAAAAACACTTTTCTCAATCTCTTATTTTTTTATTTTTAAGTTTTTATGTAAACGTGGAAATACGAAATTCCACCTAATTACTCGGTACAAAAGAGTTAACAACAATTAAATTAGCTTAGATTTCGTCTTCCAGAAATTCGGGCTGGAACGTAGTGGGCACGACTTAGAGCTGAAATTCACATCTCTAAGCTCGGCCTTTATCTAAACGATAAATCGTTAAGAAAAACGACACTACTGAGCCCATTGCTTCCAGACTGATTCGAGTTTTGAAACTAATTATGTTTAACACAAAGGTTGTTATGGCAACGTTCATACGAACTATCGAAAGACAACGACTTCCCCAGTTCGGAGGCGT
>NZ_JQBD01000129.1 GCF_001437255.1 Pediococcus damnosus | reverse complement strand
TCGAGCTTGGATTGCACTTTCCTTATCTTTAAAATATCCTAGCTCGTAGCGTATATGTTTTACTGTGATATAGCTACGCCACCTCTTATCACGTTTACTATAAGAAACCCCTGTTACACCACTAGAATTATTTGCCTTTAATTTGTCGCTTGTTGCTAGTTCCAATATAGATAGTTTAGTATTTTTTTCACGACCGTCATTTTTTCTAAAAGTTTTTTTTATCTTCTCTTGTATCTTTTCATCTTTGTAAATATTTTTCCATTTTTCTCGTGCCTTCTTTAATTGACAACCACAACTCTTGGTAGTTCCTTGAATAAGTTTTGTGCTTGCCACGTCGGTATAATTACCACAATCACATTTACAAAACCATGTAGTACCCGATCCCTTCTTAACACCAACGGATTGTCTTAAAACTGGGTTCTATAATATTTGGTACTGATAGAAAAATCTTCTCTCAGTACCAATTTTGTTTTATGATAAAAAAATAGAGATGAAGACACACTTCATCTCAAAGAAACAATCCCTACACTGAAAGGAATGTCCTACATGAAGAATTGTACACTGGATCTATTGGGAATTAAAGACTCACACCTGGAATTTGATCCAAAATATAAGAATAAAGTGATAGCTGCAGGATTTTACCAACATAAAAAAGTCCGCAAGATCCATTTGCGGCAATCTTATCCTTGTGCTTGCCCAGTTTGTGGTCAAAAAATGCGCTACAACGGTTTTAAAACCGTTGAGATGCTCGGTTTGCCTTCGGGTGGGATCACAAATGTTTTTTCGATCCGCAAACAAAAATATCTCTGCCCGGCTTCAGCTGCCTGCCCTAAAACTATTACAAAACTTGCGGAGATCAAGGACGTCAAGGCTAACGACCAAATCTCACAAGCCGTTAAATATCAGGCTATTTCTAAATTAGACCAGAATATCTCACAAAAAGATATTGCCGCTGATTTTGGGATCTCTGGAATGACAGTGATGCGCTTTGCGCAAGAGCTCTCAACTTACTTAAGGCCCAATCATCATTTCTTACCGCAAAATATCGCTTTTGACGACTTTAAAGCGGGCAACTTTTCTAGTAGCGGCATGAGTATCATTGTCATGGACATTGCGACACGCCGCACGTTAGATATCGTGCGTTCTCGGCATAATACATACTTACGAAGTTACTTTTTACAATATGACCGTCAAGCTCGCTGGGCAGTCCAAACGGTCACAGTTGATCTGTACTCGCCTTATCGATCCTTGATCCATGAGATCTTTCCGCAAGCGCTGATCATTGCCGACCGTTTCCATGTCGTAACCCAAGCTTATCGGGCCTTAAACTTAGTTCGGACACAAACCATGAAACAGGCGGGACAGGGTTCGCACAACGCACGTGCTTTGAAACATTATTGGAAATTGTTAACTAAAGACTCGACCAAACTTGATTTTAAAACCTATCGTAAAAGCAGAAACTTTCGTAATATGCAGTTATGTGAACAGGATATTGTGGAGCGTTTATTAAACATGTCCTCCGCTTTGCGACAAGCTTACGTTTATTATCAAACACTTTTACAAGCTGTCCAGCAGCGAGATCCAAGGCTCTTAGAAAGTCTAACACGTTCAGCTGCAGGCATGCCTGAGCCCATCAAAAAAACTAATCGTACCTTGCGTAAACATCTACAAGAAATCAAGAACAGCTTTCAGACGACCTTTTCTAATGGACCCGTGGAAGGAACAAACAACAAGATCAAAGCCATTAAAAAGACTGCTTACGGTTTCCGGAACTTTGAAAACTTCCGTTTACGTCTTCTCATCGAATTAAAGAATAGTTATGTCAGTTTGAATTTTCATAGTCACATTAAAAAAGCTGCTCATTCCATTCAGGAACAAGCAGCTTGACCAAGTAGACCAATTGCTTATTATTTTTAATAATTCATTTCATCAGTACCACTTGATAAAGAACCTATTATAAAGAAGAAAGTTTAATGGCTGATTTATCTGTGTTTTTATTATCAGCAGCAATTAAGTTATAGATGTTTTCTATGTGCTTAATATAGCGAGAAATATCAAATTTCAAAACTGTTTTTTTGATATCTGTATGATTATATTTACCACGCAAACGATAGATTTGCCGGCATGCAGCTATAAAAGCTTTTTGGTCGTTCATTGGAGTTAAAATTCCATTGTGGGAATTAATGATGTCTGCCGGTCCAGTAGGACAGTTTGTTGAAACAATTGGCAAGCCATAAGAAGCAGCTTCAATAACAACCATTGGGAATCCCTCATATTTTGAACAGAGCAGCAGGCAATCAGCTTCATTAATTGCTTCCCAAGGATTAGGCATCCAACCTTGCCAGTTAATGTTTTGTGAAATATGCAAATCATTTGCTAATGTTTTTGCTTTTGGAAGATCAGCTCCCTTGCCAAAGATGTCCAGTTTCCAAGGAATATTAAGCTGTGCCATTGATTCAAGAAGCATACGTACATTTTTTTGATCATCCAACAATATTCTTCCAATAAAAATTGCATGGAAAGGAGCGTTAGCTTTAGGTGTGCTGATTGTTTTCTTATTTACAGTGCGGATAGGATTATAGATCAGAAAGATTTTTTGGGCTGGGACCCCGAGTTTGATCAACTGTTTTTTTATCCCTGTACTAATTGCAAGATGATATTCTGAGAAAGCAAGTTCTTGACGAGCAAAAATGTTTGATTCAGGAATGGAGGTATGTCCCCAAGAAACAATTTTATAATGAAGGTCATATTTTTTCCTGATCTGATAGGCAGTTACACAAGCTCTGCCTTCGAGTCCCAAAACGATATCTGGTTCTGCTGCTAAAACATTTTTTTCAATAAACTCTTTTTGTGCTTGTGTATCTTGTGCATGGCAAATTTTAAGTTGGTAGCCGGTAGTACGTGTAATCCATTGGAGCCATTCAGGTTTTCCGCTTTTAGGGATCAAAACCTGATATTCATTTTTTAAATCTTCGTTGACCAAGTTCGAAATGACTCTTTCGGTACCGCCATGTCCCTCTAAATACTGTGTTATTAATGTTATTTTCACGATAATGCATCCTTTCATTTTATGAAGCCAACATTAATCTGATGTAATCTTAAATAAGTTGTATTAGTGAGTCAGTAATTGTTAATTAACTTAAAAATTCTAAAAATAGTTACACCGCATTTGTTAATTATAAAAAATTTAAAACACAATAATGCAGTTGTAACAAAAGTACAGACAGCTAAGGTATGTGATTTTGTTTCAAACAAATGCAGAACTCGATTTTAAAATTCACCCGGCTTTCATTTTATCAACAAAGAAAATAGTTTACTTATGGCTAGTTGGATACATAAGAATGGCATTATTTAAATAATAAAAAAATAAAGGTACAATAACCTTATCCAAATGGTTGTTGAACTGATATGACAATACAGAAACTAAAGAATCTATATTATACTTACCCCCATCTAAACTTTATTATAGATCTAATCAACAGAAAAACTCAAATAGTTGAATTTTGTAGTATGTGTCAAGTTTTAGTAGGTTGTACTT
>NZ_JQBD01000128.1 GCF_001437255.1 Pediococcus damnosus | reverse complement strand
AATCTTTGATGGGTAAGACAACTTGTTGCATAAGCTGTTAGTTCCTTTACTTTAAAATTAATTTAGTTGCAGAAAACCTAAAAATCGAATATTATAATGTAGTACGATGGTAAACTTAAAGGAGGCGGATTAGAATGAGTAATACTATTATTAAAAACAAGACAATTTCAACTCGTGTAACACCTGACATTAGTGAACGGGCTAAAGCTAATCTAGCAAAACAAGGGCTAACCGTTTCTGAGTATATACGCTTATCGTTAGTTAAAGCGGCCAATAATGAAGTTCGATTAGTCAGCTTTTTAGATTCTCCGGAAGCCTTAGCCGCTAAAAAAGAAGCAGAAACAGGGCAGGTCAAAAACATTGGTTCATTGACTGACTTTGAAGATTGGATCGATAAGTTAGATGCAAATTAAACAGACCAAATCTTTTGAACGTGAATTAAAAAAACTAGTCAAAAAACATTTCCCAATAACTGTCTTGAAGCCTTGTTTAGAAGCAATTGTTGAACAAGATGTACTTGTTTTGAAACAGATTAAAGATCATGCATTAAAAGGAAATTGGCGTGGCTATCGTGAATTTCACCCTGCCAGATATGGAAACTATGGTAAAAATTATGACAACTGGATTGTTATTTATCAGCTAGATCATGATGAATTGATTTTGTTATTGGTTGCAACTGGCTCCCATGAAATCTTGAATCAATAGCTATAGTTTAGGGGCACTTATAAAAAAATAAATTAAAATAGCCCCCAATATCTACATTATAGATATTGGGGGCTATTCTTTCAATGTTTTTGAGGGGTTATTTGTTAAAAATGACCCCTAATTTTTATTTTCTTAAATAAGTTTGATATAAATCAACCAATAATTTTATTTTTTCTTTTGTTTTTGTTGATCCACTACCGGATATTTCTGTTTCAAGAAGTAACTGTGTAATTTCATCTATTTTAGAACCATCAACAGCGTCTATGTCAGTATAGGCAGTTTGAGAATCGCTTATATCTGAAATCATATCCTCTTCAACACTTAAAATTATTATAGGATTATTGATTTTGTACTTTATATTGGACTCAAAGAATCTGTAAGTGATATATTTATTGTCTTTTTTAAATATTACATATGCTTGAAGTTTATAATTTATTTTTTCTAGTAGCTTTATAGATTCTTGAGTTTTTTCATTTATGATTATGGGACTGGTTGGTAACAACACAGTAGTAGTTGATTTTCCTAGTCCTTTAAGTCGACGAATTAATCCAAGGTCAATAAGTTTAGTATTCCAGTTAGTTATAGATTTGGTAGTTGTTTGTAATTTCTTTGCTAATGCATCTATTGACCAAAAAGAACTTCCCCGATCATTGTTAGCTTTTAGTACATATAGAATATATAGAGAAAGCGGACCGGATTTGAGTAGAGGTAGGTAATTTGATATATCACTTAAACGTGCAAAAGCAACTTGCGCTTGTTTGTATCCATGATTAACAAAAAGGGAATACAATTGTTCATATTCTTGTATGCTTCCTTCGTAGCCAGTCTCTGCTTGATTCTTTTTTATGAGAGATAAAGCATCTTTATTTGATTTATTATCCATAATGACTTTCCCTTTCTTTTTCTATAATTTTTTTCTGCAATAAAGAACATTACTGCAATAAGTTCCTAAGAGCTGATGTGTATAGTCTCGTATAGTAAATAGTATAGTTTTATATAGCTTAGTATAGTCCTCGTATAGTCTTATGTATAGTTAGATGGTAGAAAAACGTTGATATCTACAAAAAAATACGACCTCCATAGAAAACTGATTCTTTCAACTTTCTATGGAGGTCGTATTTTTTGTAGATTATGTGGTAAAATAAATGTGTCTTAAGGAAAAGTCAGGCTTTAAGATACATTACTGATTGGATCTGATAATATTAACAAATATGTTGAACAGGCCTAAAGTTCAATTGATTGCAGTCAATTTTTTGCAGGGCCTATAAAACAAAGCTAAAATGTTTATGAGCTTGAGTTGTAAAAATAAGCATCTTCCTATAAGACATGATAACACTTTTTTTAAATGTTATCATGTCTTATTTTTTAACCAAAATTTCCACCAAGCGTTACTTTTTTGTTTTAAATTTAAATTATCATATTTAATTTTTATAGAATTAGTGGTCTCAAGTTCTTCAACTTTCTTTTCAGTCATCAATTGTAGTTGTTGTGATTGATCCAATAATTTTTGCATTGATTTTAATTGTTCATCTTTTTCTTTAATTTGGCTATCTTTGATTGCCAATTGTTGGTTGAGCAATTCTATTGTATCTGTATTCCTATTACCAGCGTTACTAGTAAATGCTTTCTCTCTTGGTTCCTGGTTGTTGCCACCATCGAAATGCTTTTTTAACAGCAAATAACCTGAATTGGCAACAACTAAAGTTTGTACTCCGTTCCTAGTCACAGTTTGTACATAGTTTGCCCTAAAGTTTGCATCTAATTTTTTCCTAATTGCTTGTTTTGATACACCAAATTCATCAGCAAGTTCTCTAATAGTTTTAGGCATGATTTCCAAANTGCTTCTTGTCTTGCTTGATCTCTTATTTTTTGATCATGTTCAGCTTGTTTTTCAGCCAGTACCTGTTTTTCAGTTGTTCCTAAAGGCAAGCATTTAACTTTGTCAATTGCACGCCACTTTTCTTTATCTGATAATTCATCATTGTGCTGAATGTTAAAGAGTTTTTGACGCTCATCTTGAAATTTGCCTTGAGAAAAATCATTTGCGTCCTTTCTTTCAGGTTTCCAAGTAAAAGAATAACCGATAACTGGTTTTCCTCTGCCTTTACCATATTTTTTTCTAATCGTTAGCCCTCTAAAAAGCGGGGTTAATTCTTCTCTAATTGGCTTAATAACCTTTTTGTCAACATTTGAAGGACTATTCCAATAACTTTTAGGTATATCAAGCAATTCAAAAAAATCTTCTTTAGAGAAATAAGAATAGCCAGTAGTTCGAAATTGCTTAATTAGACGAAACATTGTTTTAGCGTAACTGCTTTTTAAATTTCTAAATTCTGTTAGGGCATAACGAACCCAACTTTCAAGATTATTTAGAAGTTTCAATGCCTTGGGATAAATCTGAATATCAACATAAGGTTCTTCAGCTTCACCTTTAATTTCAAATTCAGTAAACATAACAAAAAATTCACGATTTAAGCCACTCTTACTTCTACGGCCAAACCTAAGGCTGAGGATCTTTTGGTATGTATTTTCAATATCATCAATAAAACGTTTATTTGCGGTTGGTTTATAGTTACTAAGCTCTTTTAACTGGTCAAAAGAGAAACGAACAGTTTTATTCCCTTGATCCCGCATGCGGGAAACAATTGAAAAAAATAAATTCATCTCAATTGGGGTAAATTTTCTCAAGGGAATAGTATTCAACTCAGGATCATACTTAACTAACTCATTAGACATGATTATCACCTCAAACACATATTAAAATAAAAGTACCTTTTTATCAAGTACAGAACTTATAAAGGTACTTGATTAACAGACAAAAGGTACTTGATAAACAGACAA
>NZ_JQBD01000127.1 GCF_001437255.1 Pediococcus damnosus | reverse complement strand
AATCATTTACACATAATTATTTAAACACTCAATGGTTTTTTTTGTTACAGTCATATATATATAAATAACGGTAATATTTACAAAATTATGTTCAAAACACGAACATTTATGCTATGATCGAGAGTAAAGTAACTTTTAATTTAGAATGGAGTGTTAACGTTGAGTGTCCGAAGAAGTGATCGATTAATCGATATGACAAGGTATTTTCTAGAACGACCACACACGTTAGTAACGTTAAGCTTTTTTGCTGAACGGTATGCGTCTGCAAAATCTTCGATCAGTGAGGATATGGCCATTATTAAACGAACATTCGCGAATCGGGGCACTGGGAGATTAGAAACAATTCCTGGAGCGGCCGGGGGAGCCTTATTTATACCAACTATTAAAAAAGGCGAGGCTAGTGAAATTATTGAAGATTTAATTCAACAACTTTCGACGGCGGACCGGATTTTGCCAGGTGGCTATTTATACATGTCTGATTTATTGAGTGATCCAACCGTTCTTAAAAGGGTGGGTCGTTTGATTGCCAGTGAGTATGCAGATGAAAAAGTTGATGCAATCATGACTGTTGAAACAAAAGGAATTCCGATTGCCCAGAGTGTGGCAAATTATTTAGGGGTTCCGTTTATCATTGTGCGGCATGATTCAAAGATTACAGAGGGCTCCACGATCAGTGTGAATTACGTGTCTGGATCATCTGCACAAATCAAGAAAATGGAGCTCTCTAAACGGAGCCTGAAAGCTGGAACACGAGTTCTAGTTGTCGATGACTATATGAAGGGTGGCGGCACCTTAAAAGGGATGCAGGCGCTGATTACTGAGTTTGAAGCGGAATTGATTGGCACAACCGTTTTTGCGGAAGGTAGTTTTACAGGACACCGCATGATTGATAATGTCACTTCTTTATTGAGTGTGGATGCCAACAGTGACGAGATTCGGATTCAACCGGGTAATTATTTAGATAAAGTCTTCGAACAAGCTGATTAGTTTGTTATTAAATTTAAAAATTAAGGAGAACATTTAATGAGTGGAAAGTATACGGTTATCTTGGCAGCCGGTCAAGGAACACGGATGAAATCAAAATTATATAAAGTGCTGCACCGCGTTTGTGGAAAATCGATGGTCGATCATGTGTTGACCCAAGTCGAAAAAACTAACATGGATAAAGTGGTTACGGTTGTGGGTAGTGGCGCTGAACAAGTTGAGGCAGAACTTGGCAAACGGACTGAATATGCATATCAAAAATCGCAATTAGGAACGGGACACGCCGTTTTACAAACTGAAGATATTTTGGGAGACCAAGACGGGATGACAATGGTTGTAAGTGGTGATACGCCACTTTTCCGTGCCAGTACTTTTGAAGATTTATTTGAGTATCATAAAGAAAAGGGTGCTGCAGCAACAATTTTAACAGCCGATGCAGATGATCCATTTTCCTATGGTCGAATTGTCCGTAATAATGTTGGGGTTGTGTCTAAAATTGTGGAAGAAAAAGATGCGACGCGTGAAGAAGCAGCCATTCATGAAATTAATACAGGCGTTTACTGTTTTGATAACAAAAAATTATTTTCGGCTTTACATAAAGTAAAGAATGATAATGCGCAGGGCGAGTATTACTTACCAGACGTAATTGAAATTATGAAATCCGAAGGCGAGATTGTTGCTGCGTACGAAATGAAAGACTTTTCTGAATCAATGGGTGTGAATGATCGTAAGGCTCTTGCCAACGCAACTAAAATTATGCAAGAACGCATTAATGATCAGCATATGGCTAACGGAGTTTCGCTGATTGATCCAGAAAATACGTATATTGACGTGGATGTCAAAATTGGTTCTGACACAATCGTGGAACCTGGAGTGTCAATTTCTGGGAAAACTGAAATTGGTTCTGACTGTGTAATTGGAGCTAATTCTAAAATTGTTTCTTCTAAAATTGGCGATCGAGTTCATGTTACTTCATCGACAATTGAAGAATCAATTATGCATGATGACAGTGATATTGGGCCTAACAGTCACTTACGCCCAGAAGCTGAGATTGGGGAATCCGTTCATATCGGAAACTTCTGTGAAATCAAGAAGACAAAATTGGGTGCCCGAACCAAAGTTGGTCATTTAACTTACGTTGGGAACGCCGTGTTGGGCTCAGATATCAACGTTGGCTGTGGGGTTGTATTTGTTAACTACGATGGGATTAATAAACATACATCTATCATTGGCAACCATGCATTTATCGGAAGTAATTCGAATATTATTGCGCCTGTTAAGATGGCAGACTATTCGTACGTTGCAGCTGGTTCAACAATTACCGACGATCTGGCGAAGTACGATATGGGTATTGCACGAGAACGACAAACAACTAAACCGGGTTATTTTAAAAAATTACCTGTTTATGAAGCAGCAAAAAAAGAGGAAGCAGAACGACAAAAAGACTAATTTGATGTCGGTTTGGACTTGCTTTTGGTCCTGTAAATGACTTATCATATAGAGTGGTAATCGAACAGATTCTTAAAAATCATTATTGGAGGATTTCATGTCTGGACAATATTCTGATCCAAAGCTGAAGATCTTTGCTTTGAATTCAAACAAGCCTTTAGCAGAAAAAATTGCTAAAGCAGTTGGTGTTAAGCTGGGTAAGACGTCTGTTGATCGTTTTAGCGATGGTGAAATTAGAATTAACATTGAAGAAAGTATTCGTGGGGACCAAGTGTATATTATTCAATCTACCTCGGCACCTGTTAATGATAATTTGATGGAACTTTTAATTATGATTGATGCATTGCGGAGAGCGAGCGCACAGACTATTAACGTTGTGATTCCTTATTATGGTTATGCTCGTCAAGATCGTAAGGCCCGTTCACGGGAACCAATTACCGCAAAACTTGTGGCTAATATGATTGAAAAGGCTGGTGCAACGCGGATTATTGCGCTTGATTTACACGCTGCACAAATTCAAGGATTCTTTGATATTCCAATGGACCATTTGATGGGTGCGCCATTATTGGCAGATTACTTTATCGAGCATCATCTTGATAAAGATTCTGTTGTGGTTTCTCCTGATCATGGTGGTGTCACACGAGCTCGTAAATTAGCTGAATTTTTGAAAGCTCCCATTGCCATTATTGATAAACGACGACCACGAGCTAATGTGGCTGAGGTTATGAATATTATTGGTGAAGTGAAGGGTAAGCGTTGTATCATGATTGATGATATGATTGATACTGCTGGTACCATTACTTTAGGAGCCCAGGCTTTGATGGATGCGGGTGCAACGGAAGTTTATGCAAGCTGTACACATCCAGTTTTATCTGGCCCAGCGATTGAAAGAATTGCAAACTCTCCAATCAAGGAATTGGTTGTGACAGATTCGATTAATTTACCAGAAGAAAAGAAAATAGATAAGATTACGCAGATTTCAGTAGGACCTTTAATTGGGGAAGCCATTCGTTTAATTCACGAAAACAAACCAGTTAGTCCATTATTTAATAATCGTTTCAGTAAAGAAGAAGCGTCCCGAAGTTAAAAATCAAAATTATATCCAGAAGAAAATTTCATTTTTTCTTCTGGATTTTTTTATCCAAAAACATGATTATTAAGGGTCTCTGTCAAATCGTATTGGTGGAGA
>NZ_JQBD01000126.1 GCF_001437255.1 Pediococcus damnosus | reverse complement strand
TTCACCAATACCAGAAAGTGTAGACCCATTTTAGTGAGGCTTTTCTTATTGAAAAAGGGTTGTCCTAATTTTTGTAAATCTGTGCGAAATATGGTTATTTTCTAGTAGTAAAAAAAAGAGATACCAGTATAACGGTATTTCTATTTAAAAAAGTCGCGATGTACCTATATGAACCGGGTGGGATTCGAACCCACGACCGTCCGCTTAGAAGGCGGATGCTCTATCCAGCTGAGCTACCGGTCCGCGTTATTGATTATAAAGTAAAAAAAAATGTTCGTCAACACCATTTATTTTAAACGTTAACTGCTTTTGATGATCAAACTAAAGAGACTTTGCCAATTCTAAAGAAAGAGTTACGTAAATGCTTTCATTTACACCCATTTTTCGGTATTATAAGAGTAGCAAGTATGAAGGAAGTTGATGACATGAAAAAGAAAATTTACTGGTTATTTCCCTTTCTCATCATAGGGTTGTTGCTAACGGGTTGTAACCGAAATAAAGTGTATGGCACGGTTGTGATCAGTTCAGAAAAGTACAGTCAGGTTCAAACAGACAAAAAGTACTTAAATCAATTATTAGGTGCCTTGGAAAAATTTGATTCTGAAAAACCAAAAACAGCAGATAAAATCTATACGAGTGTTGATGAATTAAACAAACAGGCAAGTAAGGGTATGTCTAAACAAGATAAACAACAATTAAAGGGTGTTTTAATTAGTAACGACAAAAGTATCAAACGGCAAGTCAAAAAAGCTTATGAAAAATATTATGGGTTTGACGATGATTTATCGGGAACGATTGGAATTGAATTTCACAAAGCAGTAAATTTGATGGCCAAGCCGATTACAAAACAAAAGGCAAACCGTGAAAAAGTTTATAATCAATTGATTAAGGATACTAAGGCTCAACAAAAGCTAAATAATGTTGGGACAAACCAATAGAACCAAGTTTTAAGTTCGAGAATGAATTCTCGGACTTTTTTACTCTCCAGAATAAAATTAAATATTGGCCAATCAACTAACGGTTTGTTTGTGGTATAGTTGTTTTTCGGCCTTTTTATAAATATATAATTACACAAGTATCAGCATCAAGTACGTGTAATTAGTAGGTGAGGGAGCAAGAAAATATGCATTTTGTTAACGGTCATACTAGTAATATTCGATTGAATTTTATCCTTAAAGCTTTATGTGTAGGCTTAATTACGGGATTAGTTGTCAGTTCATTTCGATGGTTAGCCGAATTAGCTGGTAATTTCAGTCTAAAAATTTATAAACAGGCGATTCATAATTATTGGTGGATTTTAGTTTTGATTATATTAGCATTTATAGTGACTTACATAGTGGGATTGCTTATGCGCGGGGATCCAAATATTAAGGGTGCTGGGATTCCGCAGGTAGAAGCCCAATTGTCCGGATTTATGGAAATGGACTGGCACTCAGTAATTTGGCGAAAATATTTTGCCAGTGTGTTAACGATGAGCACGAGTATTTTTGTTGGCCGTGAAGGACCCTCTGTTCAGTTGGGAGCAGCGGTTGGTCAAGGATTAGCTGAAACTAGACATTATTCGGCTTCGCAAAGACGGATTTTAATTGCTAATGGAGCTGCGGCTGGATTAGCAGCTGCTTTTAATGCGCCGTTGGCTGGAACTTTTTTTGTAATGGAAGAAATTTATCATAATTTTTCACCATTAGTTTGGATTACATCCTTAACCAGTGCGTTAAGTGCCAATTTTATTTCGTTGTATGTTTTCGGGCTGGGACCGGTGTTACCAATTAGTTATAATCACATTTTTCCACTTGGTCATTATTGGCAACTATTGCTTTTGGGAATTATTCTGGGATTAGCAAGTCGCCTATACCAGATGGGGTTATTAAAAGTGCCAGGGATGTTTGACAAAATTAAAACAATTCCTTGGTATTATAAAAGCTTGATTCCTATGTTATTGGTTATTCCAATTGGACTATTTTTACCAGTCACATTGGGAAGCGGTAGTCGTGTGATTTTAAATATTTCTCATGTAATGCCATAATGCCAAGTTTAACCTTTTTATTGATTTTGTTAGTTGTTCGTTTTGTCTTCGCAATGATTTCTTACGGTGCTGGTGTTGCGGGTGGCTTTTTCATGCCGATTTTAGCAGTTGGGGCTTTGATTGGAGCAATTGTTGGAAACGTACTTTATAGTGCTCACCTGCTTGATTTTAGTTTTGTTAATAATTTGATTATTTTTAGCATGGCCGCGTATTTTGCTGGGATTAGTAAAGCACCATTTACCGCAATTATGCTAATTACTGAATTGGTGGGAAGTATGCGAAACTTCATGCCGTTAGCCTTCGTTGTGCTAGTTGCTTACTTGGTTGTTGATTTAACAAATGGGGCGCCAATCTATGAATCACTGGCCGAGCGTTTAGCGACGTTTAAACAATTACCAATTTTTAAGGGACGTAACGAACAAATTCAGATTCCCGTTTATGCTCAAAGTTTGGTTGAAGATCAGCAGGTTCGGCGTATTGAGTGGCCTAAGGATAGCATTCTGGCCACAATTCGACGTGGTAGTCATGAAATTGTGCCAAGTGGAGATACGTTAATTATTGCAGGAGATTTGCTAATTTTTACAGTTTTCAGTGATAATAGTGGCAAAATCAGGACCAAATTGATCGCATTGACACAACTATTGACGGAAAATGGATAAGTTTTAGAGGAAAAAATTATGGAAATAAAGCGAATATTAAAATATACGTCTGAGCATTACACATTATTACTATCTGCTGATCCGCAGATTTCAATGGTAGAAACTTATCTACAAAAAAGCCGAGGTTTTCAGATGACTGATGGTGAATCTTTAGTGGGAGTTGTAGTTTTAACACCAATTAATTCCAAAAGGATTGAACTGAAAAATATTGCAATTAATTCTAAGTATCAGCATAGAGGACTAGCACAAACCTTAATCAAGTATGTGCTTCACTTTGCAAGACAAAGTGGATTTACTGAAATGGTCGTGGGTACGGGTAGTACGAGCTTTGAGCAACTTTATCTTTATCAAAAAATGGGTTTTCGATGTTTTGAAATTCGTACCAATTTTTTTAGTGATAACTATGCGAAACCGATAATTGAGAATGGGTTGAGGCTTCGGGATATGATTTTATTACGGCGAGTAATCGACAATGACTAACATCGAAAATGAAGTTAATTTAAATAATATTTTGAATATTAGCAATAAATCTAATTCTTTGTTTTTCGATAAAAGGTGCCGTAAAATGAGTGGCTGTAAAGCGTTAGAGCTTGTGGAGGTTTTCCATGAAAAATAAATCAGACCCAAGAGTTATCAAAACAAAAAGGCAGTTAAAAACGGCCCTTATATCCTTACTGGCTAAACAAAGTGTGGAGAGTCTCAACATACAGTGCATCACGAAAGCGGCTAAGGTCACACGAGGAACCTTTTATCTTCATTACACTGATAAACATGATTTTGTGAAAAAAGTAGTTCATGATTTTGTCAAAGATTTTTTTCGAAGTTCTTTAGTTGATGCAAAACCATTTTTGGAACAGAAAGTTCAAATTTCCGAACATCAAGTTCAGGTTTTTTCGCTAGAAGCGGGATTTAAATATATTGCAACTGAGTATCAAACCTTTATGGTCTTGTTTGGATTGACAGGTGAAAATAGGTTTAACGATGAAATCAAGTCGGAATTTTTTTAGTATGTGTCAAGTTTTCCTAGGTGCCTTA
>NZ_JQBD01000125.1 GCF_001437255.1 Pediococcus damnosus | reverse complement strand
GTGTTGATGGATTTTATCCATCAACACCAAAATATCATAAACCCCATAAAAATTACTTTTCTGTAGTACTAATTATCTTATAAAGTTGCTGATACTGACTAAGCATCCAAGTTTTATAAGTTTTTCCGGACGGTAAAGTTTCAGTAACAGCCAGAACTGGAACATTATTTTTTCTTGCTAAACTTACTAAATTGTTAACAGTTTTTGAATCCACTTGTTTGTTAAAAACAAAGAACGCAATTTTGTGATTCTTAATATTTGTTTGCATTGTTTTAATAGTCTTTGGAGATGGATCAACATCATTTTCAGTGTCTTCCTCAAAACTATGATCTGCTACTTTAAAACCGGCGGCCTGTAAAGCGTAATCAAATACCGGTTCACTAACGTAAACCTCTTTATTGGTAGTCTTCTTAGCGACTGCATTGATTCGTTTAATTTGTTGATTAATCGAAGCTAAAGACTTAATATATTGCTTGGCATTGGCTTTAAAGTAAGCTTCGTTTTTAGGTTGTAATTTACTGAAATGTTTAGCCAAGTCGTTAGCTAGTTTAGGCATTGTTTTTGGGTTATACCACAAATGCGGATTATCTCCATCCTTTTTATCTAAAAGATCTTCACCAACTTTAATATATGTAGCCTTAGGGGCATTTTTAGCCAACCTGCTCATCCAGCCATCATAACCCACTCCGTTTGCAACCAATACATTGGAGTTAGCCACTTCTTTAGCTATTTTGGAGGTTGGCTCATAATCATGTGGATCAACACTAGGATTATTAATCACAGACGTTACATGTCCCTTGTTGCCGACAACTGCCTTAGCGACTTCCCCATAAAAATCAGTTGTTGCTGTTACTGTTATTTTATTATTTTTAGTGGATGAAGTAGATTGTGAGCACCCAGCTATAAACGTCGCGGTCCCAATAAAAGTAATAATCAATGTTAAAAGCTTTAATGTTTTTTTCAAAATTATTTTCTCCTCAAACAATAATATATTTAATGGTTGAAATACCATTTTACCTAATGCACGTACTGTGTAATTCCTCTTACTACATCACGGGCAACTAATCTTTGATATATTTTAGATTTTATGTGTTTAAAATCATGTGTGCTATCCATAAATCCCATTTCAATTAGTACTGCCGGTCTTTGATTATCGCGTAACACTTCAAAATCGCCAAAAGCTATTCCACGATTAACTAACGGAAGATTAACAAAATTATTGTTAAGTTTCTGAGCAAGCTTACGAGCATTCTGATGGTATTGAAACACTTCAAACCCTTGGGCAGCATTTTTCTTTCCCGCAGAATTAAAATGAAAACTAATAAACAACGTTGCCTTATCCATATTAGCTATTTTAGGCCGTTTAGACAATGATACCGATTGATCTGATTGACGAGTTAGTATAACCCGTGAATATTTTGACCTTAATAACTGGGCTACTGCCAAGGCGGTTGGCAAGGTGTATGTTTTTTCCATGGCGCCATGCAACCCAATGGTACCGGAATCAATCCCACCATGCCCTGGATCAAGAACGATTGTTGCTTCTGCCAATGAATTGATAGCTCGATACTTAGTTTGATGAATCAACCAGCTTGCAACCCAGCCTTGATGATGGCCAACTTTAACACGCCACCATTTAGTATGAACGTTCTTTTTTTCTACCTTTAATCTGGTTCCGTAAGCGAGCTTTTCGATAATGTGACCCTTTGGTGTCGGCATGTCACGCAAATTAATTGTTTGTGCAGTGACTTTAGGCTCACAGAAATATTGAATAGTTAGATGTCCCACGATATATACGAGACCAACAATAATGATGACACGTAATATAAACAATGGCTGCTTCCAGAATGGTATTTTGTTATTAATCAATGTGCTCAAATCCTTAATCATTTAATGTGATTTAAGCATAGTGATTAACAGTCTCTTTGTAAAGTACGGCAGAGGCTCTAATTAGTCTGCCCGGGTAAACAGCCGTCTCTGTTTTTTAATCACTTTAATCGTTTTCAACGCACGTTTTCTTGTCTTTATATTGGGACTTTTTAGATGTCTGCAAGCACTCGAATGGTCTTCCTTTTCCATGATAGTTATCCTCACTACAAAATTTTATAATTACCAACTGGCCTTGTGTATCCCAGAAATTTGTCCCAGTAAGGCATATTTGCGGAAATTTAATCGGGACATTCCAAACTTACGCATATACCCACGAGGCCGCCCATCTAAAACATCTCGATTTCGTAATCGGATTGGATTAGAATCCTTGGGCAACTTAGCCAGTGCCACGTAATCTCCCTGTGCTTTTAAATTTTTCCGTTCACCAGCATACTTCGCAACTAACTTCTTCTGACGCTCATATCTAGCTATTTTTGACTTCTTAGCCATTAGAATTTTCCCCCTTGTGCCCTAATTAATCTCAGTGAACCAAACTCTGTGTTTTAACTTTGGCGAGTATTTTTTTAATTTGATCTTATGAGGTGTATTCTTAGGATTCTTACTTATCAAATACAGTTTTTCCTTTGTGTCCGCATTAGCTAAAATAATTGTTTTCCACATTTTTGCACCTTCCTTATTGGGTTTAAAAAGAACAAGCACCTAGCAGACTATCCATAGCATCTTCATCAACTGATGAAATCACAAATTTTACTTGTCGCGCCATTGAAAAATCTATAATTTGTCCTTGATGGTCTAAAAAGAGCAAATCGTATTCTGCCTTAATCATTCCTAGAATAGCGACTATTAGCCAGGTACTATTACTTAAGGGTGATTGAACCGTCAAGTAATTATTAGAATTACTAAACTTAAGATTAGCTTTTGGACAATCATAATAATTAAAAGCACACTGGAAACATTGTTTTATTAGCTGATCCGAGAATTCCATGCTAAGACTCCTATTGCTCTTCATCATCACTTGAGCGATTTATGAATTACCTGTTTTCCGTGATAATAACCCGATAATGAGACATGATGTGAAAGTACATATTCTTGAAGTTGGTTATCCCAATGAATAGCCGGCAACATTAACTTTTGTGTAGCTCTTCGTTTCCTCTTTCGAGATTTGGACTGACGGCGTGCAGGTGTAGCCATAAAATCATCTCCTTCCGTTCTAAATAGTAATCGTTACGATTTAGCATACGATATTGCGTTTGCTATGTCAATATAAAATATCCTTGACAAAGCATAGGCAATGTAGCAGACTACAAAAAGCAATTATTACGATTTACAATCGATTTTTACTTTTCCCTTTGCTTAGAGAACCCCCGCTTTAAGTAATCCCATTCTAGGGACTACTCCTAAAGTTCATGCGGAAGTCACTTAACTTTAGGAGTTTTATTATGGAAATAATTTCAAATACAACAATATTAAAAACATTACTAGGTAGATTAAAAATTCGATCCGATTTTTTACAAATTGGTTAGCGTAACCTGATAAGGTGCTTGCTAGTGGGGACTTTAGATGGTTTTTGGTTAATCTGGAGTAACATAGTTGTTAAATCTTGATCACAAATGTGACCAGAACAAGTCCCTTAGGTTAAAAAATACAGTGTTTGACTTATCTCCTGATAATTAATATTAATATACTTGACATAGGATCTATATGGATAATCAATGTTTGATGACATTCTGAAATAAATAAGCGGCTATACCAACGATTATCTCCATGTTAGTATGAGCCGCTTATTAATAGTTTGGGGTCTATGATATTTGGTGTTGATGGATAAAATCCATCAACAC
>NZ_JQBD01000124.1 GCF_001437255.1 Pediococcus damnosus | reverse complement strand
TATTACCAACAACAGATATTGTAGAACCAGATTTTTTGGTATACTGGAAGCGTTTGATGGGCACGCGAGGATTGAAACATAAATGTCGGAGAGTGGCCTTTGAATAGCTAACGGGATTATATACTAGTGTTATTTGCATAACACGTATGAAACCAATATAATTAAACTTAAATAAGTTTGCGTTTTTAAGGAGGATACTTGTGAATATCGGAATTTTTACGGATACATATTACCCGCAGGTAAGCGGAGTAGCTACTTCTATTAAAACATTACGTGAGCAACTAGAAAAACAAGGTCATCAGGTATACATTTTCACGACAACAGATCCTAAGGCTAATAAAAAGGTGTATGAAAGAAACATTTTTCGATTTGCGAGTGTTCCTTTTATTTCGTTTACTGACCGTAGAATAGCTGTAAGTGGGTTACTTAAGGCTTCTCAAATCGCCAAAGAGTTAAATTTAGACATTGTTCATACTCAAACTGAGTTTTCTTTGGGGTGGATTGGGAAGGCTGTCGCTAAAAGCTTAGATATTCCATGTGTCCACACTTACCATACAATGTATGAGGACTATTTGCATTATGTGGCAAATGGGCATTTACTGCGACCGTATCACGTTAAAATGGCCATGCGTGCATTCTGTTACCATCTAATGGGCGTGATTGCACCAAGTGAACGAGTGATAAAATCTCTTAATGGGTATGGTGTGAAAGCACCAATCCGCGTAATTCCTACCGGAGTGAACGTGAACCACTATGCACAACATGAAGACATTGACTGGAGAAAAAAATACGGATTTTCGGAAGATAAGAAAATTATTCTTTCTTTAAGTCGTTTAGCATATGAAAAAAACATTCAAGAAGTTATAAAAAATTTCCCTAAAATTTTAAAAGCTGTTCCAAACAGCTTGCTTTTAATTGTAGGGGATGGACCAGCACGTGAGAAGCTTGAACAACAAGCACAAGAAACTGGTGTTGCAGATCATATTCAGTTTACGGGTGAGATTGATAATGACGTTGTTTATCGTTTTTATCAGATGGCAGATTTATTTGTTTCCGCGTCCGACTCTGAGTCGCAGGGATTGACTTATATTGAAGCAATAGCTGCAGGCTTAAAAGTGGTGGTAAAGTCTAGTCCATATACAGACAGTTTATTAGACGATCCGTCGCTTGGAGTCACATTTGAAACAGAAAAACAATTTGTTCATTTTGCTGAAAATTATTTGAATCATCCAGCAAGCTTTGAAGACCCAGAGCCGCGGGAAAGAAAATTATACGATATTTCTGCAGATCAGTTTGGTAAACGGGTTGTTGAGTTTTATAAAGATGCATTAGTGCTGTATGCAGATCGGGAAGAGTCTTCAAATTTCTCGGACTAAGGAGGAATAAATTTGCAAATTCGAATTAATATGTTTTCTTCAGCAACAAAAGTCAAAGGCCAAGGGGTTGGCAGTGCCTATGAAGAATTAATTTCATTACTAAAAACTCATTTTCCAAATGACTTTCAAGTGCGAATTAATAAGTACAGTCGTTCAGAAATTAGCCATTATCATACGATTGATCCGCAATTCTATTTATCGACTTTCATGCCGGGCAGGGGAAGAAAAATTGGCTATGTACATTTTCTTCCGGAAACGATTGATGGTAGTTTAAAAATTCCACAACCATTTCGGGGAATTTTTTATAAATATATTATTGCGTTTTATAAGCGGATGGACCATATAGTGGTGGTCAATCCGACTTTTATTCCTAAATTAACGGCTTACGGAATTCCTGAAGAGAAGATTAGCTATATTCCTAATTTTGTGCATAAGAGCGAATTTTATGAAATGGATGCAGACAAAAAGCAATTTTTACGTCAGCAAATGAAAATTGATGAGGACAAGTTCGTCATTTTAGGCATTGGCCAAGTTCAAGAACGTAAAGGTGTTAAGGATTTTATTGAACTTGCTAAGCAAAATCCTCAAATTCAGTTTATTTGGGCAGGTGGATTTTCATTTGGGCGAATGACAGATGGTTATGCGGAGCTTAAAAAAGTAGTTGATAATCCACCTGCAAACCTGAAATTTACCGGAATCATTGATCGTGCTGCGTTAGTTAATTACTATAATGTGGCCGATTTATTTCTATTACCTTCATACAATGAGCTGTTTCCAATGTCAGTGCTGGAGGCCTTTAGTTGTGGGACTCCTGTTTTATTGAGAGATCTTGATCTTTATAAAGCGATTATTGACGGATACTATGTATCGGCAAAAAATGTTGAGGATATGCAAACACAGATTAGTTATCTTACAACTCATCCAGAGGCATTACAGAAATTACATGCAAAATCTAATCAGGCTTCCGAACAGTATTCAGAAGATCATTTAGCCAACATTTGGCACGGATTTTATTTGAGTCAGGTAAGAGAGGGCTAGGACAATGTCAAAACGAAATAAAATTGCTCTTGCTATTATGCTTGCTTTGGGAATTGCAATTTTTGCGTTCTCGTTACGTAATGTGAATATGCATAATTTAATGCATGATATTGTTCATATTCATTGGCAATGGTTAGTTGTTGCAGTGATCTGCATGCTACTATATTTTGGGATTGAAGCCCTCATTACGAAGATGTTTGTAACTAGTAATGGAGACCGATTCTCTTTTAGGGATGCCATTAGGATTCCTCTAATCGAACAACTTTTTAATGGGATAACGCCATTTTCTTCGGGTGGACAGCCCGCTCAATTAATCGCTTTGATGCAAAGCGGTGTCGAGGCAGGAAGAGCAAGCTCGGTTCTTTTGATGAAGTTTGTCGTTTTTCAAGCGATGATTGTAATTAACTTTATGGTTAGTTTATTAATTGGATTCCATTTTCTTGCAGAAAAAATGAGTTATTTATCGCTATTCGTTGTATTTGGATTCTTAATTCATCTTACGGTTATTATTGGCCTATTATTGGTTATGTATTGGCATGGATTTACAAAAAAGCTTATTAGTTGGATCATGATTCCTATAGGTTGGTTTGTAAAAAAAGAGCGTTTTGAACGATGGCAAGTAACAATTGATGAGAAAGTTGATACTTTTTATAAAGAGAGTGTTCGAATAAAGACACAGTGGAAGTTGTTAGCTAAAGTATTCGTTATGACATTTTTCCAATTGCTATTTTATTATCTTGTTCCATACTATATTATGCTTTCTCTAGGATATTCCGGAATCAATGTTGTGATGGTTACGTCACTACATATTTTGATTGTGATGGTGATTTCAATATTCCCGATTCCAGGAGGATCAGGTGGTGCTGAATATAGTTTTGATGTTCTGTTTTCTAGTTTTATCCACAGTAACAGTAAGTTGGTATTGGCAATGCTGCTCTGGCGGCTATTAACATATTACTTTGGAATATTTGCAGGTATGTTTGCACTGGTTGCAAAACCGGATAAACTAAAGCGGAAAATTGAACAAAACAATTAAGCTAAGCAAATTTGAAAGCAATGACTCTAATGAGTTGTTGCTTTTTTCTTTATTAAAAAAAGTTTTTTTGATGGATACGTTATGTGACGGCGGTTGAACGAATCAGTTCAATAAAATTTAAAGGTTTGGGCTTGACCAGAAACAGAAATCCTGATATGCTATTAAAGGTCGTTTTTTGAGGGAAAGATTTGAAAACGACATTCAAACGTTTTATAAAAAAGTTGAATTTGGTTGTTGACTTTTGAGAAAACTGATGATAAAGTTAAATAGTTGCGTTGAGGCGTTTAACGCTTCCAATCGCGACATAGTAGACC
>NZ_JQBD01000123.1 GCF_001437255.1 Pediococcus damnosus | reverse complement strand
AAACCTACATTTTTAAACTGCCCTTGACAGAATTTTTGAATCATTTCAAAAGTTTGATATGGATAAGGCAGAAAATATGTTCCGAGTAAATGTTTTGGGGCTTATGTATGTAACTCAAAAAATAGCTCAACAAATGATTGATTCCGGTAGGGGACAGATTTTTAATATTGCATCGGTGGCTGGAAAGATTGCTACTCCTAAATCAACAATTTATTCGGCAACTAAGTTTGCGGTTATTGGCTTTTCTAATGCTTTAAGATTAGAATTACGGCCACTTGGAATTCAGGTTACCACGGTGAATCCCGGTCCAATGGATACTAATTTCTTTAAACGTTCAGAAACAAGCAGTAAGTATTTTGAGAGTGTCAAATTCTTGGCACTGTCACCTGAAAAAGTTGCCCATCAGATTACAAATGCGATGGGCTATCCACGTCGTGAAATTAATGCTCCTGCTTATATGGAAGCAATTCACCGAGGATACGAGTTATTCCCCAAACTTGGGGATCGTTTGGCAAGTAGTTCATTATTTAACCGAAAGTAAGGCATTTGAGACATGAAAAATCAATGGCGAGTGATTATGATTTTAGTTTTGGTATTATTGGTAGCGGCTTTTGCAGTAGTCAATGTGAGTGAAGTACCAATAAGTCTTCTGTTCACGACGGTTCACTGGCCACTAGTTTTAGTGATCCTAGTATCTGTGGTTGCTGGGGCGTTAATTACGTTTCTGGTTTCAATGGGAACGAGTATGAAACAAAAACGAGAGCATCGTCATGAGATTGACGTGGCAAGCAAAGAAATTGATGACCTCCGCGAAGAAAACAAGTCTTTAAAGCGGCGTATAAATAATGTTAGTAGCAAAAATGATCAAAAAATTGAAGAGCTATAATTGGTTGGATAACAACTAACTTGGCAAGAAACTAAAATGATTAAGAATTGAGCGAAAGATCGAAAATCTCATTTGAGTAACGGCTTTCGTTCATTTTGTTTTTTATGAATTAGGAAGTGAAGTAGTGCTGAAATCAAAATATAATTGGCAAATGCCAAAAAAACAAATCGATTCCAAAAAAGTAACAGAAATTGCCCAAGCTTGTGACTTAAGTGAAGTTGCCGCGACTGTTTTAATTGGGCGGGGCTATGATACGGTGGAGAAGGCTACCCAATTTCTAAAACTAGATCCGGAAATGATTCATGATCCATTCTTGCTTCATGATATGCAAAAAGCTGTTGATCGCATTCAAGCTGCGATTGTGGCAAATGAAAAAATCGTGGTTTATGGTGATTACGATGCTGATGGGGTTACAAGCACAACTATTATGTTTGAAACCCTAAATGAATTGGGAGCAGATGTTGATTACTTTGTTCCGGATCGTTTTAAAGATGGTTATGGGCCGAACATGGCTGAATATCAACAATTCATTGAGAATGGTGTGCAGTTAATGATTACCGTTGATAACGGTGTAGCAGGTAACGAACCCATCAATTATGCGGTGACACATGGCATGGATGTCATTGTTACGGACCATCATGAAATGCCAAAAGAGCTTCCAAATGCGACCGCCATTGTCCATCCGCGTTATCCTGGTAGCCACTATCCATTTTCTGATCTTTCCGGAGTTGGAGTTGCTTTTAAGGTTGCTTCAGTATTACTAGATGAGGTGCCAGAAGAGTTTTTAGATTTGGTTGCGATTGGAACCATTGGAGATTTGGTTTCCTTAACGGATGAAAACCGCTTTTTGGTGACTAGTGGTTTAAAGGTAATGAGTGAAGGCCAGCGTGTGGGTCTCAACGCTTTACTAAAAGTCTGTGGTTTAGAAGGCCAAGAAATTAATGAGCAGGATATTGGTTTTACAATTGCCCCACGGTTAAATGCCGTTGGCCGAATTGGCAATGCTGGCGAAGCAGTTGAGTTATTAACGACGTTTGATGATGAAAAGGCGGACCAGATTGCTAAACACATTGATTCCGTAAATGAACAACGTAAACAATTGGTTTCGGATATCTATGATGAGGCAGTTGTTCAGGCGCAAACACCTGAGAATGTGGCTCGAAAAACATTAGTAATCACAGGAACTGATTGGCATCAAGGCGTTTTAGGAATTGTGGCTAGTCGTTTGGTCGAGGCAACTGGAAAACCAACGATCGTCTTAAGCGCTGCGGAAACAGAACCCAATTTCAAAGGATCTGGACGAAGCGTTGAAGCGTTAAATTTATTTGAGGCTTTAAACAGTCAACGTGATTTGTATGTAAACTTTGGTGGCCACCACATGGCAGTTGGGTTAACGATTGCGAAAACAAACGTTGAAGCTTTACGACAACTGCTCGAAAAATCAGCTGATGGAGCTCAGTTGAATCCAAATCAAATAGCACCATTGGCGATTGACGAAACTTTGAAAGTTGATCAGATTAGTTTGCAAGTGATTCAGGATTTACAACGTCTAGGACCTTTTGGAACGGATAATCCCATTCCTGAATTTGAGATTGATCCTGAACAAGTAGTAAATGCCAAACAAATTGGTGCCGATAAAAGCCATTTGAAATTTCAATTGGCCGGGAAAAAACAGCAAATTGATACAATTGCATTTCAGCAAGGAGCCTTGTTGCCATTTATACAGGCCGTTCCAGATCACGTTAAAGTGGTTGGAACGCTAGAATCCAATACTTGGCGAAATCAAACGAAGCCGCAAGTGATGGTTAAAGACTTACTGATTGATGCCATTCCAGTGATTGATAAACGAACAACGCATCTTAGTCTTCAGTTATTTTCAGAACCAGCGACCTATGTGTTTTTTCATAAGATTACTTATAAGCGGGTCAAACCATACTTGGCCGCTGATGTTAAAACAGTGGTTTTGGATGGCAATATGCAAAATGATACTTCCTTAACTGGAAATCTTACGTTAGTTGATTGTCCCGATTCAATTTCTAAATTTACAAATTGGTTGAGCGATCAAGAGCCGGATAGTCTAACAGTTTATTTTTATCAGAAGAATAATGCTTACTTGGATGGGATGCCGAACCGTGAACAGAGTGGAAAAGTGTTTAAATTCTTTGTTAATCATCCGGTAATTGATTTAAAAACGCAATTACCAGATGTGATTAAGCATTTGCATATAACTCAAAGTGTATTAGTTTTCTTAATTCAGGTGTTTTCTGAGTTGAAATTTGTTAAAATAGAAAACGGTCGTGTTTCATACATTCAGAATCCAACGCCCCAAAAGTTAACCGAAGCGCCGGCCTATAAATTAAGAGAAGAACAAATTAAAACACAAGAAAAATTGTTGTACAGCAAATCTGCTACTCTGAAAACTTGGATTCAAGAACAGTTGGCAGATAAAAACGAAGGAGTTGCTGATTAATGGCACTAGATTTACATGATTATGTTGCAAGTATTCCTGATTATCCTGAAAAGGGCGTTATTTTTCGTGATATTTCCCCTTTAATGGGTGATGGAGCTGCTTATAAACAAGCTACAAATGAAATTGTTAATTATGCGCGCGATAAGGGTGTTGAAATGATTGTGGGACCAGAAGCCCGCGGATTTATCGTTGGCTGTCCAGTTGCTTATGAATTGGGCGTTGGTTTTGCGCCAGCTCGTAAAAAGGGTAAATTGCCTCGTCCAACGATCAAGGCCACTTATGACTTGGAATACGGCACTTCTTCACTTTATCTGCATAAGGATGCCGTTAAGCCAGGACAAAGAGTTTTAGTGACTGATGATTTGCTTGCGACCGGGGGTACAATTTCAGCCACCATTGATTTAGTTGAAGAGCTAGGCGGCATTGTGGTCGGAACGGCTTTTATCATTGAGTTAAAGGATATGCATGGTCGCGACAAGATTAAAGATTATGACATGCTTTCATTAATGAAATACTAAATTCTAACAATAAAGGGTCTCTGTCAAATCGTATTGGTGGA
>NZ_JQBD01000122.1 GCF_001437255.1 Pediococcus damnosus | reverse complement strand
ATTCACCAATACCAGAAAGTGTAGACCCGTTATTTTTTTGAATTATATCGGTAGAGAACGCTTTCTGTTATAATTGAATCAGTTACTTAAATTTGAAAAAAAGGTGGGATTTTATGTATTATTTTTTAAATACAACCATTCCTTTAAATAAATCTGGAATTGAACATGCCCAAATAAAACGGGTGAATTTGTTTAATAATTATGGTGTTGCTAATAAAATTGTGACGCGTAACTTTGAAGTTGATTTGCATCATAATCTTAAAGTTGCAGGAATCGCTGAAAAAAATCATGTGAACTTATTTGAGTTCTTGCAGGGGTCTGGCGATTTTAAGTTCAAAAAGGTGACACCGCGTGACATTAAATTACCACATGGTTGTAAATTAAAGGCTGAAAAAGATCATTATGTGGCGAAAGATTTGAAGAACCGTTTAGCGGTTCGAATTGAGGTCTGGGGCGAGCATGACTCCCAAGTTCAAGCAGTAAATTATTATGATTACGCAGGCAACTTGTTACGCCGTGAGCGCTATGACCATCGAGGTTTTTTGTCAATTGCTGAAATTCATAATCCTCAAGGTGGTGTCAGCAATGAACAAATTTTTTCTCCAGAAGGTAAGTTAGTTTATGAATCCTTTTATTTCAAAGATGGGCAGGGAAAGATTGTTAATTCCTTATTGCGGGTAGTAGATTTTCATGGACAAAATTATGAATTTACTGGTTTAAGAGGGTTACAACGGTTCTTCTTTGATCAGTTAAACAAAGTGGATAACGGCAGAAATGTCTTCATTTCTGATCGTGCAGTAGAAACTGAATGGGCTTTATTACATATGAAAACACCAGCTTATAAGGCTTTGTTTTTGCATAATGCGCACACAGCTCATGCCAATGACCCGATGGATCCTGTTTTGAACAATAATTTTGAGTTTTCCTTAAATAATTTTGCTGATTGGAATGCGGTTATTGATTCTACAGAGCGCCAAACCAAAGATGCCAAATTACGTTTTGATGCCAAGCAAACGCCAATTTACACCATTCCGGTTGGCATTGTGACCAATGAGTTGATGGAAAAACCAAAAGTAGCGTTTAGTGATCGCACACCTGGAAAAATTATTGTGGTTGCCCGCTTGTTCCCAGAAAAACGGCTCGATCATTTGATCAAGGCTTTTGCAATTGTGCACAAACAATTACCACAAACCACGCTTGATTTTTGGGGGTATGGCGATGGTAAAACGGATAAACAATTAAAACAACAAGTAACAGATTTGAAACTTAAAACAGTTGTGAAATTTAAAGGGTATACACCAAATATTGGTGATGTTATGGATCATGCGCAGGTTTCAACATTGACTAGTAACGTTGAAGGTTTTGCGTTGGCTGTTTTAGAGGCGCAATCACATGGATTACCAGTTGTCGCTTACGACATTCCTTATGGACCATCTGATATTATTGAAGATGGCTATAGTGGCACATTGGTTAAGCAAGGCGATTATAAGAGCTTCGCCAAAGCTTTAATTGAGCTTTTGGGCGACCAAAAGAAGTTACAAGAATATAGTGACCATGCTTATGTGAGTCGTGAACGGTATAGTGAAAAAGCTATTTGGAAGGCTTGGCAACAATTAGTTGATAATGCTAACCAATTTTTCGATCAAAACCAAGCGAAAGGGACGGTGAAGTAGATGATTTACTTTTTAAATGAGTATTTGATGGGCTTAAACTCCGGCCTTGAATATACTGAAATTAATCGCATTAAACTACTTAAGAATAACCATGTCCCAGCTAAAATTGTGACCCGTGATTATAATCAAGAACTCCATCGTAATATGAAAACATTGGGTGTAGAAGACGATGATATGGTTAATATGTTCGACTATTTCCAGCATGCTGAACACATTGAAACGCCTAAAGTTCTTAAGACCATCGATTTAAACTTGCCAAAGGCTTACGAGATTGATCAAGGAGCTGATTTTAGTCGTGTCACAGATGGTGATCGGGTGGTTGCCGATGTTCATTTTGCTGATGGCACTTATGGTCAAGTCGCCTATGTAAATTACTTTGATGCCTACATGAATATTGCCAAAACCGAGTTTTATGATTGGCGTGGATTTAAGTCAATGGACAAGTACTTTACGCCAACTGGAGCTCCAGTTGCCGAATTTATATTTACTCCTGAGGGCAAACGGGTGTATGAATCATATTACATGAATGATGTGAACGGAAACCCCGTAAATTCTTTGTTGAAGTTAATCGATTATAAAGGTGAGGACTACAATTTCGATAATTTGGACGAGCTATTTACCTTCTTCTTGGATGAATTAAATCGGCGAGATGGCAGTCATCAAACGTTTATTGCGGATCGTCCAGCTCAGACTAATACACCAATGATGAACATGGTTACACTGGCCCACAAATATGTTTCGTTGCCAATTGTGCATGGTGTGGATCCTCATGATCAGGTGCATAGTGCGTTCGATCCAGCCTATGCGACCGTTTTTGGCCCTCGTATCGATGAATTGGATGGTATTATTGTCATGACTCAAGCGCAAAAACGTGATTTGAGTAAACACTTGAATCATCCGCAAACCCCAATTTATGTTATTCCGGGAGCAGTAGTTCTTAATAGTACTCGGAATGAACCGCATGTGTTGTATCGCAATCGTGTTCAGGACCGGTTGTTATTCGTTGGGCGGTTAACACCAGACAAACAGGTTGATCGTTTGATTCGAGCTGTTCAGATTATTAGTCAAAAAATTCCTAGCGTAACGCTAGACATATATGGTTATGGCAGTGCAGAAGATGTCAATGGCCTTAAAAAGTTGGCGCAGGATTTAAAGGTCGATCAGTTGGTTCATTTTAAAGGGTTCGTGTATGATTTGACGACTGTATATAACCAAGCAGGTTTGTTTGTTAGTGCTAGCCGATCGGATGCAATGCCACTTGCGATGGTGGAGGCAATGGCTCATGGGTTACCAGCAGTTGCCTATGCAAGCCATTATGGCCCAAGTGAAATTATTGACGATAAGCAAAATGGCCGTTTGATTGCGGAGGGCGACGAGGATGTTTTTCTCTTTAGCCGGGCTGTAATTGATTTATTGAGTGACCCAGATTTGCTTGCTAAATATAGTGACAAGGCTTATGAGATTGGTGATCGCTATTCAGAAGAACACGTTTTGGCTGATTGGCAATTACTTTTGGAACATGAGAAATAAAATAGTTTAGAATATTAAAACGAGTGCAGCTCAGATTTAATTCTGATGTCACACTCGTTTTTTTGAATACTATTTTAAATAATCATGTCTGAGGTCTTATGGAGCAAATTAATTTTTGGCTATTTTAGATTATTCCGTTAAATCCACAAAGGTTCCGTGAACTAATTTTTTAAGGTCTTGAGCATCAATTTTGACTGAGCGACCAATTTTTCCTGACGAAACAATGATTTCACCCTGTTTTTGAGCAATATCAGCAATATAGATTGGAAAATGCTTGGTTTCATAAATTCCGATTGGGGTGTTGGCACCATGCTCATAGCCCGTGGTTTTGACAAGTTCTTTTAGTGGAATCATGCCAACTTTTTTATTGCCAGAAGCTTTTGCTAATTTTTTATAACTTAAATGTTCATCAATTGGCAATACACCAACAAGCGGACCAGTTTTATTACCAGTTAGTGCCAGTGTTTTATAAATATGGTGTTCATCTTCATCAAGGTGGTCAACTTGAAGCTGTTCAACATCACCTTCCTGTTTTGTGGGGAAAATAAATTGCTCATACTTCATATTAGCTTTATCAAGAATTTTTTCGACTAAGGTTTTATCAATTTTATTTTTCTTATTTTTTTTAGAAATGTTGTTCACCTTCCTAAAGTTCATTTTAGCATAAGTAGATTCTAAAAAGAAAAACCGCAACTATTGGGTATGTGTCAAGTTTTCCTAGGTGCCTTA
>NZ_JQBD01000121.1 GCF_001437255.1 Pediococcus damnosus | reverse complement strand
AAAGGTTTCTCTTGACTAATGGTAGAAAATTGACACAATCCAATTCATTAAATTAACACCATGCAAATCTCCAACAATCGTTGGCATCGCCGTTGACACAATGGTTCCTTCCACAGCCGTTAAAAATGTGGCCACAAAAATCGCAATAGTAACCAGCGTAACGTTTGTTTTTTTTGCTGTCATCTAATCCCTCTCCAACTAAAAAGCCTCTCCCACTCAAATTGTAGAAGAGACTTTTTGAATATTTATTTCAATAATTCTTTTAAAGCATCAACTTTATCAGTATGTTCCCAAGGCAAATCAATATCGGTCCGACCGAAATGCCCATAAGCAGCGGTCTTTTTATAAATTGGTCGCTGCAAATCTAACATTTTAATAATTCCAGCTGGACGTAAATCAAAAATCTTACGAATAGCAGCCGCTAATTTTTCTTCTGAAACATTTCCTGTTCCAAACGTATCTACAGAAATTGAAACTGGTTGAGCTACCCCAATTGCGTAAGCTAACTGCACTTCTACTTTGTGAGCCAATCCGGCTGCTACAATATTTTTAGCAATATAACGAGCAGCATAACTAGCCGAACGATCAACTTTAGTAGCATCTTTCCCAGAGAAAGCACCACCGCCGTGACGCGCAAAACCACCATAAGTATCAACAATAATTTTTCGTCCTGTTAACCCAGCATCACCTTGAGGTCCGCCAATAACGAATCGACCAGTTGGATTAATGAAGTATTTCGTTTTATCATCGAGTAACTCAGCAGGAATAACAGGTTTAATGATATGTTCTAAAACATCTTCACGAATGGTTTCAAGTAACACATTTGGATCATGCTGTGTGCTTAAAACAACTGTGTCAACGCGAACCGGTTTTTCATTATCATCATATTCCACCGTAACTTCAGCTTTAGCATCCGGACGTAAATAACGTAACTCACCAGATTTGCGAACTTGGGCTGTTTTTTGCATTAGGTGATGGCTAAGCATAATTGGTAATGGCATTAACTCAGGTGTCTCATCAATGGCAAAACCAAACATAAGTCCTTGATCGCCAGCACCAATCTTGTCTAATGGATCTTCGTCACCTTCGCGGGTCTCCAAAGAATCGTCAACCCCCTGTGCAATATCAGGTGATTGCTCATCAATGGCAATCATCACAGCACAGTTATCACCATCAAATCCATATTGACCATCCTTATAGCCAATCTCTTTGATGGTATTTCGGACTGTTTTTTGAATATCGACATAAGCCGTTGTACTAATTTCACCAACCACAACCACTAAACCAGTTGTCACGGTCGTTTCACAGGCTACTCGTGCTTCTGGATCTTGTTCCAACATAGCATCCAAAATTGCATCACTAATTTGGTCAGCAATTTTATCTGGATGACCCTCTGAAACTGATTCCGATGTAAATAAATGTCTCTCTTGCATTTGAAAATTTCCCCCTTATTATAAACGGTTACAAGGTATCTTTGCTTTTACACAAATCCTTTCGGGAACAAAATAATGTTTGTTCAATATCATAACCTGTACACTGAAGCTTTTCATTTCTATTCGAATTAAGTATTACAAGCCATTTACAACACTGTGCTTACTCTTCTTAATGAATTCAAAATTAAAAAACCGTCTTATCAAGTCTATCACAAATAGAAAACCTTTAAAAGACAGATTTTTGTTGACCTTCTACTTAACTTTGTTTAGGATTGAGTTATCTCACATAGGAGAAACGTTTATGCAAAATTTACATCTCACAACTGAAAAAAAGAAAACTTTACTTCCGTTAGGTTTAGCCCTTATTCAAACTTTCTCAACTTGGTTGATTCCCACAGTTTATAGCCGTCTGGTAAATACAACCATTCAACATACAGTTAGTAATCAGGCTATCCTAATTTTATTTATTTTTATGTTTAACTTTTTAGTCTTCGATCGCTTCACAAACAAATTTCCAATGATCTTTTTTCTGGGTATGACCGGAGTTGCAGTTCTAATTGCTGCATTCTCTTTTTCCAGTATTGCACCTACAATTGGATTGTTACTCTTTGTCTGTTTATCGTCGTTGCTACCATTCTTCCTATCTTTCAAAAACAATTGGGCAGGTTGGTTGCTATTTACAATTAGCTCTGCATTTATCCTCCCAGAAACACTTTTTTACGTGCAATGTGGGTTCTTATCCACTAATTTTCTAAAAGCTCTTATTATTCCGTTACTTAGCACATTTTTATTTTATTATCCATTCTTTATAAAAAGAATTAATTTTTCCACCATTATTAACCTTGGAATTGGTGCCCTTTGTGCATGTATATTACTCTTCACGCATGTTGGTATTTATTCTGTGTTTGCGAGCTTGTTAATATTGATTTCTTGGACCTTTCAACGGATGGTTAAACAACCTAAATTAATTTTAACCATCAATGTTATTTTGAATCTGCTGTTTAATATTTTAATTCTAATGAAATAAAATAATTCGTTTTTTGAATCTCTCCGATAGCAAAACTATCAGAGAGTTTTTTTGATATTTTTTTGATATTTAAAAAAGCATCACTTTATTAGAACTAATTGAACACGCATAAACATACGACTACAAATAAGGTCAAAACTTTCAATTATTTTCGTGATGACAGAAAAACTACGTATTCTGCGTTTTTTTAAAGATAACATTAGAAATTGCATAACTCCTAATACTGTCTCTGGCGGTTCATCAACAGGATTTGACAAAGAGCCTTTAAATCCAGTTGTTCATCGATTGAATAATCCGAACACAAAAAAAGAGTCAACACAGATAACTGTATTAACTCTCTTAAATTCAATAAATAAAAATTCCATTCCTCGAGACGGTTCCAACGAGACTCGAACTCGTGATCTCCTGCGTGACAGGCAGGCGTCCTAAACCAACTAGACCATGGAACCATAATTGCGGGAGCAGGGTTTGAACCTGCGACCTTCGGGTTATGAGCCCGACGAGCTACCAGACTGCTCCATCCCGCGATAATATTATATGAAAATGACCCGTACGGGATTCGAACCCATGTTACTGCCGTGAAAGGGCAGTGTCTTAAACCACTTGACCAACGGGTCATAAAACGGAGAAGAAGGGATTTGAACCCTTGCGCCGCTTACGCGACCTACACCCTTAGCAGGGGCGCCTCTTCAGCCACTTGAGTACTTCTCCAATGGGCCTAAATGGACTTGAACCATCGACCTCACGCTTATCAGGCGTGCGCTCTAAACCAGCTGAGCTATAGGCCCATTATATGAAAAAGCGGGTGACGAGAATCGGACTCGCGACAACAGCTTGGAAGGCTGTGATTTTACCACTAAACTACACCCGCATAATTGCATGTTAGGATGGCGCGGGACAGAATCGAACTGCCGACACACGGAGCTTCAATCCGTTGCTCTACCAACTGAGCTACCGAGCCATAACGGTTCCAACGAGACTCGAACTCGTGATCTCCTGCGTGACAGGCAGGCGTCCTAAACCAACTAGACCATGGAACCATAATTGCGGGAGCAGGGTTTGAACCTGCGACCTTCGGGTTATGAGCCCGACGAGCTACCAGACTGCTCCATCCCGCGATAATAAAAAAAGGAGGATGAGAGATTCGAACTCTCGCGTGGTTTGACCCACCTGACGGTTTTCAAGACCGTTCCCTTCAGCCAGACTTGGGTAATCCTCCATTACAATATACGGTTTTCATGTCCACCAACATAGCAACACACATATTAGATGGACCTTGTAGGACTCGAACCTACGACCGAACGGTTATGAGCCGTCTGCTCTAACCAACTGAGCTAAAGGTCCAAGTTCGTATATTAAAACCTATCGCGGCGGGGGGGATCGAACCCTCGACCTCCCGGGTATGAACCGGACGCTCTAGCCAGCTGAGCTACACCGCGATCTAAATTTAAATGTATAAGAAACCATTTAATCGGGAAGACAGGATTCGAACCTGCGA
>NZ_JQBD01000120.1 GCF_001437255.1 Pediococcus damnosus | reverse complement strand
TGGATTCACCAACAACAGTTGACGAAGAGCCGACAAAATTACTTTTGTCCCAGCCCCCTTTAGTTTAAAACTGCTTAGCTATTGTTACTCAGCTTTATGAATGCTTCCAAGAATATCATCTTTCGAAAAATCATGGGCCATATAGGCTTTGTTATTGACTGGTAAATGTTGTTCAAGCGTATCAAATAGCTGGTAGGTGACTTCACCCTTGACTAAATGAAAGCCCAAGACATGACCACCGAAAGAATGGTCGTCTGATAAGAAGTGTTCATGAAAACCGGCAACAGCCGCACCATCGAACAGTTGTGGCGAGTAGTAGCCTAATAGTGTGCCGTCAATTTGATCGCGAGTAAAAATGCTTTGATTCTCCGCAGTTTTAGCCAATGTATCGTAAGGCGGCGTCGACTTTTCGACTGCCCGTGTTTTGATATTAGCGAACGTCCCCTTCACTTCAACAGAAAAGAAGGTATTGGCCGCTCGACTTAACGAGAGCATTTGCTTATCCAATTCATCCTGATCAACATTTTCTAATTCGGCAAGTGGCGCATATCTTGCAAAATGACTATTAGCAAATGGCAGCGTAAACGACTTCGGGACAACATTCACCTTGCCGCTATGATCGACTTGATACGGCTTACCATCCAAAATAATAAGCTCACCGTCGAGACCATCACCGGTTCCAATTCCCGTATCACCGTGTTTCAGTAAATCGGCCATCGTAATCGTCCCGGTTAACAAGCCTGGTACTAGTAAGGCCAGCGTGCCATGTTGATATAAAGTTGCGTGTTTTGCCATCGTAAGACTTCCTTATCGTTTAGTTTAAAATATCTTTCAATAAAGCTGACTTTAACTTAATGTTATCACTATAATCGACTGGAATGTCAACAATTACCGGACCCTTTGTCTTAAATGCTTGATCCAAGGTTGTACCAAGATCATCCGGACTGGTTACCCGCAAGCCACGAGCACCAAAACTTTCGGCG
Source organism: Pediococcus damnosus (assembly GCF_001437255.1). Taxonomy (GTDB): domain Bacteria; phylum Bacillota; class Bacilli; order Lactobacillales; family Lactobacillaceae; genus Pediococcus; species Pediococcus damnosus. The sequence continues at coordinate 3,007 of NZ_JQBD01000120.1, read as the reverse complement.
TATTTAACGTAGTCAACCGGACCAAATTGAACACCGGCTGGTTTCCCGTACTTGGCAATTTCTTGAAATTTAACCATGTCGTAGTAACCGTCGTTCCAGATCAACTGCACAATATTTAGATTAAGACGCACTGCGGTTTCCAATTCCTGACCCGAAAACAGGAAACCCCCATCACCGGAAACGGAAACGACAGGCTTGCCGGGCCGAACCAATGCTGCTGCAATCGCCCATGGTAAAGAAACACCTAAGGTTTGCATTCCGTTGCTGAATAGCAAATGACGTGGTTTATAAATCCGGAAATGCCTTGCCATCCAAATATAATGACTACCAACATCAACCGTAACAGTCGTATCATCGTCAACCCGTTCCTGAAGTGCCCGGACGATTGCCAATGGATGAACCGTTCCCGGTTTGACATCGGTTGGTACTTTGTTTTCAGAATCAAATTCCTGTCGTAAATTATCCAACGTTTTGGAAGTATCTGCTGATAATTTGAATTCGCCAGGTAAGCGATCAGCCAAAGCATCCAGGCTACCCGCAATATCTGCAACCACAATCACATCCGGTTGATAATCTTTACTAATTTCGGGTGCAACATCGTCAATATTAACCACTTTACCAGTTCGATCAACATTCCAATTACGGGCTTCATACTCAACCGGATCGTAACCAATCGAAACAACTAAATCGCTTCGTTTGAGAAGTGTATCACCAATTTGGTTTCTAAAGAGGCCCACCCGGCCAAAGAAATCATCTTCAAGCTCATGAGAGATAATCCCCGCACCCTGATAAGTTTCAACAACCGGTAACGGAAATTTCTTAAGTAAACTGCGAATTGCAGCCGTGTTTTCCGGCGTTGAAGCCCGCATGCCGGCCAAGATAACCGGTAACTTCGCGTGTTTCAACAACTCGATAATTTGATCAAGAGTTGCATCTGCAGCCCGACCATTTTCATGTTTCGTCAACGGCTTTACCTCAGGTCGATTTACCTTATCGCTCAATACATCAGCTGGTAATGAGATAAAGGCAGCCCCTGCTTTGGGTGAAATGGCTGATTGATAAGCATTGGCAAATTCTTCTGATAAATTATTTGCATCCTGAACTTCAACACTGCTCTTAGTTGCGTTAGCCATTAGTTCCTTACTAGGAATACTTTGATGAGTTAATCGTGCAAGATCGTCACGAGGCACTTGCCCCCCCAAAGCGACTACGGGATCAGCCTCAGTGGTAGCCGTAATTAAACCAGTTACAAGGTTGGAAACACCTGGTCCCGATGTGGTGGCAACCACTCCCGGTTTACCAGTCAATCGCCCAATTCCCGCCGCAATAAAGGCGGCATTTTGTTCATGACGCGCCACAATTAGCTTGGGTGTTCTGGGATCATCACTATATGTTAAATCCTCAAATAATTGGTCAACCTTAGCACCCGGAATACCAAAAACATATTTAACACCCTGGTTAATCATCGTTTGAATTAAAGCTTGGGATCCACGTTTTTCATTACTCATATCAAGCACCTCATCTTTTCTATGTTGACAATTCAACTTAATCTTTACCAAAATAATAGACACGTTATGTTGAATTGTCAACAAAAAAACAGTAGACTTTATCAAGTAAGTAATAAATAATTTTCAACAAATGCAGCGGTGGTATCGCAATAAAAGCGCTAACCATGCTGATATATTATTCTAGAATTGTTTAAATTAACTGAAGTTTCGACAGATTCCCACTTTGAAAGAAATTTACACAGCTTACAAAGTGTCAATAATGATCGATTTTATTCCCTTATTTTTAAACACTAATTTGAAAGGATTTTTACATTGAAAGATATCGGTTACCTGGCACAAGATATTTCGATTTTACATCGTCAATACTACAAAGATACTGGGAAACAATTCAAAAAACATCATCTAAATCCAACTGCTGCCTGTATTTTGTTAACTGTCCGCGATCATCCAGACATTAACCAAAATCAGGTTGCTAAATCGCTGGTTATTGATAAGGGTCTGGCAACCCGAGAAATAAAAAAGATGGAGCAATTAGACTACCTCACCAAGACCTCCGGCACCGGTAAGGCAATTAATTTAAATTTAACCGGTACCGGTAAGAAAATTGTTCCCATTATCAATGATATTCGTAAAGAATGGTGGCAGTCCCGCTTCTCTGAAACCGGCATTTCACCAGATAGTCCTTTAGTTGCAGCCATCGAAAAAGTAGTCAAAGTCATTACTAGTGACGCCAAGGAGTGATTTTGTGAACTATCCGACCCTTTTATTCGATGTTGACGATACCCTGCTTAACTTTCAGGCATCAGAACATCAGGCCATTCAAAAACTGTTTAACCAAATCAATCGACCACTAACTTCCAAAGCCTATCAAAACTATCATCAAATGAACGAAGGGCTTTGGCGCCGTTTAGAGCGTGGCGAGATTTCACGAGAGACATTACTGAATACCCGATTCCAAATATTCTTCAGCCAATACGGTTTGGATGTTGATGGCGTGGCCTATGAGAAACAATATCGCCAATTTTTATCGGCAGGTCATGATCCAATCCCAAACGCTGTCCAATTGCTAAACGATTTGAGTCATCACCATCAACTCTATATTGTAACCAACGGAATCGCAGCGACTCAAAAACGCCGACTTCGTGAATCTGGAATGGCAAAATATATCACAAAAATGTTTGTCTCAGAAACAGTTGGCCATCCTAAACCCGAACCTCAATTCTTTGACTACGTAGCTGAAAGTATTGATCATTTTGATAAGCAGCAATCATTAGTTGTCGGTGATTCATTAACCTCAGACATTCTTGGTGCCGCCAATTATGGCCTTGATTCAGTGTGGTTCAATCCAGCTCATCAGCAAAATTCGACTTCAACAAAACCTACTTATGAAATTGCTGAATTAATGGAATTAGAAAATATCGTCTAATCATTATTCTTATTTCCATGAAAGTAAAAAGTCTTCTTATCCGATTCTACAATATCTGTTGTTGGTAATAGAT